>NZ_POUB01000034.1 GCF_003236335.1 Micromonospora deserti
GGGGTGATCGGGTGGGGGAGACTCTGCGTGCCCCGCAGACATCCCTTCCTCCAGGAGTGAGCCGAGCCGATGTCGCTGCTCGCCAGATTCAGCCTCGCCAACCGAGGGCTGGTCGCCCTCATCGCGGTGGTGACCACGGCGTTCGGAGCGTTCGCCGTGCCGTCGCTCAAGCAGCAACTGTTGCCGTCGCTGGAGTTGCCCGCCGCGTTCATCGTGGCCGCGTACCCCGGCGCCGGGCCGGAGATCGTCGAGTCGCAGGTCACCGAGCCGATCGAGAACAGCCTCCAGGGCATCACCGGGCTGAAGAAGATCACCTCCACGTCGCGGGAGGGGTCGACGACCGTCCAGGTGCAGTACGAGTTCGGCACCGACCTGGACGACGTGGTCAACAAGATGCAGACCGCGCTGAGCCGGATCGACGCGCAGCTGCCGGAGGGCGTCGACCCGCAGGTCGTCGCCGGCAGCACCGACGACCTGCCGGCGGTGGTGCTGGCCGCGTCCGGTGGCGACGACCAGCGCGTCCTCGCCGAGAAGCTGCGCGACACGGTGGTGCCGGAGCTGGCGGCGATCGAGGGGGTCCGCTCGGTCGACGTGACCGGCACCCGGGACGACGTCGTGGTGGTCACCCCGGACCCGGCGAAGCTGGCCGCGGCCAAGCTCCAGCCGACCGCCATCGGCGCCGCGCTGAAGACCAACGGGGTGACCGTGCCCGCCGGCGCGGTGGTCGACGGCGCGCGGGCGCTCCCGGTGCAGGTGGGCACCCCGCTGGCCAGCCTGGACGACCTGCGCGGCGTCATCGTCGCCCCGGCGGCGGGAAAGGCCGCCCCGGTCCGCCTCGGTGACGTGGCCACCGTCGAGCAGCAGCTCGCCCCGGCCACCGCGCTCAGCCGGACCAACGGCCGCGACAGCCTCGGCATCGCGGTCACCGCGACCCCGGACGGCAACGCTGTCGAGATCTCCCACGAGATCCGGGACCGGCTCGCCGAGCTGCGCGACGCCTCCGGCGTCGAGCTGACCGTGGTCTTCGACCAGGCGCCGTTCGTCGAGAAATCGATCGAGAGCCTGACCACCGAGGGTCTGCTGGGCCTGGTCATGGCGGTCGTGGTCATCCTGGTCTTCCTGCTCTCCGTACGCTCCACCGTGGTCACCGCGGTCTCCATCCCGCTGTCGGTGGTGGTCGCGCTGATCGCGCTCTGGATCGGCGACCACTCGCTCAACCTGCTCACCCTCGGTGCGTTGACCATCGCGGTGGGTCGGGTGGTGGACGACTCGATCGTCGTGCTGGAGAACATCAAACGACATCTGGAGTACGGCGAGCCGAAGCGGGACGCCATCCTCGCCGCGGTCCGCGAGGTGGCCGGCGCGGTCACCGCGTCCACCCTGACCACGGTCGCCGTCTTCGCGCCGATCGCGCTGGTCGGCGGCTCCGTCGGGCAGCTCTTCGCGCCGTTCGCGATCACCGTCACGGTGGCCCTGCTCGCCTCGCTGCTGGTCTCGCTCACGGTCATCCCGGTGCTGGCCTACTCGTTCCTCAAGCCGTCCGGCGGAACGGCCGACGACGCCGCCGTGCGCCGGGCGGCCGAGGAGAAGGAGCTGCGCAGCCCCCTGCAGCGGGCGTACCTGCCGGTGATCGAGTTTGCCACCCGCCGGTGGGCCACCCGCTGGATCACGCTCGGGCTCGGTGTGCTCGTGCTGTTCGGCACGTTTGGCCTCTCCCGCCAGCTGGAGACCAACTTCCTGGACGACTCCGGCCAGGACACCCTGAACATCACCCAGGAACTGCCGGCGGGCACCGGGCTGGCCGGCACCGATGCGGCGGCCCGCCAGGTCGAGGCGGTGCTGGCGGGTATCGCCGGCATCGAGACGTACCAGGTCACCGCCGGCACCGGGGGCAACCCGTGGGCCGGCGGTGGGGGCAACAACGTCGCCACCTGGTCGGTGGCGCTCGGCGGCGACACCGACGCAAAGGAGATGCGCGGGGTTCTCCGCGAGGAGTTCGACGCGCTCGGCGCCGGGATCGGCGAGATCAGCTTCGGCGTCGGGCAGGGGGGCGCGTCCGCCAACCAGCTGGAGGTGGTCGTCCGGGCCGCGGACCCGGCGGCGCTGGCCCGCGCTGCCGAGGAGGTACGGGCGGCGATGGTTGGCCTGGAGGGCGTGGAGGACGTCTCGACCAGCCTCGCGGCGCGGGTGCCCCGGGTCGACGTCACGGTCGACCGGATCGCCGCCGCCCGGGCCGGGTTCACCGAGGCGGGCATCGGCCAGCTGGTGGCGCAGGCGTTCCGCGGCGCCCCGCTGGGCCAGGTGACGCTCGACGGCGCGCAGCGGGACGTGGTGCTGCGCTTCGCGGCAGCGACACCGGTCTCGGTGGAGCAGCTGCGTACCCTGCCGGTCGGGCCGCTGAGGCTCGACGACGTCGCCGACATCACGCAGTCTGAGGGGCCGCAGCAGGTGACCCGGATCGACGGCGAGCGCAGCGTTTCGGTGACCGGTACGGCCACCGGCTCCGACCTCGGCGCGATCAGCCAGGAGCTGCGGCGGAAGCTGGACGGCATCGACGTGCCGGGGGCGACGTTCGCGATCGGCGGGGTCAGCGCCGACCAGAAGGCGGCCTTCGCCGACCTGGGTCTGGCCGTGCTGGCCGCCATCGCGATCGTGTTCCTGATCATGGTGGCCACGTTCCGCAGCCTGACCCAGGCGCTGATCCTGCTGATCTCCATCCCGTTCGCGGCGACCGGCGCGATCGGGCTGCTGCTGGCCACCGGGACCCCGCTGGGCGTGCCGGCGCTGATCGGCGTGCTCATGCTGGTCGGCATCGTGGTGACCAACGCGATCGTGCTGCTCGATCTGATCAACCAGTACCGGGCCCGGGGGATGGGGGTGCGTGAGGCGGTGGTCGAGGGCGGCCGGCGGCGGCTGCGCCCGATCCTGATGACCGCGGTCGCCACCATCTTCGCGCTGCTGCCGATGGCGCTCGGCCTCACCGGGGAGGGCGGCTTCATCTCCAGGCCGCTGGCGATCGTCGTGATCGGTGGTCTGCTCAGCTCGACGCTGCTGACCCTGGTCCTGGTGCCGACGCTCTACGTGATGGTGGAGCACACCAAGGAGTGGCTGCGGGCCCGCGGGCAGTGGCGGCGCTCCGACCGGTCCACCCCGGCCGGGCCGGACGGATCCGCCCCGGACACCACGACCGGCGCGGCACCGCCCACGGCGCGCGCCGGGGCCGTCCCGGCCGTCGGGACGGGTGAGCCGGCCCGCCGCCCGGCGCCGTCGGCCGCCCTGCTGGATGGCACCGACCAGTTCGAGGTGCTGCGGCTGCCGAAGACCCGCACCTCGCCACTGCCGCCCGGCGAGTAGTCACCGGCACCGACCGCGACGCCCAGGAACGCCCCCGCCGGGTCACGACCGGCGGGGGCGTTCCGCTGTCCGCGCGGCGACGGAGCGGCCTTCGCCGGGCGGGTATGGTCCCCTCCGTGCCGTCCACCCTCTCGGTCCTGACCCGCAACCGGAACTTCCGCAACCTCTTCCTGGCCGAGCTGGTGGTGTTCGGCGCCGACTGGTTCGTGATGGTGCCGCTGCTGGTGCTGCTGCCGGCGCTCACCGGCAGCGGGGTGTGGGGAGCCCTGGTGCTGGCCGTGGACACCGGCATCGTGGCGCTGCTGCTGCCGTACACCGGGACGGTGGCGGACCGGTTCGACCGCCGGAAGGTCATGATCACAGCGAACGTCGCCGCGCTGCTCGGCGTGCTGCTGCTGCTCGGCGTGCGCAGCGCCGGCACCGCCTGGCTGGCGATGCTCGGGATCGGCGTGGTGGCCGTCGCTAAGGCGTTCTACTCCCCGGCGGCGCAGGCCGCCCTGCCCAACGTACTCGACCCCGAGGAGTTGGCGGCCGGCAACGCGGTAGCCGGCTCGGCCTGGGGCACGATGACGATCGTCGGGGCGTCGCTCGGCGGGGTGCTCAGCGCCGCCGTCGGCCCGTACGCCTGTTTTTGGGTCGCTGCGGTGGGCCTGGCGCTCGCGGCCGGCCTGGCCGCGCTCATCCGCCGGCCGTTGCAGGCCCCCCGGGACGGCGACCGGCCCGCCCAGCAGACCTGGGCGGCGGTCCGCGAGGCGCTGGGCTACATCGGCCACCGGCCGCGGGTGCTGGCGCTGGTGACCGTGAAGTCGGCGGTCGGGCTCGGCAACGGCGTGCTGACGGTCTTCCCGCTGCTCGCCGGGGTGTACGGGGCCGGTCCGGTCGGTGCCGGGCTGCTCTTCGCGGTACGCGGGGCCGGCGCGCTGGTCGGCCCGATCCTGATGCGCCGGGTGCTGGGCAACCGGGCCTGGCTGCTGCCCGGGCTGGCGCTGTCGATGTCGTTATACGGCCTGGCCTACCTCGGCACCTCGGCGGCCCGGTGGTTCCCGCTGGTGCTGGTGCTGGTCTTCGTCGCCCACTTCGCGGGCGGCAGCAACTGGGTGATGTCGAACTTCGCGCTGCAGGGTGAGGTGCCGGACCGGCTGCGCGGCCGGGTCTTCGCCACCGACATGATGCTGGCGACCCTGGCCATCTCGGTGAGTCAGCTGGTGGTGGCGTCCGTCGTCGACATCGTCGACGAGCGGGTGGTGCTGGCCGGCTGCGGCCTGGTGACGCTGGTCTACGCGGTCGGCTGGCGGATCGCCACCCGCCGGCTCTCGCTCACCGATCCGGTCGCCGAGCCGGAGCCGAGCCCGGCGCGGTAGCGGCTCGCCGCGGCGGCCGCCGGGCCGGTGCCGCCGGCAGCGCGGTCCGTGGGTCGCGCCGCTGCCGGCGTCTCAGCGGTCGGGCGGTGGGCCGCGATGTCGGGGTCGCGCCCTAGCATGAGCGGCGTGCCGACGACATTCACCTCCGGCCCGGTGCGGGTCCGGGTCCCCGCCACCAGTGCCAACCTGGGGCCGGGGTTCGACGCCCTGGGGCTCGCCCTGGCGTTGCACGACGACGTGGCCGCCGAGGTGACGTCGCCCGGTGTCACGGTGACCGTGACCGGCCAGGGCGCCGGGGAGCTGCCGGCCGACGACCGGCACCTGGTCGTCCGCGCCATGCGGGCCGCCTTCGACGCGCTCGGCGGCCAGCCGCCGGGGCTGGCGGTGGAGTGCGTCAACCGCATCCCGCAGGCGCGCGGGCTGGGCTCCTCGTCGGCCGCGATCGTCGCCGGCGTCCTGCTCGCCCGCGCCCTGGTGAACGAGGGGGAGCAGCGCCTCGACGACGCCGGCGCGCTCCGCCTCGCCGCCGAGATCGAGGGCCACCCCGACAATGTGGCGCCCTGCCTGCTCGGCGGGTTCACCCTGGCCTGGACGGAGCCCGCCGGCGCGCGGGCGGTGTCGCTGCCGGTCGCCGACGGCGTACGGCCGACGGTCTTCGTGCCCGAGGAGCGGGGCCTGACCGCGACTGCGCGGGCCGCGTTACCGGCGACGGTGCCGCACGCCGACGCCGCGTTCACCGCCGGCCGGGCCGCCCTGCTGGTGCACGCGCTGACCACCGACCCGGCGCTGCTGCTGCCGGCCACCGTCGACCGGCTGCACCAGGACTACCGCGCCCCCGGGATGCCCGGCACCGCGGCCCTGGTCAGTGCGCTGCGTGCGGCGGATGTGGCGGCTGTGGTCAGTGGGGCGGGTCCGACGGTGTTGGCCCTGATGGAGCTGCCGGAGGGCTTCGAACCGGGAACAGACTGGCAGGTCTGGCAGTTGGCTACAGACGTACACGGCGCACGGGTCACCCGGGGTAGACTCGGACACGCGGAGCGGGACCCTGTTGCCGCAGGTCGGAAGAGTTGATTACGCTCTAGACTTAGCACAGCCGCGAAGCATGCGATCTTCCTGCGGGGCGGCGCACCCCCGAAGCTTTCGGCGGTAAGCCCGTCACCCCTGCTTAGGCCCACGCCGCACCGCAGTCTTCACAGGTCGCCGCAGACGGCGAGACCTGCTCACCGACGTTGGTGAGTCGGGAAACCGACCGGCTGCTGTGTCACAGACTCCCGCGACGCGTCCATGCGAGGCGGGTGCACCGAGGCCGCCCGGCCACCTTGCTTGTCGACTCCGGGCAGTCCCGGCCTATCGAGGGAAGGAATCCATTGAGCGACACCACCGACGTGACGTCGGATGTTTCCAACGTCGCTGGCGATGCCACCACCGCCGCCCCCACCCGCCGTCGGCGCAGCGGTACCGGGCTGTCGGCGATGCTGCTGCCGGAGCTGCAGAGCCTGGCCGCGTCGCTCGGCATCTCCGGGACGGCTCGCATGCGTAAGGGCGAGCTGATCAGCGCGATCTCCGAGCGGCAGGGCGGCGGCGGCGCCGGGACCCCTCGACCGCGGGCCGAGGTCGCGGCTGCGACCGCTCCCGCCCGTGAAGAGGTCCACGCTGAGGTCCGGGAGACCGGCGAGCGGCCGGAGGCCGAGCGGCGGCCCGCGGAGCAGGCGGCCTCGGCGGAGCCGGCGCCTGTCGAGGCCGAGGGTCGTGGCCGGAGCCGGCGCAGCCGGGCCGCCGCCGCCGAGGCGCGGGCCGAGGAGGCCACCGCCGAGACCGGCGAGCGGGCCGAGCGTGAGGGCCGCGGCGGTCGCGAGCGGGCCGAGCGCGGCGGCGACCGCACCGAGCGGGCCGAGCGCGGCGAGCGCCCCGAGCGGGGTGAGCGCGTCGAGCGGGGTGAGCGCCCCGAGCGGGGCGACCGCAACGAGCGCGGCGAGCGGGCCGAGCGGGGCGACCGCAACGAGCGGGGCGACCGCAACGAGCGTGGCGAGCGGGGCGACCGCAACGAGCGGGGCGACCGCGGCCAGCGCGCCGAGCGCGACAACGATGGCGACGAGGACGGCGAGGGCGGCGGCCGGCGCGGCCGGCGCAGCCGGTTCCGGGACCGCCGGCGTGGCCGCGGTGAGCGGGCTGAGGGCGGCGACGGCGGGCGTGAGCCGCAGGTCAGCGAGGACGACGTGCTCGTCCCGGTGGCCGGCATCATCGACGTGCTCGACAACTACGCCTTCGTCCGGACGACCGGCTACCTGGCCGGCCCGAACGACGTCTACGTCTCGATGTCCCAGATCAAGAAGTACGGCCTGCGCCGCGGTGACGCCATCACCGGCGCCGTGCGGGCCGCCCGGGACGGCGAGCAGCGGCGGGACAAGTACAACCCGCTGGTGCGGCTGGACACCATCAACGGGATGGAGCCGGAGGAGGCCAAGCGCCGGCCGGAGTTCTACAAGCTCACGCCGCTCTACCCGCAGGAGCGGCTGCGGCTGGAGACCGAGCCGCACATCCTCACCACCCGGGTGATCGACCTGGTCATGCCGATCGGCAAGGGCCAGCGGGCACTGATCGTCTCGCCGCCGAAGGCCGGTAAGACGATGGTGCTGCAGGCGATCGCGAACGCGATCACCCACAACAACCCGGAGTGCCACCTGATGGTGGTGCTGGTGGACGAACGCCCCGAAGAGGTCACCGACATGCAGCGGTCGGTGAAGGGTGAGGTCATCGCGGCCACGTTCGACCGGCCGCCGCAGGACCACACCACGGTTGCCGAGCTGGCGATCGAGCGGGCGAAGCGCCTGGTCGAGCTGGGGCACGACGTGGTCGTGCTGCTCGACTCGGTCACCCGGCTCGGTCGGTCGTACAACCTGGCGGCGCCGGCCAGCGGCCGGATCATGTCGGGTGGTATCGACTCCACCGCGCTCTACCCGCCGAAGCGGTTCCTGGGCGCGGCCCGCAACATCGAGAACGGCGGCTCGCTGACCATCCTCGCCACCGCGCTGGTGGAGACCGGGTCCATGGCTGACACGGTCATCTTCGAGGAGTTCAAGGGCACCGGCAACGCGGAGCTGAAGCTGGACCGGAAGATCGCCGACAAGCGGACCTTCCCGGCCATCGACATCCACCCGTCCGGCACGCGCAAGGAGGAGATCCTGCTCGCGCCGGAGGAGCTGGCTATCATCCACAAGCTCCGCAAGGTCCTGCACTCGCTGGACTCGCAGGCGGCGCTGGACCTCCTGCTGGACCGGCTCAAGCAGACCCGGACCAACATCGAGTTCCTGATGCAGATCGCCAAGTCGACGCCGGGGGAGTGACCCCCGGGGGAGACCGATGAGAAGGGGCACGGCCACTCGGCCGTGCCCCTTCTCGCGTCTCCGGTTCCTCGTCGGCCGGCCGCACCGGCGAGGTGACGATGGCACGCTGCGTCAGCGTGGGTAGGCGGCTGCGGGCAGAGGGACGCGGGGGCGAGGGGGAGGCGGTTGCTGACGTGACTGTCCGTCACGGCACCCGGTGGGCGCAGCGTCGAGGTGGTGTGGAGTTTTCCTTCGCTTTGGTTGACAGGTATTGAAACTTCTATTCACCGTCCGGTTGACTGTCGTCCATGCGTACCCGCAGACGATCCTCCCGGCTCGCCGGCGTCCTGCTGTTGACGCCACTGCTCACCATCGCCGGTGCCGGTCCGGCGACCGCCGGCGCCCTACTGGCCCCGCCGGCCACCAACCTGTCCCCCACCGCGGCGGAGGACGCGCCTCGCGCGTCCTCTCGTACCGCCAACTCGGTGACCCTTTCCGGCGACCCGGCCAGCAGCACCGCCACGGCCGCGACCACGACCGGCGTGGAACCGGCCGGCGGTCTGGAGACCACGAAGACCACCCGGCCGGTCGCCCCGGGCCTCGACCTCACCTCGTTCGACCGGTACGACGCCGACGGCTGGCTGCGCGCCGACGCGCTCACCGCCGACCTGGCCGGCGGCGTCACCGTCGACTACGTCAACTCCGGCGTGGTCAGCAGGGCCGAGCCGCTGCGCGGTGCCGTGGACCGCTCCCGCGCCGTCGCCGCGGTCAACGGCGACTTCTTCGACATCAACAACTCCGGCGCCGCGCAGGGCGTCGGCATCCAGGGCGGCAAGCTGGTCCAGTCCGCGGTCGGCGGCCACCGCAACGCCGCCGCCATCACCACCGAGGGCCTCGGCCGCGTCATCGAGGTGAACTTCGACGGCACCGCCACCCTGCCCACCGGCCCGGTCACGCTGACCCAGTTCAACAACATGGTCCAGGCCAACGGCATCGGCGTCTTCACCGCGCTCTGGGGGGCGTACACCCGGGAGCGTGCGGTCGCGGGCGCCGGTCGGGTCACCGAGGTCGCGGTGGTCGACGGCCGCGTGGCGGGCGTGACCACGATCGCCGGCAGCGGGCCGATCCCGGCCGGCACCACCATCCTGCTCGGCCGCGACGCCGGGGCCGACGCCCTCGCCGGGCTCCGCCCCGGCGACGCGGTGACAGTCGCCTACCAGCCCAAGCCGGCCGACGGCAGCACCCTGCGCGCGGCGGTCGGCGGCGGGAACGTGCTGGTCCGCGATGGCGTGGTGCAGAGCATCGCCGACCCGACCCTCGCGCCGCGCACCGCGGTGGGCTTCTCTGCCGACGGCCGTCGCATGATCATGCTCACCGTGGACGGCCGGCAGGTCGACAGCCGCGGCGTCACCCAGACCGAGATGGGCCGGATGATGGCCGAACTCGGCGCCCATCACGCGCTCAACCTCGACGGCGGCGGCTCCTCCACGCTGCTCGCCCGCGAGCCGGGCGCGGCCAACGTGCAGGTCGAGAACAGCCCGTCGGACGGTGCCGAGCGCGCCGTGCCCAACGGCCTGGCCCTCTACGCGCCGCCGGGCAGCGGCCGGCTCACCGGGTACTGGCTGGAGACCGCCAGCGACCCGACCACCGCGCCGGGCGTCTCCCCGGTGCGCGGCGGCCGGCCGGACCGGGTCTTCCCCGGACTGACCCGCCGGCTCACCGCCGCCGGCCACGACGAGACGTACGGCCCGGCGGCCGGCGCGCCGCGGTGGCGGGCCAACCCGGCGGTGCACGGCACGGTCGACCGCTCCGGCGTCTTCCGCGCCGGCGCGCCCGGCCGGACCACCGTCACCGCCTGGCGGGACGAGGCCCGCGGCACCCTCGATTTGACCGTGCTCGGGCCGCTGGCCCGGATCGACTCCACCGTGGACCGGGTCGGGCTGACCGGCGCCGACGGCAGCGCGCTCTTCGGCGTGGTCGGCTACGACGCGGAGGGCAACACCGCCCCGATCGAGCCGGCCGACCTGACTCTGGCGTATGACCGTGAGCTGCTCAGGGTCACCCCGACCGGCGACGGCAACCTCTCGGTCACCGCACTGCGCGACACCGGCTCGGCGCTGATCACCGTCCAGGTCGGACGGAGCAGCACCAGGGTGCCGGTCACCGTCGGCCTCACCGACGTGCCGGTGGCCACCTTCGACGATGCCGCGGCCTGGAAGTTCAGCCAGGCGCGGGCCGGCGGCGCCGTCGCCCCGGCACCGGGCCGCACCGGCACCGGCCTGCGGATGACGTACGACTTCAGCCAGTCCACCGGCACCCGGGCCGCGTACGCCAACCCGCCGGCCTGGATCGAGGTGGGCGGCCAGCCGCAGGCGTTCGGGATGTGGATCCACGGCAACGGCACCGGCGAGTGGCCCAGCCTGCACCTGCACGACGCGCAGAACACCCAGCACGTGTTGCGCGGGCCGTACGTCACCTGGACCGGCTGGCGGTACGTCGAGTTCACCGTGCCCGCCGGGGTGCAGTACCCGGTGCGCATCCGCCGGTTCTACGTGGCCGAGACCAACGCCGCCGCGCAGTACCGGAGCGAGGTGATCATCGACGACCTGGTGGCCAAGGTGCCGCCCACGGTCGACGTGCCGGCCGAGGCGCCACGTACCGACCGGGTGGTGCTGCGCGACGGCACGGTGGACGGGGCGCCCTGGCGCTTCGCGGTGCTGTCCGACGCGCAGTTCGTCGCCGCCCACCCGGACAGTGACCTGGTCGCCCAGGCCCGCCGGACGCTGCGCGAGGTCAAGGCGGCGAAGCCGGACTTCCTGGTGATCAACGGTGACTTCGTGGACACCGCGTACCCGGCCGACTTCGCGCTGGCGAAGCGGGTGCTGGACGAGGAGTTGGGCGACGAGCTGCCCTACTACTACGTGCCGGGCAACCACGAGATCATGGGCGCTCCGATCGCCAACTTCCGGGCCGTCTTCGGCGACACCGAGCGGGTCTTCGACCACAAGGGCACCCGGTTCGTGACGCTGAACTCGTCGACCGGTTCGCTGCGCGGCGGTGGCTTCGACCAGGTGCGGATGCTGCGCGAGGCGCTGGACTCGGCCGCCGGGGACCCCGCCGTCGGTTCGCTGGTCGTCCTGCACCACCACCCGCCGCGCGACCCCACCCCGGCCAAGGCCAGCCAGCTCGGCGACCGGAAGGAGGCGGCGCTGCTGGAGCAGTGGCTCGCCGACTTCCAGCACCGCACCGGCAAGGGGGCGATGTTCGTCGGCGGGCACGTCGGCACCTTCCACGCCGACCGGGTCGACGGCGTGCCGTACGTGATCAACGGCAACGCCGGCAAGGGCCCGTCCACCCCGGCCGACCAGGGCGGCTTCACCGGCTGGACGGAGTTCGGGGTGGACCCGGTGAGCCCGGCCGAGGCGGACCGGGCCCGGCGGAACCCGCTCGCCGAGGGCCCCCGCTGGGTCGCCGCCGAGTTCCACCCGCACGTCGACCGGCTCGCCCTGGCCGCCCCGGCCAGCGTCGCGGTCGGCGCCCCGGCGACGGTCATTGCCACGGTGACCCAGCCCGAGGGCCGCACGGTGCCGGTCGCGGCGCCGGTGAGCGCGGACTGGTCCGCCTCGCCCAACCTGCACATCGGCGCCGCGGCCGGCCTGAAACCGTGGCATGTGGCCCGGTTCGACCCGGCCACCGGTCAGTTCACCGCCCTGCGCGCGGGCGCGCAGGTGAAGCTGGCCGTCGAGGTCAACGGCGCCCGCGCCGAGGCCACCCTCACCCTGACCGCGGCGACGGCGGCGGAGGCGCCCGCCGCCTGACGCCGCGCCGGGCCGACGGGCTCCCCGCGAGAGCGCGGGGAGCCCGTCGGGGCTCAGAAGTCGCCCTCGGCGACCTGGAAGACGGTCAGGCCCAGCTCCCGCCACATCCGCACCACCTGCTGGCGGTCGTCGAAGACACCGGCCACCCGGTACCGGTCCTCGATCTCGCGCTCGTAGATCTCCCGCTTGACCACCACGTCCTTCCGCGAGTCGCCGACGGCCCGCAGGTGCAGGGCCAGGTACGGCACGCGTACGTGCCGGGCGAGCCACGCCTCGGTCGTGGCGCGGGCCGAGGCGTCCCGGCCGGAGCAGAAAATCACCCCGTACCCGGCCGCGTGCATCGCCCGGACCGCCGCGATCACCGCCGTGTTCGGCTCGTCCTCACCGACCCGGGTCATGTCGTACGGGCTGCGGGAGACGTTCAGCGCGACCGTCCCGTCGATGTCCACCAGGACGATCTCCGGTGGCTCGGTCGACGGGGGGTGCACGGCGGCCGGGTGGCCGGTCCGGGCCTGCGGCACCGGCAACGGCTGGTTCCGGCCGACCAGGTAGCGCTCGTGCAGCCGGCGGATCGCGGCCTCGCCGACCCGGTCGGCCTCCGCCCGGGCGGCGTCGCGGCGCAGGCACTCCTCCAACGGCACGTCGGTGAAGTCGTGCACCTCGAACTCGGCGCCGAACCGGGCGGCCAGGTCGGCCAGGTCACGCAGCGTCCGGGAGCGCAGGTTGGTGTCGTCGACGCAGACGTCCGCGCCGGCCCGCAGCAGCGCCTCGACCTGGGCCCGCTGGACCAGGGTGACCTGCCACTCCGCCCGCTGCGTGAACAGTCGCTCGCCGTGCAGCATCCGGCGCAGGTCGTCGCGGTTGACCCGGACCACGGACGGTTGCAGCGCGCGGGCGAAGGTGGTCTTGCCGGAGGCCGGCAGTCCCCGGGTGGCGATCAGGCGGGCCATCACATCCTCCGTGTCGTCCGTCTCGGACCACCCGGGGGTGCCCCGGGCGGGGTACGGCCGGGCGGCGGCCGCCCCGGGTGAATGCCCTGCGGCGCGCCGGGAATGCGGGACGGGAGGCGGACGTTGTCGATGCCGGACCAGCCGTGCGGCCCGCGTGCCGGGCCGGCGCGAGCCCGTGGCACACTGGTCAATCGGCCACCGGTTCCGGTTCACGCCCGAGTCTGTCGCACGGCGCGACGGGCATCGACGGCGACCCGGCGACCACCGACGAAAGGACCGAGGCGACATGAAGCCCACCATCCACCCGGAGTACGTGACCACCGAGGTCAGCTGCTCCTGCGGCAACACCTTCACGACCCGCAGCACCGCCAAGGGCGGCTCGATCCACGTCGAGACCTGCAGCGCCTGCCACCCGTTCTACACCGGCAAGCAGCGCGTCCTGGACACCGCCGGCCGGGTCGCGAAGTTCCAGCAGAAGTACGCCAAGGTTCAGGCCAAGAAGGGCAAGTAACTTCTCGCTCGGCGCCCGCGCCCGGTTTCGTGCCGGACGCGGGCGCCGTCCGTATTCCCCCCCCGGGCTTTCCGCCCCGTCGTCGAAGGAGCAGTCCCCGCATGAGCAGCGAGCGCCTGACCGCCCTCCTCGACGAGTACGCCGAGTTGGAGAAGCAGCTGGCCGACCCGGCCATCCACGCCGACCAGGGCACCGCCCGGCGGGTCGGCCGCCGTTACGCCGAGCTGGTGCCGCTGCACAAGGCGGCCGCGGAGCTGGAGCAGGCCCGGGCCGACCTGGCCGCCGCCCGCGAGCTGGCCGCCGAGGATCCGACCTTCGCCGCCGAGGCGGAGTCGATCGCGGCGTCCCTGCCGGGGCTGGAGGAGCGTCTCGCGGAGCTGCTGATCCCCCGTGACCCGCACGACGCCAAGGACGTCATCGTCGAGATCAAGGCTGGTGAGGGCGGTGAGGAGTCGGCGCTCTTCGCCGCCGACCTGCTGCGCATGTACACCCGGTACGCCGAGCGGCGCGGCTGGCTCACCGAGGTCATCGACGCCCAGGACTCCGACCTGGGCGGAGTGAAGGACGTGTCGCTGGCGATCAAGGCCAGGGGCGTGCCGGAGGGCGGCAACGGCGTCTGGTCGCGGATGAAGTGGGAGGGGGGCGTGCACCGGGTGCAGCGCGTCCCGGTCACCGAGTCGCAGGGCCGCATCCACACCAGCGCCGCCGGTGTGCTGGTGCTGCCGGAGGCCGAGGAGGTCGACGTCACGGTCGACCCGAACGACCTGCGCATCGACGTGTTTCGCTCGTCGGGGCCGGGCGGGCAGTCGGTGAACACCACCGACTCGGCGGTGCGGATCACCCACGTACCGACCGGGATCGTGGTCTCCTGCCAGAACGAGAAGTCCCAGCTGCAGAACCGGGAGCAGGCGATGCGGATTCTGCGCGCCCGGCTGCTGGCGGCGGCCCAGGAGCAGGCCGACGCGGCCGCCTCGGACGCCCGCAAGGCCCAGGTGCGCACCGTGGACCGGTCAGAGCGGATCCGCACCTACAACTTCCCGCAGAACCGGATCACCGACCACCGGATCGGCTACACCGCGTACAACCTTGATCTGGCCCTCGCCGGCGAGCTGGACGGCGTCCTCGATGCCCTCGCCGAGGCCGACCGCGCCGCCCGCCTGGCCGGCGACCCCGAACTCACCCGCCGCTGACCCACCCACCCCGCGCCCGGCCCTCGCACTGTCCCGGACGTGCGGCCATTTCGCCCGCCAAGGCCACATTCCGGGAAGTGCGCCCTCGGCCGGCGCGCCCTAGGGCGGTGCCTGGCCGGGCGGTGTGTCTGGGGGCGCGCTTCGGGGTGTCAGGAGGCGCGGGGGCGGGACTTGGCGGCGAGCATCTCGCGGTCGGCGGCCTCGAAGGCGGCGCCGAGGGCCTCGCGCAGGCCGGTGCCGGTGGCGCTCACCTCGGCGAAGCCGATGCTGACGCCGACCGGGGTGCCCGGCACCAGGGACTCCCAGTCCTCGGTGCGCACCGCGGCGTCGATGCGGCGGGCCACCTCGGTCGCCTCGGTCATCCCGGCGCCGGGCAGCACCACCACGAATTCGTCGCCGCCGTAGCGGGCCACGAAGTCGCCGCGGCGCATCACCCGGTTGATCACCCCGGCGATGCGCTGGAGCACCAGGTCGCCGGAGTGGTGCCCGTGCCGGGTGTTGACCGCCTTGAAGCCGTCCAGGTCGCAGACGCCGATCACGACGCGCTCGCCCCGGGCGACCACCGTGGCGATGTAGCGCTCCAGCCGGCGCCGGTTCGGCAGCCCGGTCAACGGGTCGGTCAGCGCCTCGCCCTCGTACCGGGCCGCTTCCCGCCGCATCTCCTCGTGGTCGATCCTGGCCGCGATGCCGTCGATGTAGACGTCCCGGAGCCGGTCGTTGCGTTGGGCGGCGAGCCGGAAGGCCAGCCGGTCGGCCCGGTGCGCCGCGGCGTGGTCTCCGGAGCGGGCCAGGGCGATGCTGCGCAGCCGGGCCGGCTCGGCCGCGCCCAGCGTCTCGGTGGAGACCCGCACCGTCTCCAGCCGGCTGACCGCCTCGATCGGTCGCCCCTCGGCCACGGCCAGGCAGACGTGGCCGAGTTCGCGCATGTCCCGCGCCCGCGCGCTGTCCCCGCCGTGGCCGAGCAGTCGGGCGGGGGCGGCGTCGGTGCCGGTCGCCAGCGGGTCGCCGAGGGCCGCCCGCCGGGCGGCGGCGTAGCCGTACGCGGCCAGGCTGCTCGGCCGCAGCCGCCCGGCCCGCCCGCCGCGCAGGAACCGGTCGAGGTCGCCGGCCACGTCGCGCAGCACCCGAAGGCAGCCGTCGCTGTCGCCGTTGTGGTCCAGCGCGACGGCGTTGCGCAGCCGGATGCCGGGGGCGGCGAATGTCTCCTCCGGGATGCCGGCGGCCACCCCGAGCTGCCGGGCCCGCTCGATCGCGCCGAGGGCGTACCCGTGGAAGCTGAGGTAGGAGTAGGCCATCGCCAGGTCGTGCCAACCCCAGGCGGTGTCCCGGTCGGGATCCTCGACCGCGCCCAGCGCCCGGGCGGCCTTCACCAGGTGGGTGACGCAGCGGTCCAGCGCCCCCTGATGGTGCGCGGCGAGCGCCGCCAGCGCGTTGAGATGCCCGTGCAGGTAGGGCTCGGCGAGGTCGCGGACCGTGGTGGTGGCCTCCTCGATGGCCCGGGTGTACTCCGCCGTGCGACCGAGATTGATCAGGGCGGAGAGGCGCTGCACCAGGGCGTCGGCGCGGGCGTACGGGTCGGCGGTGGTGCGGAGCACCCGGTCGAGGATCGTGTACGCCTCGGCGGAGCGGCTGGACTCCTGCAACGCCCGCGCCTGCGTCAGGGCGTCAACCTGGTCGGTGACCCGGTCGAGCCAACCCACCCGCAACCTCCCGTCGGTGTGCATCGAGGCGCACCCGCTCGTACGGCGGCTCCGCGACGCTTCATGATTATGTCGTGAGCACGCTGCCGCAACACCCGTCCGAAGGGACGAAACGGGAACGCCCTTCCGCGGCGGTGGCCCGGGCGGCCCGGGCGCTCGCCGCCGCCGGGGTCGAGGCGGCGCGGGCCGAGGCTGAACTGCTCGCCGCGTACCTGCTCGGGGTGCCCCGGGGGCGACTCGCGCTGGCGGACGGGTTCACCCCGGAACAGCTGGACCGCTTCGACGCGCTGGTCGCCCGGCGGGCCGACCGGGAGCCGTTGCAGCACCTCACCGGCAGCGCCGCCTTCCGGCACCTGGAGTTGGCGGTCGGGCCGGGCGTCTTCGTGCCCCGCCCGGAGACCGAGCTGCTGGCCGGCTGGGGCGTCGAGCAGGGCCGGCGGTGGCCGGCTCCGCTGGTGGTGGACCTGTGCAGCGGTTCCGGCGCGATCGCGCTGTCGGTCGCCCAGGAGTTGCCGGCCGCCCGGGTGGTGGCGGTGGAGGGCTCGCCCGCCGCGCTGTCCTGGCTGCGGCGCAACGCGGCGTCCCGGGCCGCGGCGGGGGACCGGCCGGTCGGGGTGGTGGCGGCGGACGTCACCGCGCCGGACCTGCTGGCCGACCTGGCGGGCCGGGTCGACGTGCTGCTGTGCAACCCGCCGTACGTGCCGGCGGGCGCGGTCGTGCCGCCGGAGGTGGACCGGCACGATCCGGCGGACGCGGTCTTCGGCGGCGCCGACGGGCTGGCGGTGATCCGGCCGGTGATCGCCCGGGCGGCGGTGCTGCTGCGCCCCGGCGGGGTGCTCGGCGTCGAGCACGACGACACGCACGGCACGGCGGTGCCCGGGCTGCTCGCCGCCGACGGCCGGTACGAGGCGATCGCGGACCATCCGGACCTCGCCGGGCGGCCCCGCTTCGCCACCGCGTCCCGCCGGGCGGACGGCCAGCACGCCGGCCCCGGCCCGGCGTGGCAGACTGCTTCCTCGTGATGCTCTACGACTGCCGGTCGCCCGCCGACCGGGACCGCGGCATCGCTGCGGCCATCGAGGCGGTCAAGAACGGCGAGCTGGTCGTCCTGCCCACCGACACGGTCTACGGGATCGGCGCGGACGCGTTCACCCCGTACGCCGTGAAGGCCCTGCTCGACGCCAAGGGCGGCCGGCCGGCGCCGCCGCCGGTGCTGATCGGCTCGCGGCACACCCTGGACGGGCTGGTCTTCTCGCTGCCCAGCGCGGCGCGGGAGCTGGTCGAGGCGTTCTGGCCTGGTGCGCTGACCATCGTGGTCGAGCACTCGCCCAGCCTGCGCTGGGACCTCGGCGACACCTCCGGCACCGTCGCGGTGCGGATGCCGCTGCACCCGGTGGCGTTGGAGGTGCTGCGGGAGACCGGGCCGATGGCGGTCGCCTCGGCCAACAAGGCAGGCCAGCCGCCGGCGGTCACCGCCGAGGCGGCCCGCGACCAGCTCAGCTACTCGGTCCGGGCGTACCTGGAGGCCGGGCCCGCCCCGGATCCGGTGCCGAGCACGATCGTGGATCTCACCGGCGAGGTGCCGCAGGTCCTGCGCCAGGGTGCCGTCCCGCTGGAGAAGCTGCGCGACGTGGTGCCGGACATCGTCGAGAGCCAGGTGGCCTAGTGCCTCCGTTCACCGTGCTGCACGTGTGCATGGGCAACATCTGCCGGTCGCCGATGGCCGAGCGGCTGCTGGCCCTCGCCGTCCGGGAGCGGCTGGCCCGGCGGGAACTCGATCCGCGCCGCGCCGAGGAACTGCTGCACAGCCACAGCGCCGGCACCGGCGGCTGGCACGCCGGGGAGGAGATGAACCCGCCCGCGGCCCGCCAGGTCGGCAGCCGGGGCGGCAGCGTCGCCGGGTTCGCCGCGCGCAAGCTCCGCTCGGACCACATCGACGCCGCGGATCTCGTCCTCACCGCCACCGCCGACCAGCAGGAGTACGTGGTGGCGCTGCGCCCGGACGCGGCGGCGCGCACCTTCGTCCTCGGCGAGTTCGGCCGGCTGCTGGCGGCGGTGGACGCCGCCGGGCTGCCGCCGGCCGAGGCCACCCCGGAGGGGGTGTACGCCCGGGGCGTGGCCCTGGTGGCGGCGGTCCACGCCGCCCGGCGGGGCACCACGCCGCTACCCACCGACGACCTCGACGACCCGTGGGGGCGGGGCGACCAGTGCTTCAGCCGGGTCGCCGACGAGATCGAGGAGACGGTCCACCCCCTCGCCGCCGCGCTGCTGCCCTGACCCGGCCGCCGTACGGGTGATACGGCTTGCGAGTTTCCTGCGGGTTTGGGGGAAAGAGGTCACCGAAGGGTCAAATCGGGTCATTCTGAACGGGTCCTAGCGCGACCGGCTCCTGCGGGGAGAGCTGATGACCCGGGCACATCTCGAAAAGATCATGACCGTGCTGATCGCCGGCGTCCTGGCCGGGCTGGTGCTCGCGGCGGCGGCGCTGCCGGTCGCGTTGGTGTTCGGAGTGGGTTTCTCGGCGCTCGCCGCGCCGTACTCCGAGCTGCCGAACACGTTGCGTACGCCGCCCACCGCCCAGCGCTCCAACCTCTACGCCAACGACGGCGCCACCCTGATCACCTCCTTCTACCAGGAGGACCGGGTGGACGTGCCGCTGGCCGAGGTGGCGCCGGTGATGCGCCAGGCGATCGTGGCCGCCGAGGACGAACGGTTCCACGAGCACAGCGGGGTCGACATTCGCGGCGTGGTGCGGGCCTTCACCGTGAACAGCCGAGACGGCACCACCCGGCAGGGCGCCTCCACGCTGACCATGCAGTACGTCCGCAACGTGCTCAGTAGCGACCCCCGGCTCAGCGAGCGGCAGCGGGCCGCCGCCACCGAGGTCAGCACCGTCCGCAAGATCCAGGAGATGCGGTACGCGCTGGCCCTGGAGCGGGAGCTGACCAAGGACGAGATCCTCGCCCGCTACCTCAACATCGCGTACTTCGGCGCCGGGGCGTACGGGGTGGCCGCCGCCAGCAAGCGGTACTTCTCCAAGGCACCGGCCGACCTCACCCTGGCCGAGGCCGCGATGCTCGCCGGCCTGGTCCGCTCGCCGCACTCCGACGACCCGATCAACGGCGACGCGGACAGCGCCCTGGCCCGCCGGGCGTACGTGCTGGACCGGCTGGTGGAGTCCGGCCAGGTCCCGCCCGAGGAGGCGGCCCGGGCCAAGGGTGAGCAGCTGAACCTGCGGCCCAGCGAGACGCCGAACGACTGCACCGCGGTTCCCGCCGCGCACAACGACTGGGGCTTCTTCTGCGACTGGTTCACCCGCTGGTGGAACGCGCAGTCGGCGTTCGGGGCGACGGTCGACGAGCGGCAGCTCACGCTGCGCCGGGGTGGCTTCACGATCGTCTCCTCGCTCGATCCGGGGGTGCAGCGCGCCGCCACCGAGCAGGTGCGCCGGATCTATCCGACGACCGACCGCCGGGCGCTGCCCACCGCGGTGGTCCAGCCCGGCACCGGCCGGGTGCTGGCCATGGCGGTGAACCGCACCTACAGCGTGGAGGCCAACCCGCCCGGGCGGAAGAACCACCCGAACACGGTCAACCAGCTGGTGGCCGGCGGCGGGACGATCGAGGGCTACCAGGCCGGCTCGACGTTCAAGTTGTTCACCCTGCTGGCCGCGCTGGAGTCCGGGCTCCCGCTGGGCACCGAGTACGACGCGCCGGCCCGGATCGTCACCGGCTACCCGGTCAGCGGGCCGGCGAGCTGCGACGGTTACTGGTGCCCGGGGAACGCCAACGAGTCGATGGACGGGCGGCACACCATGTGGACCGCCTTCGGCGAATCGGTCAACACGTACTTCGCCTGGCTGGCCGAGCGGGTGGGCGCGGACCGGGTGGTGGAGATGGCCGAGCGGCTCGGGATCGTGTTCCGCGCCGAGTCCGACGCCCGGCTCGCCCGCCACGGCGCGCGCCACTGGGGGCCGTTCACCCTCGGCGTCTCCGCGACCACCCCGCTCGACCTGGCCGGCGCGTACGCGGCGGTGGCGGCCGAGGGGACGTGGTGCGCGCCGCTCCCGGTCGTCTCGATCACCGACGCCGCCGGCCGTCCGGTGGCCGCGGCCAGGCCGGACTGCCGTCAGGTGATCGACGCCGACGTGGCCCGCGCGGCGGCGGACGCGGCCCGCTGCCCGGTCGGCGACCAGTCGATGTACGGCCGCTGCGACGGCGGCACCGCGTCCGGGCTGCGTGAGCAGTTGGGCCGCCCGGTGGCCGGCAAGACCGGCAGCTCCGAGGGGTACGCGACGGAGACCGTGGTCGCCTTCACCCCGCAGCTGGCGGTCGCCTCGATCGCCGCCAACCCCGACGATCCGCGGGACGCGGTGGGCCAGGCGGTGCAGGGCCGGATGGTGCAGGCGGTGGGCGAGATGATGTCGTTCGCCCTGCGCGACGAGCCGGTTCGGGACTTCGTGCCGCCCAGCGAGGTGACGGCCTTCCAGGTCACCGGCGCCCGGACCGGCGACTGAGCCCGGGCGGCGCCGACCGGCCCGTTCCCGGGTGCGGCCCAATAGACTCTGGCGCTGTGGACACCGAGACGAGCACCTTCTGGGGGCCGGACTTCGACCAGCTCCGCGCCACCGACCCGGAGATCGCGGGGGTGGTGCTCGGCGAGCTGGACCGGCTCCGGGGCGGCCTGCAACTGATCGCGAGCGAGAACCTCACCTCGCCCGCCGTGCTGGCCGCGCTCGGCTCCACGCTGACGAACAAGTACGCCGAGGGCTACCCGGGCCGGCGCTACTACGGCGGCTGCGCGGAGGTGGACCGGGCCGAGGAGATCGGCATCGCGCGGGCGAAGGAGCTCTTCGGCGCCGAGCACGCCAACCTCCAGCCGCACTCCGGCGCCAGCGCCAACCTGGCCGCGTACGCCGCCCTGGTGCAGCCGGGGGACACCGTCCTGGCGATGGACCTGCCGCACGGCGGGCACCTCACCCACGGCAGCCGGGTGAACTTCTCCGGCAAGTGGTTCGCCACCGTCGGGTACACCGTCCGCCGGGACACCGAGCTGATCGACTACGACGAGGTGCGGGACCTCGCCCTCGCCCACCGGCCCAAGATGATCATCTGCGGCGCGACCGCGTACCCCCGGCTGATCGACTTCGCCCGGTTCCGGGAGATCGCCGACGAGGTGGACGCCTACCTCATGGTCGACGCCGCGCACTTCGTCGGGCTGGTCGCCGGCCGGGCCATCCCGTCGCCTGTGCCGTACGCCGACGTCGTCTGCTTCACCACCCACAAGGTGCTGCGCGGCCCGCGCGGCGGGATGATCCTCTGCCGCGAGTCGCTGGCCCAGCGGATCGACAAGGCGGTCTTCCCGTTCACCCAGGGCGGCCCGCTGATGCACGCCGTGGCGGCCAAGGCCGTCGCGCTGCGCGAGGCCGCGCAGACCGAGTTCCAGGCGTACGCCGCGCAGGTGGTGCGCAACGCGCAGGCCCTGGCCGCCGGGCTGGCCGCCGAGGGGATGCGGCCGGTCTCCGGGGGCACCGACACCCACCTGGCGCTGATCGACCTGCACGGCACGGGGGTGACCGGCGCGGACGCCGAGGCGCGCTGCGACGCCGCCGCCATCACCCTGAACAAGAACGCGATCCCGTACGACCCGCAGAAGCCGATGGTGGCCTCCGGCATCCGGGTCGGCACGCCCAGCGTCACCACCCAGGGCATGCGGGAACCGCAGATGCGTCAGGTCGCCGGGTTGATCGCCCGGGCGGTGCACACCGATCCCGCCGCACCCGGGGGCGCCGACAAGCTGGCCCGGGTGGCGTCCGAGGTGGCCGAGCTGGTCGCCGAGTTCCCGGCGTACCCCCGTGGCTGAGCCGGGGGTGCGCGGCGCGGCGGCGACCGCGGCGGCCGACCGGCGCTGGCGGCTGCGGCACCTGCCGGTGCTGCTGGCCGCCACCGGCCTGCTGATGGTCACGGCGGCGCTGGCCGGCGCGGTGACCGGCGGCGCGGTGGCCGCCCTCGGCGCGGCGCTCGGGGTGGGTGTGACGGCGGCCAGCTACACCCTGACCACCGTGGTGCTGGCCTGGGCCGACCAGGTCAACCCGCAGCTGGTGCTGCCGTTCGGGCTCGGCCTGTACGCCGCCAAGTTCACCCTGCTCGGCGTGGTGATGGTCGGCGTGGCGTCGACCGGCTGGGCCGGGTTGATCCCGCTCTGCCTCGGCATCGCCGCCGGCGTGGTGGGCTGGACCGGCGTGCACATCTGGTGGCTCACCACCGTGCACGCCCGCCGGGCGGGTGGCGTTCGCGGCGGGTGAGCACGGTGGACACCGCGATGACCACCGGCGCTGTCCCACCCCTCGGACGCCGGCGAAATGTGTCCGCCATCGGTCATTTTCTGGCCGGCGGAAGGGGAGTAGCGTGCCCACAGACGACCCTGCCCGCCCGAGGCCCACACAACCACGGTTGTGCGGGGGGTGAGGCACAGCCTCGTCTCCCCGACTGATATCGTTCGCCCCGTCATGGCTGGTGACCAAAACCCCCGAACCGGCGGCGGCCCGGACGATGTTCCGACCGGTGCCGGCCAAGGTTGGACCGCGCTCGCGTACCTGATCACGGGCATGCTCGTGTGGGGTTTCATCGGCTGGCTGGTCGACCAGTGGCTCGACACCGGCGGCATCGCCACCGGGATCGGCGTCGTGCTCGGCATGGCCGGGGGGATCGTCCTGGTCGTCCGCCGACTCGGCACGCCTACTTAGGAAGGGACGCGGTGTTCGGACAGGCGAACGTCCTGGCACAGGGCGAGGCAGCATTCCCACCCAGCGTGGAGGATTTCTACCTGCCCAGCATCCTGCCGTGGGGTGCGGAGAACTCCTACTGGTTCACCAAGATCACCGCGATGGTCTGGATCGCCGTCGGCGTTTTGATCATCTTCTTCCTGGTCAGCTACCGGAAGCCGCAGCTGGTGCCGACGAAGAAGCAGTGGTTCGCCGAGTCGATCTACGGCTTCGTGCGGAACAACATCGCGGTCGACATGATCGGGCACGCGGGTGTGCGGTTCGCGCCGTACTTCACCACGCTGTTCTGCTTCATCCTGCTGACCAACTTCTTCGCCATCCTGCCGGGCTTCCAGATCTCGCCGAACTCGCACATCGCCTTCCCCGCGATCCTTGCGGTGATCAGCTACGTGCTCTTCATCTACGCGGGCATCCGGCACCACGGCGCCGGCAAATTCATCAGGAATTCACTGATCCCGCCGGCACCCTGGTACATCCTGCCGCTGCTGATCCCGATCGAGTTCTTCTCGACCTTCCTCGTCCGGCCGTTCTCGCTGGCCGTGCGTCTCTTCGCGAACATGTTCGCCGGCCACATGCTCCTGCTGGTCTTCACGCTCGGCGGCTTCGCGATGCTCAACGCCAACGCCTGGTTCGCGCCGGTCTCGGTGCTGTCCTGGGTGATGACCGTGGCGCTCACCTTCCTCGAGTTCCTGGTGATCGTCCTGCAGGCCTACGTCTTCACCGTGCTGACCGCCAGCTACGTGCAGGGCGCGCTCGCCGAAGAGCACTGATCCACCGCACCAACCGTTGTCGTCCCGCGTGACCGTCACGCGTGATAACCAGGAGGAACCCACTAATGGACATCGTCGCCGCGGTAGAGGGCAGCACCGCCGCCATCGGCTACGGCCTCGCCGCCATCGGCCCGGGTATCGGCGTCGGCCTGGTCTTCGCCGCCTACATCCAGTCGACCGCCCGCCAGCCGGAGTCGTCCCGGATGACCCTGCCGTACGTCTGGATCGGCTTCGCCGTCATCGAGGCGCTCGCCCTGCTGGGCATCGCGTTCGGCTTCATCTGGGCCGGCTGACCCCCGCCCTTCGACCGGGAGGTTTTCCATGTTCCTGCTCGCCGCCGAGGGTGGTGAAGCGTCCCACAACCCGATCATTCCGCTCTGGCAGGAGCTCGTGGTCGGGACCATCGCCTTCGCCGTGCTCTGCTTCGTGCTGATGAAGTTCGTCTTCCCCCGGATGGAGCAGACGTTCCAGGCGCGGGTCGACGCGATCGAGGGCGGCATCAAGCGCGCCGAGGCCGCGCAGGCCGAGGCGAACCAGCTGCTCGAGCAGTACCGCGCGCAGCTCGCCGAGGCGCGGACCGACGCCGCCAAGATCCGGGATGACGCCCGGGCCGACGCCGAGGGCATCCGCCAGGACATCCTCGCCAAGGCGCGGGAGGAGTCCGACCGGATCATCGCGGCCGGCAAGGAGCAGCTCGCCGCCGAGCGGGCCACCATCGTGCGCGAGCTGCGCACCGAGGTCGGCACCATCGCGGTGGACCTGGCCAGCAAGATCGTCGGTGAGTCGCTCGCCGACGAGGCGCGCCGCAAGGGCACCGTGGACCGGTTCCTGAGCGGTCTCGAGAGCGCGGGGGCCCGCTGATGCACGCCGCCAGCCGGGAGTCGTACACGGTCGCGGCCGAGCGCCTCGACGCGTACGTCCGCGGCGCGGAGCCGTCGGCGGTGGCCGCCACCGCCGACGAACTCCTCTCCGTCGCCGCCCTGCTGCGGCGCGAGCCGCGGCTGCGCCGGGCGCTCTCCGATCCGGCCCGCTCCGGTGACGACCGCGCCGGTCTGCTCACCGGGATCCTCGGCGGCAAGGTCGGCGCGGACGCGCTCGGCCTGCTGACCGCGCTGGTCTCCGGCCGGTGGTCGGCGCCGTCGGAACTGCTCGACGGCGCCGAGCGGCTCGGGGTCGAGGCCCTGCTCGCCGCAGCCGAGTCCGCCGGCGACCTGGGCGAGGTCGAGGACGAGCTGTTCCGCTTCGGCCAGGTGGTCGCCGGTCAGCCCGCGCTCTCCAACGCGCTGGGCAACCCGATGGCCCCGGCCGAGCAGCGGGCCACCCTGGCCCGCGAACTGCTCGACGGCAAGGCCCGCCCGGTCACCGTCCGCCTCGTCGAGGTGGCGCTGGGCGGGTTCGGGGGACGCTCCTTCACCGGTGCGCTCACCCGGCTGGTCGAACTCGCCGCCGACCGGCGGGACCGGCAGGTGGCGTACGTGACCGTCGCGGCCCCGTTGAGTGAAGAGGAGGAGCGCCGGCTGGGCGCGAGTCTCTCCGCGATATACGGTCGAGAGGTTTCCGTCAAGCAGACGGTGAATCCCGAAGTCCTGGGTGGGATGAGCGTGCGGGTCGGCTCCGACCTGTACGACGGCACTGTCCTGCGCCGCCTCAACGAGACCCGCAACGCGCTCGCGAAGCGCTGACCGGCCCCGCCGCCCAGCGCCCTGAATAGACGCCATTCGGACCGGTCGGTACTAGGTATCCCGGGCCCCTGATACTTAAGGAAGCAGAGGATGGCCGAGCTGACCATCTCGACGGAGGAGATCCGCGGCGCCCTGGAGCGCTACGTCTCCTCCTACACGTCCGACGTCTCCCGCGAGGAGGTCGGCACCGTCGCCGACGCCGGCGACGGCATCGCCCACGTCGAGGGCCTCCCCTCGACCATGACCAACGAGCTCCTGGAGTTCGAGGACGGCACGCTGGGCGTGGCGCTGAACCTCGACGTCCGGGAGATCGGTGTCGTCGTCCTCGGTGACTTCGCCGGCCTCGAGGAGGGGCAGCGCGTCAAGCGCACCGGCCGGGTGCTCTCCGTACCGGTCGGCGACGCCTTCCTCGGCCGCGTGGTCAACGCGCTCGGTCAGCCGATCGACGGCCTCGGCGACATCCCGAACGAGGGCTACCGCGAGCTGGAGCTCCAGGCTCCGAACGTGATGGCCCGGCAGTCCGTCTTCGAGCCGATGCAGACCGGCCTCAAGGCCGTCGACGCGATGACGCCGATCGGTCGGGGCCAGCGCCAGCTGATCATCGGTGACCGGAAGACCGGCAAGACCACGGTCGCGCTGGACACCATCCTCAACCAGCGGGACAACTGGCGCTCCGGCGACCCGAAGAAGCAGGTCCGCTGCATCTACGTCGCCGTCGGCCAGAAGGCCTCCACGATCGCCTCGATCAAGGGCCTGCTGGAGGAGGCGGGCGCGATGGAGTACACCACCATCGTCGCCTCTCCGGCCTCCGACCCGGCCGGCTTCAAGTACCTCGCCCCCTACACCGGTTCGTCCATCGGGCAGCACTGGATGTACGGCGGCAAGCACGTCCTGATCGTCTTCGACGACCTGAGCAAGCAGGCCGAGGCGTACCGGGCCGTGTCGCTGCTGCTGCGCCGTCCGCCGGGCCGCGAGGCGTACCCGGGTGACGTCTTCTACCTGCACTCCCGGCTGCTGGAGCGCTGCGCCAAGCTCTCCGACGAGATGGGCGGCGGCTCGATGACCGGCCTGCCGATCATCGAGACGAAGGCCAACGACATCTCGGCCTTCATCCCGACCAACGTCATCTCCATCACCGACGGCCAGATCTTCCTGGAGACCGACCTGTTCAACCAGGGCGTCCGGCCGGCGATCAACGTCGGCACCTCGGTCTCCCGGGTCGGTGGCGCCGCCCAGGTGAAGCCGATGAAGAAGGTCGCCGGTTCGCTCCGGCTCAACCTGGCCCAGTACCGCGAGCTGGAGGCGTTCGCCGCCTTCGCCTCCGACCTGGACAAGGCCTCCCGCGCGCAGCTGGAGCGCGGCTCCCGCCTGGTCGAGCTGCTCAAGCAGGCGAACTACTCGCCGTACCCGGTGCAGGAGCAGGTCGTCTCGGTCTGGGCCGGCACCGAGGGCAAGCTGGACGACATCCCGGTCGGCGAGGTCCGCCGCTTCGAGTCGGAGTTCCTCCAGTACCTGCGCCACAAGCACGAGGGCGTCCTGGCGGCCATCACCGACAACAAGTGGGACGACGACATCGTCAGCTCGCTCGACTCGGCGGTGACCGAGTTCAAGCGGCTCTTCCTCGGCAAGGAGGACGAGCGCCGGATCAACGAGCCGCCGGCGCAGCCGCTGGCGGGCGAGGAGAACCGCGAGACGGTGACCCGGTTCCGCGACGGCACGACCGACCGCCCGGCTGAGAGCTGACCGATGGCGGCCCAGGTTCGCGTTCTTCGTCAACGGATCCGCTCGGCGAAGTCGATGAAGAAGATCACCAAGGCGATGGAGCTCGTGGCGACGAGCCGGATCGCCAAGGCCCAGGCCCGGGTTGAGGCGTCCCTGCCGTACGCCCGGGCCATCACCGGCGTGCTCACGGCGCTGGCGTCCAACGCGCGGATCGACCACCCGCTGCTCACCCCGCGTGAGCGGGTACGGCGGGCCGGCGTCCTGCTGATCACCAGCGACCGAGGGCTGGCCGGCGGCTACAGCTCCAACGCGATCAAGACGGCGGAGTCGCTGATCGCCCGGCTGAAGGCCGACGGCAAGGAGCCGGTGCTCTACGTGATCGGGCGCAAGGGCGTCACGTTCTACCGGTTCCGCAACCGGCCGATCGAGGCGAACTGGACCGGGTTCTCGGAGCAGCCGGCGTTCGCCGACGCCCGCACGGTGGGCGAGACGCTGATCAAGGCGTTCTCGGCCGGCGCGGACGACGTCGACGGCGGCCCCGGGGCGGACGGGGTGCTCGGGATCGACGAGCTGCACATCGTCTACACCGAGTTCAAGTCCCTGATGACCCAGACCCCGATCGCGAAGATCATCGGGCCGATGGAGGTCGAGGACCGCCCGCGGTCCGAGGGCCTGCTCCCGGCGTACGAGTTCGAGCCGGAGGCGGAGGCGCTGCTCGACGCGCTGCTGCCGAAGTACATCAACACGCGGATCTACGCGGCGTTGATCGAGTCGGCGGCGAGCGAGTCGGCGGCCCGGCGGCGGGCGATGAAGAGCGCCACCGACAACGCCGAAGAGATGATCGAGAAGTACACGCGTGAGATGAACTCGGCCCGCCAGGCCGGGATCACCCAGGAGATCAGCGAGATCGTCGGCGGCGCGAACGCGCTGGCCGCGTCGGGAAGTGAAGTGTGATGACTGCCCCAGTAGAGACCAAGACGGCCACGGGTCGCGTGGTCCGGGTCATCGGCCCGGTCGTCGACGCCGAGTTTCCGCGCGACGCCATGCCGGACCTGTTCAGCGCCCTGCACGTCGACGTGACGCTCTCCGGCGGCGAGAAGACGCTGACCCTGGAGGTCGCCCAGCACCTGGGTGACAACCTGATCCGCGCCATCTCGATGCAGCCGACCGACGGCCTGGTCCGCGGCACCGAGGTGCGCGACACCGGCGCGCCGATCAGCGTGCCGGTCGGCGACGCGGTCAAGGGTCACGTGTTCAACGCGATCGGCGAGTGCCTCAACCTCCGCGAGGGCGAGACGCTCAACCCGGACGACCACTGGCAGATCCACCGCAAGGCCCCGGCCTTCGCGGACCTGGAGCCGAAGACTGAGATGCTGGAGACCGGCATCAAGGTCATCGACCTGCTCGCCCCGTACGTGAAGGGCGGCAAGATCGGCCTGTTCGGCGGCGCCGGCGTGGGCAAGACGGTGCTCATCCAGGAGATGATTACCCGGGTGGCCCGGAACTTCGGTGGCACCTCGGTCTTCGCCGGCGTGGGTGAGCGCACCCGTGAGGGCAACGACCTCATCGCCGAGATGACCGAGTCCGGCGTCATCGACAAGACGGCGCTGGTCTACGGCCAGATGGACGAGCCGCCGGGCACCCGGCTGCGGGTCGCTCTCTCCGCGCTGACCATGGCGGAGTACTTCCGCGACGTGAAGAAGCAGGAGGTGCTGCTCTTCATCGACAACATCTTCCGCTTCACCCAGGCCGGTTCCGAGGTGTCCACGCTGCTCGGCCGGATGCCGAGCGCGGTGGGTTACCAGCCGACCCTGGCCGACGAGATGGGCGAGCTCCAGGAGCGGATCACCTCCGTCCGGGGCCAGGCCATCACCTCGATGCAGGCGATCTACGTGCCGGCGGACGACTACACCGACCCCGCCCCGGCCACCACGTTCGCCCACCTCGACGCGACCACCAACCTGGAGCGGTCGATCTCCGACAAGGGCATCTACCCGGCCGTGGACCCGCTGGCGTCCTCGTCCCGGATCCTCGCCCCGGAGTTCGTCGGCCAGGAGCACTTCGCGGTGGCCACCGAGGTGAAGCGGATCCTGCAGCGCTACAAGGACCTGCAGGACATCATCGCCATCCTCGGTATCGAGGAGCTCTCCGAGGAAGACAAGATCACCGTGGCCCGCGCCCGGCGGATCGAGCGCTTCCTGTCGCAGAACACCTACGCGGCGGAGCAGTTCACCGGCGTACCGGGCTCGACGGTTCCGATCAAGGAGACCATCGAAGCCTTCCGGAAGATCAGCGAGGGTGAGTACGACCACTTCCCCGAGCAGGCGTTCTTCATGTGCGGCGGCCTGGACGACCTGGAGCGCAAGGCGGCGGAGCTGATGAAGGGCTGACCTCGGCCCGACGAAGGCCGCCCCGGTAACACCGGGGCGGCCTTTTGTTCATCTTCCTGCCCTATCATCGCTGCTGCCCGGTTCTCCGCGGTCGGCGAGCACGCCGCACGCGAGGTACCGTTCATGCGCGCGCTCACCGGGATGCGCGCACGTCTGTGCAACCTTTCGGCTGCGCGCGCCCGTCTCCTGATCGTGGGCGTGACGAACGGAGATGATCGTGGGTAAGGCCGGCAAGGGCGGCGGGAAGTCGTCCATCTGGTCCGGGGTGCCGCGGTGGTCCCGGGTCTGCACGGTGTTCGGTGCGGTCCTGATGCTGCTCAGCGGCGTGGTGCTGGTCGGCACCGAGGCGCTGATGGCCCGCTATGAGAGCGCGGTCGGCAAGGCCGACCTCTTCGGCGACCAGGCGGCCGGCGCGAGCGAGCGCAAGAGCGACATCAAGGGCCCGCTGAACATCCTGCTGGTCGGCATCGACCCCCGCAACCCGGAGACGCCGCCGCTGGCCGACTCGATCATGGTGTTGCACGTGCCGGCGGAACTGGACCGGGCCTACCTCTTCTCCATGCCGCGCGACCTCTACGTGGAGATCCCGGCCTTCTCCCAGGCCAACTTCAACGGCGGCACCGACAAGCTCAACGCGGCGATGTCGTACGGCAGTCGGGTGCCGGGGCGGAACCCGGACGCCGCCCGCGGCTTCGAGCTGCTCGCGAAGACCGTGCAGAAGGTCACCGGGATCAAGCGCTTCGACGCCGGAGCGATCATCAACTTCAACGGGTTCCAGAAGATCGTCGACGCGATGGGCGGCGTCGACATGTACATCGAGCGCGAGGTGCGCTCCGAGCACCGGGAGCCGGACGGCACCCACCGCAAGGGCAACCCGAACGGCTCCGGCTACATCGGGCCGCAGGCGGTCTACGAGAAGGGCAACCAACACCTGAGCGGTTGGCAGGCGCTGGACTACGTCCGCCAGCGCTACCCGAAGAACGGCGTGCCGGACGGCGACTACGGCCGGCAGCGCCACCAGCAGCAGTTCGTCAAGGCGATGGCGGGCCAGGCACTCAGCGCCGACGTGGTGACCAACCCGATCAAGCTGGACCGGGTGCTGCGGGCGGCCGGGCAGTCGCTGATCTTCAGCGGGCGCGGCCACAGCGTGATCGACTTCGGTCTGGCCCTGAAGAACATCCGCCCGGAGACGATCCAGATGGTCAAGCTGCCGGGTGGTGCCCTGATCGAGGGCGGGCGGTACCGGGGCGAGCAGTTCCGGACCGAGGTGGAGGACTTCTTCACCGCTCTGCACAACGAGCAGCTGGACGCGTTCCTGCTGGAGCACCCGGACTTCCAGAACAAGACCAAGTAGACGTGGCCTAGCTCTCGCCACCCGCGTTGGGGGCGTGTCGGCGGCGGGACTAGACTTTCGACATCCCGCCGCCGCAGCAAGGAGACAGCGTGGCACAGCAGCTACACGTCGAGCTCGTAGCCGTCGAGGAGAAGGTCTGGTCAGGCGAGGCCGAGATGGTCGTCGCCCGGACGACCGAGGGTGAGCTGGGTGTGCTGCCGGGGCACGCGCCCCTGCTCGGCCAGCTCGCCGAGCCCGGCCAGGTACGCATCAAGCTCCCCGGTGGCGAGCAGGTCTCCTACGAGGTGGCCGGCGGCTTCCTCTCGGTGAGCGCCGAGGGCGTCACCGTGCTGGCCGAGAGCGCCACCCCGGCCTCCGCCGCACAGGGCCGCTGAGCCCACCCGCCGATGGAGATTGTCGAAGGGATCGGAATCGGCGTCGCCGCCGTTCTCGGCGCGCTCCTGATCCTCTTCGTCCGGCGGGCCCTGGTCACCCGCAGCGGCGGCATCATCCGGCTCAGCGTCCGGACCTCCACCCTGCTCGACGGTCGCGGGTGGGCTCCGGGCTTCGGCCGGTTCGTCGGCGACGAACTCCGCTGGTACCGGATGTTCAGCTTCGCCCTGCGTCCCAAGCGGGTGCTCTCCCGCAAGGGGCTGGCGGTGGAGCGGCGGCGGCTGCCCGAAGGGCAGGAGCGCTTCTCGATGCCCGCCGACTGGGTCATTCTCCGCTGTACCAGTCACCACGCTCCGGTGGAGATCGCCATGGCGCGGTCCACGGTCACCGGCTTCCTCTCCTGGCTCGAGGCCGCCCCTCCGGGGGCGGCCTCGCCACGTCTGGCTTCCCAGGACTGGCCCGCCGCCTGACTCCGCCCCGCTCTCCGGTTGTTTCCGGGAGCCCACCCGCTCCGGGCGGTCAGGCTTGAACCCTTCGCGGGCGGGCTCCCCAGGAAAGCACCTCGCGCCCCTGCCCTCGCCGTCGGGCTTCTTCGTCTCCCACCGTCACCGGTTCGGCGAGGCGACCAGTTCCACCTCGTACCCCTGCTCGTCGGTGAGGTAACCGGCGTAGGTCCCGGCGCCGCCGGCGTGCGGGTGCCGGTCCGGAAAGAGCAGCGTCCAGCCGTACGCCGGCGCCGCCGCCACCAACCGGTCCACGGCGGCCGGCGGGCCGGCGTGAAAGGCCAGGTGGTTCAGGCCGGGGGCGAGCCGGTCGTGCCGCCGCCCGGAGAGCGCGGGGGACTCCTCCAGGACCAGGTAGGTCGAGCCGAGCCGCCAGGAGTGGCCGGCCGGCCACTCCTGGAACGGCGTCCAGCCCAGCTCGCCCAGGAGCCAGCCCCAGCTGCGCTTGGCGGCGGCCAGATCGGGTACCCAGACCTCGACGTGGTGCAACGCGCCCACGCGGGAGACCGGCGGCGCCGGCGGCCGCGCGGTCAGCGCTTACCGCCGGGAACCCATAGCACATCTCCGTCCGGATTTGCCGTTCTTGCCAGGATGAAGAGC
>NZ_POUB01000350.1 GCF_003236335.1 Micromonospora deserti
ACGTTACCGAGCGGTAGTGCCGTCCGGTCCGGGTCGGCGCCGGCCCGCTGTGGCGGGGCGGCCCGCACGGCGGGGGGCGCGGGCGACTCGCGAGGGGATGGGCATGACGGATCTGTTCTCGGTGCACGGCAAGACGGTCCTGGTCACCGGCGGTTCGCGGGGGATCGGCCTGATGATCGCCCAGGGCTTCGTCCGGGCCGGTGCGCACGTGATCATCTCGTCGCGGAAGGCGGACGCCTGCGAGGCGGTGGCCAAGGAGCTCTCCACCGAGGGGCGCTGCGAGGCGATCCCCGCCGACCTGGGCGACGACGCCGGGGCCGAGGGCCTCGCCACGGCCGTCCGGGAGCGGTTCGACCGGCTCGACGTGCTGGTCAACAACGCCGGCGCCACCTGGGGCGCGCCGCTGGAGGCGTACCCGGAGAGCGCGTTCGACAAGCTCTGGGCGGTCAACGTCAAGGCGGTCTTCCGGCTCACCACCGCGCTGCTGCCCGCGTTGCGCGCCTCGGCCAGTGCCGACGACCCGGCCCGGGTGATCAACATCGGCTCGATCGACGGCATCCGGGTGCCCTGGATGGAGGTGTACGCGTACTCCGCCACGAAGGCGGCGGTGCACATGCTGACCCGCAGCCTCGCCCACCAGCTGGCCGGCGAGCAGATCACCGTCAACGCGATCGCGCCCGGGCCGTTCGAGAGCAAGATGATGGCCTTCGCGCTCGACGACCCGTCGTCCCGGGCCGCCATCGAGAAGCAGGTGCCGCTGGGCCGGATCGGCCGGCCGGAGGACATGGCCGGCACCGCGATCTACCTGTCCTCCCGCGCTGGCGCGTACCTCACTGGTGCGGTGATCCCGGTCGACGGCGGCATCACCACGCACGGCTGAGGCGCGCCCGCGGGCGGGGCGCGGAGCGTACCCCCTCGGGGGTGGAAGGAGCCGCGCGGACTCGGCAGATCCGCGCGGCTCCGGGTGCGTCGGTCAGCGGCCGGCGAGCAGCCGGTTCACTGCCGTGTCGACGTCCAGGTGCTCGGCCTCGCGACCGCGCGGGACGACGACGTAGGTCCGCCGCAGGAACCGCACCAGGACGCTGCGCGGCACCTCGAACAGGGCATTGCCGTCCGGCGACGACAGCGCCAGCGCGACGAAGTCCCCGCGCGGGGTGGCCCAGGGCCAGACCCGCACGTCGCCGATGCCGGCCGGCTCGTCGAGGCCGGTGACCAGCAACTCGCGGGCGAAGGACCAGCTGACCGCCTCGCCCCCGGCGGATTCGGCGTGGAACAGGACATGAACCGCATACGGATCAGCAGGGTCGTAACGCAGACTGGCACGCACCGGCAAGGCGGTAGCGTCAGGTGCGACGAGCCTTAGCGACGTTTCGACCTCTACAGTCGTCGGTCGGATGACAGACATGGACGATCTCCCCCCGGCACCGCTGCGGAACGCGCGTGTCCCGCTTTTCCCATACTCAGGTGCTACTCCTGGCTACGCTCCGCCATACGCTGACTTCACCCAGTGGTGGGAAGGGGGTCGGAAAGGCCGCTTGAATGTGAGAATTCATGTACGATTTCCGGTTCTGCCCAGTGCGTGATCCCGCCCGGCATCGGGTGGTTCAGTCGTCGACTTACTCCGGTAACGTCCAGTCGTCCGTTCCAGTGACGGGCGCGAGCCACACTGGGGGTGGAAATGGTTACGAAACGATCCTCAGTGGATCCGATGGCGGCGCCGGGCCCGCCGAACGTCGCGGTCCGGGCAGCCGAAAAGCGAGGGTACGGGGTGCCGAAGGAGCAGTACGACCGGCATGGCCGGCCGCCGTCCAGCCAGGGGGGCGGCGGCGCGGCGGTGGCCGACCGGCGAGGTGGGCGATACTGGCGGCAGCGGGTGTCCACCACCCTCGAACTGATCCGGGCCAACCCGACCGGCCGGGTCGCCCTCAAGATCTTCATCGCCGTCGCCGGCGCCCTCGTCGTGACCGTTGGCGTCGCCCTCATCCCGCTCCCCGGCCCGGGCTGGCTGCTGGTGATCGCCGGCCTGGGCATCTGGGCGGTCGAGTTCCACTGGGCAAGGCGCCTGCTCGGCTTCACCCGACGGCACGTGCACAACTGGACGCAGTGGGTGAAGTACCAGTCGCTGGGTGTGCGGTTGGTGCTCGGCTCCGTCGGCCTGGTCTTCGTCGCCACGGTGCTCTGGCTGTCACTCAAGTACAGCCTCGGCATCGACCTGGTGGCCCGGGCGCTGCACTACCTCGCGACGCACTGACCTGACCCCGGATTCGCGGGATGGCGAGCCGATCAGGTACAGTCATCCGCGCTGAGGGCGATTAGCTCAGCGGGAGAGCGCTTCGTTCACACCGAAGAGGTCACTGGTTCGATCCCAGTATCGCCCACCATTCGAATAGCGCAGAAGAGGCACCCTCGGTCGAGGGTGCCTCTTGCTGATTCCATCGTCAGTCGTCGTTGGGCGTCAGCGGATCGTCAGCGAACGCGTCACGGATGCGTTTATCCCGACCGTCAGATCGGTGGGTGTAGAGGTTCAGAGTTGTCGACGGCTTCTCGTGGCCCATCACCGCCTGGACGTCGTTGACCGGGACGCCCCGCGACACCAGCTCGGTGGCGTACGAGTGCCGTAGGTCGTGGAAGCGCAGGCCGCCTGGCGCCATCTTCGCCACGTGCGCCACTGCTTCCCGCTCGGTGGTGAACTCCGCCGACCACTCGATGCCCTCAGAGTCGACCCAGCTTGCCCGCCACTTGAAGTGCCCCAGGCGACTCACGTTCCCGAGCAGGCCGGCGCGGACCAGGGACGGCCGCCAGACACGAGCCCGGAACAGCGTCCGTCGCAGCGGACCGGCGGACGAGTTGGTGAAGACTTCACCGCGGGCACCAGCCGGGAACGCCTCGCGGTGGGCGGTCAGCAGGTCGACGGCGAAGTCTGGCACCGGGACGGTGCGCCGGCCGGCCCGCGACTTCGGATAGGGCTTGATTGTGACGGCGCCCGCAACCTCGACCGCGACGCGGACCACCTCGACCGTCTTCGCCGTCAGGTCGAGCGACTCCCACCGAAGCCCGGTGGATTCACCCCACCGGAGGCCGGTGCCTCCGGCGAGCGCGACGAGGGCGCGATACCGGTCGGGGACAGCCGGCAGGAGCCGAGTGATCAGGTCTGCGCGGGACAGCACGTGCCCGTCGGTGTCCTTCTTGCGTCGGGCCGGGACCTTGACGCCCTCGCATGGGTTGGTGCCGATGAGCCGATCCCGGACGGCCGCGCGGAGGATGGTCGACAGCAGACGGAAGCACTCGGCCACGGTGGCGGGTGAGCGGCGAGCGCCGAGGTCGGTCACCCAGCGCTGAACGGCAAGGTGATCGATCCGGGAAAGCGGCACGTCTGACCAGCGCGGCAGCACGTGGGTTCGCAGGATCGAGGCATCACGCGCACGCGTGGTCAGCTCGTCGTTGCGGGACTCGCGCCAGCGTTCCGCGTACTTCCCGAATAACAGACGGCCGGCGTGCGGATCGACATATCCGCCGCGAGCGATGGCGGCTTCTGTCTCGGCCAGGAAGGAGGCTGCTTGCCGGCGGGTCGGGAACGTCTTGGCCTTCTGCCGGCCGGTGGCGTCACGCCAGTTCGCGCGGAACGTTCCCGCTGGCGTCTTGACGATGTGTCCCATCAGGCCCAGCCCTCCGGCCCGTGGGTGGTCTGCTCGGTGGCCTCGTTGAGCCAGTCGTGGAATCGCTTCTTGGGGATGACCCAGCGCCCGCCGAGCTTGCGGGCGGGTATCTCGCCCTCGCGAACCAGGGCGTAGGTGCTGCCCAGGGAGAGCGAAAGGAGGCGGGCGACCTCGCGGACGGAGTAGACGGCCCGGCTGTCGTTGGTCCGCAGCATCCGGTTGGGGAGATCGGGGACGGCGGTGAGGTGGGATCGGGTGGGGGTAGAGACGGCGGCGCGTTCCATAATTCCTCCGATTCAGGACGTGGGACGGTCGACGGTGGTCAGGGCGGTGGTTGCGCGATCCCTTGCGGCGAGCAGAGCGGCCCGCCACTGTGCTCGTTGGGACAGGGCGCGTAGAAGCCGGTGTTGCAGGGGTGGGATGCCGGCGTCGTCGGGCCGAGCGAGTTCCCACGCGTAGGCGGCGGGTTGGTCCGGGCCGGCGGGTTTGGCGTCCTCGGCGCCGGTGCTGATGCCGAGGAGGTTGCGGACCCAGGCGCGGGCGTCGGCGCGGTGGTCGGCGAGGGTTTTGCCGGACCAGTCGCGGGAGACGAGGACGCGTCGTCCGCCAATGCCGAGGGTGGCGCGTTGGTGGACCTTGCCCTTGCAGCGTCCGGCTTGCAGCCTGCCGTGGGCCTTCTTGGGCTGGATGCCGTAGAGCAGCCAGTTGGCGCACCGCTCGTTGCATGGTGTGATGCGTAGTTGCTGCCAGAGCCGGTCGAGGTGGTCACGTTGCCGGTCGGTGTCGGTCTTGTGGCAGTCGGCGGCGTTCTTGGTGATGTATTTGGTGATGTAGCCGATGGTTCGCTGTGCGTGGACGGTGCCGGGCGTGACGCCTTCGGCGTGGACCTGTCGGCCGAACCTGACGACGTGCGCGGGTTTGGCGTCGGGGTTGGCGTCGATGAGATTCAGGGCGTCATCCCATGACGGCAAGGGTTTGCGGGTGTCGGGGTTGACCCATGCGCCGCGGTTGTCGTCCCATACCGGCGGGCGATCCAGGGAGTACACGAGCTTGTCAGCCGGCGGCCACCACACTTGGTGGTAGGTGGCGGCGGCGACCTGCCGCAGCACCGTCCGGGGGATGGTGCCCCGGATGGCGAAGTGCGCGTGTGGGGCGAGGCGTCGTTGCGGCTCGACGCAGCCGGCGTACTGGACGTTCCAGCCGACGCACCGCCGCAGGTTCTGCCAGAACCGATCGAGCAGCCGGGCGAAATGCACCGCATCCCAGGCCGCGCGCCGGTAGTCGTAGGTGTCCGGGTCGACCGGCGTCCCGTCCGGTAGCACCCGCCCATAGGAGTCGAGGGTGAGGGACAGCCACATCGAGGGGCGGTGTTCGGTGCCGTCCGGGGCGGTGTAGACCCGGCCGACCGTGCGCCGCTCCACCTTCTTGCGGGGCAGGTCGGGGGCGTCCTGCCGGCGGCGGGTTGACCGCTTGCGCCGGTGACCTTCGGAGGCTTCCCCGTCGTGGGGTGGGGCGACCTGCCCGCGTAGGCCCTCGGCGGCGATGGCTTCCTCCACCTCGGCTATCGCCTGGTCGATGCCGGGTACCTGGTCGAACTGGGCGGCGCGTTGGGCTTCGTCGCGGGCGAATTCCAGGTGCGCCCGCAGCAGGATCAACTCGCGTTGGGCGTCGGTGGCAGGGTTGGGTGCGGGGG
>NZ_POUB01000351.1 GCF_003236335.1 Micromonospora deserti
GTGGTGAGGCGGCGCCACAGGCCGCGCAGCGGGCCGGGCCGGCGCGGGGTCGGCGGTGGGCCGCCGGTCAGGTGCTGGGCGAGTGCGGCCGTGTCCGGGGTGAGGTCCGGGGTGGCCAGGGCCAGGTGGGCCAGGGAGGCGGCGATCGGCACCGGGCGGGTCCGGGCCACCGCCGCCACGTCGGCGAGCCGCTCGGCCACCATTCGGGCCACGTCGGGGCGCACCGCCGGATCCACCCAGGCGGCGGTCACCAGGGCGAACAGCGCCGCCTCGGTGATCCAGTCCTCCACGCCCCAGACCAGGTCGAGCAGCACCCGACGGCGGGTCGAGTCGGCCCACGGCTCGTCGGTGCGGTGGTGCAGCAGGCCCAGGCAGGCCCAGACCTGCGCGCTGCGCACCCACAGCGACGGGTCCTGCCCGCCGAGCACCCGGCCGAGCGCGGTCGGCGGCGCCGCCGGTGGGTGCACCAGCAGCCCGAGGAGGTCGGCCAGATCCAGGGTGGCCAGGGCGACCGCCGCGTCGTACGCCGCCGGTGGGTGCGGCCAGGCCGGATGGGTGAGCTGCCGCAGCCGCTCGGCCGCCTCCGGCGCGGGGGCCGGCACCGCGGGCGTGGCCGTCGTCCCGTCGTAGTGCCAGAGCCGCCGGGCGATCGCCCGCCGTGGCTCGCGCGGGTCCGGCTCGGTCACGCCGGCCACCTCGATGCGCAGCCCTGGCGCGGCTGTCATGACGGCACGCATGGCGCTCGGCGGCCCGGGTGTGTCCAGCGGCACGGCGGCGCCCAGGCCGCCGTGGTCGTCCGCGAGGGCCAGCCGCAGCGCCTCGGCCACCGCCCCCGTCGCCGGGGTGACCTGCCCCAGCCACGGTCGGCCCCGGCAGCACTCGGCCAGGTCGCTGTGCTCGTGCGAGTCGTCGGGGTGCTCCCGGATGAAGTCGGCCAGGGCGACCAGGTGCGCCAGGTCGCCGTCGCGCTGGTGGCGCAGCCGGTGGCCGGTGTGCACGGCGCAGTCGAAGGACGGGTCGCGGGCCAGCGCCCGGTCGATCCAGTCCAGCGCCTCGTCGAGCCGGCCGTTGTCGGCGAGGGTGCCGGCGATGTCGGCGTACACGGCCAGGTCGTCGGGGTCGTGCGCGACGGCGCGGCCCAGCGCGGCCAGTGCCTCCCGGGTCCGCCCGGCGCTGCGGTAGGCGTACCCGAGCCACACCTCGCCCATCTTCGACGGCTGTGCGCGTACGCCCCGAGCGGCCCAGCGGATCGCCACGGTGACCTCGCCGACCCGCCGGGCCAGCGCGGACGCCGCGCCCAGCAGCGGGGCGTGCTCGGGGTGAACGGTGACCGCGTTGCGGGCCAGCGCGAGGTACGGCGCCAGTGCCGGGCGCCCGGCCCGCGGCGCCGGGTCCGGCGTGGCGGCGCAGACCTGCATCAGGATCCGGGCGGTGTGCTCGGGGGCGAGCCGTTCCGCGAGTTCGGGCGCGGTCACCCAGGGCACGCCGGCCCAGTCCACGCCGGGCGTGTGTCCGGTCGCCGCGACGAGCAGGTCCAGCCCTTCGGCCGGGCGGCCGGCGGCGGCGAGCAGGTGGGCGCGGGCGACCACGGTGCCGACGAAGACGTGGTGGTGCAGCGGGAACAGGTCGACCGCGCTGTCGCCGCTGGCCGCGGCGAGCCGGGCGAGGGTCTCGTGCACCTCGGGCAGGGTCGGTGCCTGCGCGAGTGCGGCGGCGAGATGCCCGGCGGCGTGCGCCAGGTCGCCGGAGTCCAGCGCCAGCCGGGCCAGGGCCAGCTCCTCCGCCGCGGGCAGTGCCCGGTCGTCGTCGGACACGTCGTCCTCTCGATCGTCGTGCTCGGGGTGAGGCCGGGCAAGCGTAGGTGATGTTGGACCGACTTGGTGATCAACTGCGCACTGCTGCTCGTTCGATTGCTCTGATCAGATCAAAGATGCAAGACTGAGCAGGAAACGCGCGGCAATCGCGCAGTGGGAGGGGTTTCCGTGACGCGTCCAGGGGCCGGGATGGCCGCCGACATCGACGAGCAGCCCGCCGGCTACGACCGGTTGCTCTCCGCCGACCACGCCGGGGCGATCGCCCGGGTGGCGGCCGCCATCGCCGAGCGCCGGCCGCGGCACGTGGTCTTCACCGCCCGGGGCACCTCCGACCACGCGGCCCTGTACGGGGCGTACCTGACCGAGATCCGGCTCGGCCTGCCCGCCGGGCTCGCCTCGCCCAGCGCGGTGACCGTCTACGGCGCCCGGCCCGACCTTTCCGACGCGCTGGTGGTCGGCGTCAGCCAGAGCGGCGGCTCACCCGACCTCACCGAGGTGCTGCGGGCCGCCCGCGCCTCCGGCGCGCTCACCCTCGCGGTCACCAACGCCCCCGACTCCCCGCTGGCCGGCGTCGCCGAGCTCAGCGTCGACATCGCCGCCGGGCACGAGCGGGCCGTCGCCGCCACCAAGACCTACACCGCCGAGCTGCTCGCCCTGCTGATGCTGGTCGAGGGGGTCCGGTCCGGCGACGGGGTGCTGCCGGCGGAGGAGCGCGACGCGCTCGCCGCCCTGCCCGAGCTGGCCGCGCGCACCCTGGCCGACCCCACCCCGGCCCAGCTCGCGCCGCGCTACCGGTTCGCCGCCCAGCTGGTCACCACCGGCCGCGGGTACGCGTACCCGACCGCCCGGGAAGCCGCGCTGAAGCTGATGGAGACCTCCTACCTGCCGGCGCTGGCCTTCTCCGGCGCCGACCTGCTGCACGGCCCGCTCGCGATGACCGACCCGGACGTACCGGTGCTGGCCGTAGTCGGCTCCGGCCCGGGCGGCCGGTCGATGGGCGAGGTGCTGCCCCGGCTCGGCGAGCGCCGCGCCGACGTGGTGGTGGTCGGCTCCGCCGACGTCGAGGGCGCCACCCGGATGACCGTGCCCGAGGTCGACGAGCGGTACGCTCCGCTGCTGGACATCCTGCCGCTGCAACGGCTGGCGCTGGCGCTGGCGCTGGCCAGGGGCGAGGACCCGGACGCCCCACGCGGGCTGAAGAAGGTCACCGCGACGATGTGACCTCCGGCGTGGCACGCTGGTCAGCGTGTCCACGCTGCGCGACCTTGCCGAGGAGCACACCCACCTCCGCCCGGCCGACATCGACCACCTGCACCGGATCGCCGGAGACTGGCAGTTGCTCTCCGATCTGTCCTTCGCCGACCTGCTGCTCTGGGTGCCGGTCGACGGCGAGGGCACGTTCCTCTGCGTCGCCCAGGTCCGGCCGACGACCGCGCCGACCGCGTACCAGGACGACCAGGTGGGGCGGATCGTCGGCGGGCCGGAGGTGGCCCACCTGGAGGTGGCCTACCGGCAGGGCCGGATCTGGCGGGAGGGCGATCCGGTCTGGTATGGCGACGTGCCGGCCCGGCACGAGGCGATCCCGGTGCGGCTGCGCACCGCCGGCGGCGAGGCGGGCGAGGTGGTGGCGGTGGTCGGCCGGGACACCAACCTCTCCACCGCGCGCACCCCGAGCCAGCTGGAGCTGAACTACCTCACCACTGCCGACGACCTGGCGCAGATGATCGCCGACGGCACCTTCCCGCCGCCGCGCCACCCGGGCGAGACCACCTCGGCGCCCCGGGTCGGCGACGGACTGGTCCGGCTGGACGCCGGCGGCAAGGTCACCTACGCCAGCCCGAACGCGCAGTCGGCGTACCGGCGGTTGGGCTACGCCTCCCATCTGGTGGGGGAGGACCTGGCCGCGCTGCACCGCCGGCTGGCCAGCGACCCGCTGGAGGGCACCGACGCCGCGAACGGCATCCTCGCCGCGCTGCGCGGCGAGGCGCCGCCGCGCCGGGAGATCGACGCCCGCGGCGCCACCATGCTCACCCGGGCGCTGCCGCTGATGCCCGCGGGCGTGCCGATCGGCGCGCTGGTGCTGGTCCGCGACATCACCGAGGTACGCCGCCGCGACCGGGCCCTGATCACCAAGGACGCCACCATCCGGGAGATCCACCACCGGGTGAAGAACAACCTGCAGACCGTCGCCGCGCTGCTGCGCCTGCAGGCCCGCCGGGTCGCCATGCCCGAGGCGCGGGTCGCGCTGGAGGAGTCGGTACGCCGGGTCGCCTCGATCGCCCTGGTGCACGAGACGCTCTCCATGTCCAGCGACGAGGCGGTCGAGTTCGACGGGATCGTCGACCGGGTGGCCAGCGCGGCGACCGAGGTGGCGGCGACCGAGTCCACGGTGGGCATGCGGCGCATGGGCAGCTTCGGCGTCCTGCCCGCCGAGATCGCCACCTCGCTGGTGATGGTCCTCAACGAGCTGCTGCTCAACGCGGTCGAGCACGGCTTCCCGCCGGCCGAGGCCGGGGAACCCGCCGACGTGCCGGCCCCGGAGGCCGCGCCCGAGGTGGTGGTCTCGGCGCACCGCTTCCGCAAGCAGCTGCACGTCTCGGTCACCGACAACGGCCGTGGGCTGCCGGCCGACTTCGACGCCGAGCGGGGCGGCAAGCTCGGGCTGCAGATCGTCCGGGCGCTGGTCACCGGGGAGCTGCGCGGCAGCATCGAGCTGCGCAACGGCGCGGGTGGCGGCACCGAGGCGGTGCTGGTCGTTCCGCTGGCTCGGGGTGTCCCAGAGAACCGCGCCGGCTGACCGTGGGCGCCCGGCCTCCTTTCGGTGGCTGGCGGGTCGTCGCGGTCAGCGGGGGGTGAGCAGGGCGACGGTCAGGCCGGGGCGCGGCCAGACCTGGGCCGGAGTGTAGCCGGATCGCAGCGCGTCCCCCTTGGCGCCCGGCACCGCCGCCAGCGGATCGTCGCGGCGGCCGGCCACGACCAGCCAGACCCGGTCGGCCCCGGCCAGGCACTCGGCGGGCCGCGCGCACTCCTCGGCCCACAGGTCGCCCCGGCGGGCCTGGTCCGCGGTCAGCAGCGCGTCGCGCGGGCGCCGCTCACCGAGGTGGTAGGCGAGCCCGAGGTCGAGGAAGAGCCAGCTGTCCCGGGGCGAGTAGACGACGACGTCGCCGGGGCGGTGGCCGTCCGTGACGATGCGGGCGGCGCCTCGGTAGTCGACCGTGGCGCTGCGCGGCCACTCGTGGGTACGGCGCAGCGCGGCCTGGTCGGGCAGGCCGAGCAGCCCGGCCAGCGCCACCACGGCCAGCGCGGCCGGCAGCCGTACGGAGGCCAGCGCGGCGCCGGCCAGCACGCAGCCGAACGGCACCACGAAGACCAGGTAGCGGGGCACCCACAGGGGTACGACCAGCCCGGCGGCGAAGACCAGCAGCACCGGCAGCAGCACGGCGCACCCGGGCAGCAGGGCCCGCCAGCCCAGCCGGGCTGCCCCGAGCGCGGCGAGGCCGACCAGCAGGCCCCCCACC
>NZ_POUB01000352.1 GCF_003236335.1 Micromonospora deserti
CCCCGCCGCCGACCGGCACCCCCGACTCACCCACCCAATACCTGCTCCCGGGGGGAGGGCTGGGGGCAGCCGGCGCGCCGGCGACCAGCACGGTGGCCAGCGCCGGCGGCACCAACCACGATGGCACTCCGAGCAATCCGCAGGTGTTCACCGCGACCGGCCTGGATCTGGCGTACACCGGCGGCCAGACCACGTTCGACCTGTCCCTGGACGCCGGCTCCGCGGTCGGCAACGGGGTGCAGCTACGGGTCTCCTACGACCTGACCGGCAACGGCGGTTGGGAGCGGGTGGAGACGTACCGCTACTTCGCCACCGACCCGGTCCCCGGCTACGAGCACTACACCCAGCAGGCCGGCCTGCTCTCCGCGACCGGCACCCTGGGCGCGCTGGTCAACGGAACGGTGCGGGTGGAGGTCTGGTCGGCGATCGGCGCCCACCCGACCACGCTCGCCACCGGCGACACGTCCCTCGTCAGGCTGCCGTACGCCTGATCCCGCCGATCCCGCGCCGCCGGTCGCCTCCCGGCCGGCGGCGCGGGGGCGTAGGTTGCAGGGAATGAGCGCTCGGGACCCCATCGCCGACCTGCGCCGGATCGCCTTCCTGCTGGAGCGGGCGAACGAGGCGACCTACCGGGTCCGCGCCTTCCGGTCGGCGGCCAACGCCCTCGCCGCGCTGCCGGCGAAGGAGGTGGCCGAGCGGGCCCGCAGCGGCAAGCTCACCGAGCTGTCCGGGGTTGGCGACGTCACCGCCCGCTGCGTCGCCGAGTCGCTCGCCGGCGAGGAGCCGGTCTACCTGCGCCGGCTGCTCGCCACCGAGGGCAGCGACCTGGACGCGCAGGCGACCGCGCTGCGTACCGCGTTGCGCGGCGACTGCCACACCCACTCCGACTGGTCCGACGGCGGGTCGCCGATCGAGGAGATGGCCCTCGCCGCGGTCGAGCTGGGGCACGAGTACCTGGTGCTGACGGACCACTCACCCCGGCTGAAGGTGGCCCGGGGCCTGACCGCCGACCGGTTGCGCCGCCAGCTCGACCACGTCGAGAAGGTCAACGCGGCGCTGCCGGCGGGGTTCCGGATCCTCACCGGGATCGAGGTGGACATCCTCGCCGACGGCTCGCTGGACCAGGACGAGACGCTGCTGGCCCGGCTGGACGTCGTGGTCGGCTCGGTGCACAGTGGCCTGAACGACGAGCGGTCGACGATGACCCGGCGGATGCTGACCGCCATCGCCAACCCGCACCTGGACATTCTCGGCCACTGCACGGGGCGGATGGTGTCGTCCCGGCCGGCCGGGGTGACCGGGCCGGGCGACCGGGCACACCGGCCGCGTGTCCGGTCCGAGAGCGACTTCGACGCGGACGCCGTCTTCGCCGCCTGCGTCGAGCACGACGTCGCTGTCGAGATCAACTCTCGCCCGGAACGGCAGGACCCGCCGAAGCGACTGATCCGCCGGGCCCTGGAGGCCGGCTGCCGCTTCGCGATCAACACCGACGCACACGCCCCCGGCCAACTCGACTGGCAGCGCTTCGGCTGCGAACGCGCCGCCCGCTGCGGCGTCCCCGCCGGCCAGGTGGTCAACACCTGGCCGGCGGATGAGCTGGTGGCCTGGGCCGCCGGCCACTCCTGAGCCGGGGCGGGTGGATCAGCGGGGGACGGCCGGCTCGGCGGCGGGAACGGCCGGCACACCGACGCCGACCGGCGCGGCGGGCCGGCGCCGGCCGAGCAGGCCCTGCGACACGGCCACCCCGACGAGCACGATCAGCGCGCCGACCGGCTGGTGCCAGGTGAGCCGCTCGCCGAGCACCACCGCGCCGATCAGCACCGCGAAGACCGGGATCAGATAGGTCACCGTGGACGCGGTGCTCGCCCCGGCGAGCCGGATGTTGCGCAGGTGGATCACGAAGGCGAGGCCGGTGCCGAGCGCCCCGAGCGCCAGCACGCTGGCGACGACCTCCGGCGACAGCGCCGTCGGCACCGGGGGCGCGCCGGCCACCAGCGGCGCGACGATCGCCAGCTGGGCCGCCGCGACCAGCAGCTGCGCCGCCGAGAGGGACAGGCCCGAGTGGGTGCTGCCCGCGACGAACCGCTTCTGGTACGGGATGGCGACGCCGTAGCAGGCGGCCGCGCCGAAGCACATCAGCTGCCCGACGAAGTGCGCCCCGCCAACGCCCTGCCAGACCCCGAGCACCACCAGCACGCCGGCGAAGCCGAGCGCCAACCCGACCGCCCGCCGCACGGTCAGCCGCTCGGTGCGGAACACCAGCACCGCCAGCGGCAGCACGATCAGCGGCGTGGTGGCGTTCCAGATGCCGGCCAGCATCGACTCGACCCGCTGCTCGCCGTAGCCGAAGAGGGTGAACGGGATGACCACGCCGAACGCGGCGATCACCGCCAGGTGGGCCCAGACGCGGGGTTCGCGGGGCAGCCGGTCACGGAGCACGGCGAGTACCACCAGCAGGGTCGCCGCACCCGCGCCGACCCGGTAGAGGGTGAGGTGCAGCGGATGCAGCTCCTCGACCCCCACCTTGATGAACAGGAAGCTGGAGCCCCAGATCGCCGCCAGCGCGAGGAACCCGGGCAACCAGCTGCGCAGCGCCGCCCGGTCAGGAGTGAAGTCCGCCATCACCCCTGACACTCTTCCCTAGGGGTACGACAATGTCCCGCGACTTTCGGACGCCGTGTCGACCGCCACACCCGGTTCTCCCGCCGCGACCCGCGGAGGGCGCGAGAACCCCTTCCCCGCACGGCGGGGGCCGGGCCGCCGACCGCCGGGCAGCCGGCCTGAACACGCGTAACACGGTCGACAGCCGGCCGATGCGGTCACGTAGGGTCGCAGCGTGGGACGAATCGATGACCTCGCCAACCGGTACGTGGCCGAGTGGGCGCCGCTGAGCCCGACCGGCGCCACGTACGTCGGCATCGCCGGCTACGACGACCAGCTCGACGACCTGTCGCCGGACGGCTACGCGGCGCGAGCCGAGCTGACCCGGCGCGCGCTCGCCGAGCTCGACGTGACCGAACCGGACTCCGAGGCGGAGCGGACCGCCAAGGATGCCATGCAGGAGCGGCTCGGCCTCGACCTGGCCCGGTACGAGGCGGGCGAGGCGACCAGCGAGGTCAACGTGATCGCCAGCGGCCTGCACGAGGTCCGCATGGTCTTCGACCTGATGCCGACCGAGGGCGCCGACGCGCAGGCCAACATCGCGGCCCGGCTGAACGGCTTCGCCGCCGCCCTGGAGGGCTACAAGACCACGCTGCGCGAGGCGGCGGCGGCCGGGCACGTCAGCTCCCGGGTGCAGCTGGTCGAGGTGGCCAAGCAGTGCGACATCTGGGTCGACCCGGATGGCGACAACTTCTTCCACGGGCTGGTCGAGCGGCTGGGCGCCGGCGGCACGCTCGACGCCGAGCTGCGCCGGGGCGCGGCGGCGGCCACCGCGGCGACCGCCGAGTTCGGGCAGTTCCTCCGCACCGAGCTGGCCCCCGGGGGGCGGGAGAAGCAGGCCGCCGGCCGGGAGCGCTACGAGCTGGCCGCGCAGTACTTCCTCGGCGCCAAGGTCGACCTCGACGAGACGTACGCCTGGGGGTTCGCGGAGCTGGCCCGGCTGGAGGCCGAGATGCGCGCGGTGGCGGCGCGGATCGTCGGCCCCGGCGCCACCGTCGACGAGGCGGTCGCGGCGCTGGACGCCGACCCGGCCCGGACCATCCAGGGCAAGGAGGCGTTCCGGGACTGGATGCAGGCGCTCGCCGACAAGGCGATCAGCGAGCTGCACGGCACCCATTTCGACATCCCCGAGCAGGTCCGCCGGATCGAGTGCTGCCTCGCCCCGACCAGCGACGGCGCGATCTACTACACCGGGCCGAGCGAGGACTTCTCCCGCCCCGGCCGGATGTGGTGGGCGGTGCCGCAGGGCGTCACCGACTTCTCCACCTGGCGCGAGGTGACCACCGTCTACCACGAGGGCGTGCCGGGTCACCACCTCCAGGTGGCGCAGACCGCTGTCCGGGCGGAGCTGCTCAACCGGTGGCAGCGGCTGCTGTGCTGGGTCTCCGGGCACGGCGAGGGCTGGGCGCTCTACTCCGAGCGGCTGATGGACGAGCTGGGCTACCTGGCGGACCCGGGCGACAAGCTCGGCATGCTGGACGGGCAGGCGTTCCGGGCGGCCCGGGTGATCGTCGACATCGGCATGCACCTGGAGCTGGAGATCCCGCGGGACAACCCGTTCGGCTTCCATCCCGGCGAGCGCTGGACGCCGGAGCTCGGCTGGGAGTTCATGCGGGCGCACTGCCGGGTGCCGGACGAGAACCTGCGCTTCGAGCTCAACCGCTACCTGGGCTGGCCCGGGCAGGCCCCGTCGTACAAGGTGGGCGAGCGGATCTGGCTCCAGGCCCGCGAGGAGGCGAAGGCCCGCAAGGGCGCCGACTTCGACCTCAAGGAGTTCCACCGGCAGGCGCTCGACCTCGGCGCGCTCGGGCTCGACCCGCTGCGCAAGGCGCTCGCCCGGCTCTGACCACAGCGCGGGGCCGGGATCGTCCCGGCCCCGCACCTGTGGTGGAGGGGAGTCAGGCCAGGGTCACCGTGAGCGCGGGCCGGGCGGTCAGCGTGTCGCTGTTGACGAAGGCCAGGTCGATCGCCGGGTCGGTGAACGTGATCGGGATGGGCGACGTGATCGGGATGCCGTCGGGGAACGGCAGGTCCGGGGTCAACGTGATCTTGATGCCGAGCAGCCGACCGACGAACCGGGTAGCGTAGAAGGCGACGTCGCCCTGCACCGTCAGCCGGGCCGTGGCGTAGCGCAGGGTACGCCCGGCCGGCCCGGGCGAGCGGAGCAGGAAGTCGTCGGTGACCGCCCGCTCCATACTGAACTTCAGCGCCTTCAGGGTGCCGTCGGCGGTCGGCAGGTCGACGATCCCCTCGAACCGCAGGCCGGTCATGGTCACCGCGGAGCCGGTGAGCTTCGACGGCGTCGCCGGCACCGCCGGCTGCCCCGGCTCCGGGGCGATCCGGGGCAGCAACGTCCCCTCCTCGGCCGGCCCGATAGGGGTCGGGCTCGGCTTGGCGGCACAGCCGGGAGCCGGCGGCGTCGGCCGGCCCGTGGCCGGCGGGCGGACGCTCGGTGTGGCCGAGGGCGTCGGCTCCGGCGTCTCCTCGTCGTCGTCCCGGCCCCCGCCGAAGAGGTCACCGAGCCGGTCCAGGATGTCGGCGATGATGTTGCCGTCGCCGGCCCCGTCGTCGTCCACGCCGGGCGACGGGGACGCGCTCAGGCTGGCCGGCGGCGGCGCGGCGCCCGGCGTGCCGGTCGGGGCCGGGC
>NZ_POUB01000353.1 GCF_003236335.1 Micromonospora deserti
GGGCTGGGCTGGGCGGGGGTGGCGTGGGTCAGGGTTCGGTGAGCCAGGCGGCGGCGCGGTGGCGGAGGTCGGTGGGGATCTCGTGGCCGCCGGGGAACTCGTCGTAGGTCACGTCGTAGCCGAGCGCGCGCAGCCGGGGGACCAGCCGGCGGCTGCAGACGTCGACTGGGAGGACCGGGTCGTCGGTGCCGTGCGAGACGTACACCCGGGGCCGGCCGTGGGTGACCAGCGGTGCGGCGAAGCCGGGCGAGAAGGCCACCACGGCGTCGACCAGGTCGCCGTTGGTCAGGCCCAGGGAGAGGGCGTACGAGGCGCCGTCGGAGAAGCCGCCGAGGACCACCCCGTCGACGGGGTGGGCGGCGAAGACCGAGGCGAGCAGCCCGTCGATGCGCCGCACGTCCACCCCGAAGCCCTCGACGATCAGGTCCCAGCTGCTCGACACCGCCTGCGGGGCGACCAGCAGCAGGCGGTGCGTGTCGGCGACCGGCAGCAGCAGGTCCAGCCCCTGCCGGGCCGAGCCGCCGGCCCCGTGCAGCAGCAGCACCAGCCGGTACGGCCGGCCGTCGGCCGGATCCGGCGCGTACACCTCGGCGAGGAGCCCGCCCGCGGCGTCGGTCAGCGGCACCAGCCCGGCGGTGCCCCGGGTGGTCGGCGGCGCCGGACGCGCGGTCAGCCGGCCGTGCCGGGGGTTCTCCTCCGGCTGCCGGTGCGGCGGCGCGGGTTCTGCCACGGACTCACCGGTCCTTCTCCTCGGCGGGGCGGACGGCCGGCGGTTACCCCGCTGGCCGGCGGCTAACCGCCGCCGCGGCTCACCCGCTGGCCCTCGGCACCAGCCGGGACGGGTACACGGTCGTCGGCGGCACCGGCCGGCCCGCGAGCACGGCGGTCGCCGCCGCCGTGGCGATCTCCGCCACCGGGTGGGTGGCTGTGGTCAGCGCGGGCGTGGTCACCGCGGCGAGCGGGATGTCGTCGAAGCCGGTCACCGCGACGTCCCCGGGCACCTGCACTCCGTCGCCGCGCAGCCGGTCGATCACTCCGAGCGCGGTCGCGTCGCTGATTCCGACGATCGCGTCGGTGTCCGGCCAGCGGGCCAGCACCTCCCGGGCCGCCGTCCGGCCGCTGCTCGCGGTGAAGTCCCCCGGCACCAGCCGCACCGGCAGCCCCGCGTCCCGCACCACCCGCCGGTACGCCCGGACCGACCGCCCGGAGCAGGACAGCCAGCGGGGACCGGTCACCATGGCGATACGGCGGCGGCCGGTGCGGTAGAGGTGCCGGACGACCGCGGCCGTGCCGCCGCCGTTGTCCACGTCGAAGGACGGCACGAGAGCGGACCCGATGCCGATCGAGGCCACCCGGCCACGCAGTTCGCGCGGGACCGCGTCGAGCAGCGCCTCGGTGGTGTTGACCAGCATGAGCCCGCCGACGCCGCGGTCCTCGGCCAGCCGGCGCAGCCCGGCCGGCTCCCCGGCCGGCAGCCAGTGCAGCGCGACCCCGAGCCCGTACGGGGCGCAGACCCGGGCGGCCGCGCCGACCACCCGGTCGACGTACGGGTCGTCGAGGACCGACACGGCGGTGCCGGACACCACGATCACCAGCCGTACGCCGGTGCCGCGGACCAGCGCGCGGGCCGCGAGGTTCGGCAGGTAGCCCAGGCGGTCGGCGGCGGCGGACACCCGGCCGCGGGCGGCGGGCGAGGCGTACCCGGTTCCGGCGATCACCCGGGAGGCGGTGGCCCGGGAGACCCCTGCCGCCCGGGCGACGTCTTCCAGGGTCGGTGGTCGGCCTGCCGTCGTCATCTGTGCCCTCCCCGTGGTCGCCCGGCATCGCCGGTCGTCCGCATCATCCCCCGCCGGGCCCGCCAGTCGTAAGGGGTGGGACCGGGTTGTGCTGATAGCGCTCTCAGGTGTGCGATCGTGCAGCAGTCCACCTCGACCGAGAGGACGTCACCGTGAGTCGCGCCACCGCGCCGCCCGCCGCGCCGATCCCGGCGGCCGTACCCCGGTCGGTGCTCGCCGCCCGCACCGCCGTCGCGGTGGTGTTCGCCCTCAACGGGTTGGCCGTCGCCTCCTGGTTCTCCCGGGTGCCGGCGGTCCGCGAGGCGCTCGGGCTCACCGCGGGACGCCTCGGGCTGCTGCTGCTCGCCCTGTCCGCCGGGGCGCTGCTGGCGATGCCCACCGCCGGCCTGGTCGCCCAGCGCCTCGGCACGGCCCGCACGGTCGTGCTGTCCACCCTGCTCGTCGCGCTCGGCCTGGCCGTCGTCGGGGTCTCCGCCGGCGTCGCCGGCTCCATGGCCGGGGTCACCGTCGGCCTGTTCGCCCTCGGCTACGGCTCCGGCAGCTGCGACGTGGCGATGAACATCGAGGGTGCCGTGGTCGAGCGGCGGCTGGGGCGGACGATCATGCCCCGCTTCCACGCGGCGTGGAGCCTCGGCTCGGTGGCCGGGGCCGCGCTGGGCGCCGGGGCCGCCCGCGTCGGCGCGCCCGTCGCGGTGCACCTGAGCGTGGTGGCGGCGGTGGTCCTGCTCGGCACCCTGCTCGGCGCGCGCGCGTTCCTGCCCGCCAGCGAGACCGCGCCCGGCTCGCCGGACACCGCGTCGCCGGCCACCCGCCGCCGTGCGCTGCTCGCCGCCTGGCGGGAGCCGCGCACCCTGCTCATCGGCCTGTTCGTGCTGATCATGGCGTTCGCCGAGGGCAGCGCCAACGACTGGGTCGCGGTCGCCTTCATCGACGGGTACGGCCTCAGCGAGGCGGCCGGCGCGGCGGTCTTCGGTGTCTTCGTCGTCGGCATGACCCTCGGGCGCACGGTCGGCACCCTGGCGCTGGACCGCTGGGGTCGGGTCCCGGTGCTGCTCGGCACGATCCTGCTCGCCGTGCTGGGCGCGGGTGTGGCGGTACTGGCCGGCTCCGGGCCGGTGGCGGTCGCCGGGGTCGCGCTGTGGGGGATCGGCGCGTCGCTCGGCTTCCCGGTCGGGATGAGCGCGGCGGCGGACGAGGAGGACCGGGCGCCGGCCCGGGTCAGCGTGGTGGCCGTGATCGGCTACACCGCGTTCCTCGGCGGCCCGCCGCTGCTCGGCCTGCTCGGTGACCGGGTGGGTACGCTGCACGCCCTGCTCGTCGTGCCGTTGCTGCTGCTGCCCACCCTCGCGCTGGTGCCGGTCATCCGCCCGCCGGCAAGCCGCGCAGCCCGTCCGCCGGCGGTGTGAGCAGCCCGCCCGGCGGGCCGGTGGGCGGCGGTCAGGAGGCTCTCATCCGGCTCGCAGTTGACTGCCAGGAAACGGTGCTGCACTGGAGGTCACGCCGAGGAGAGGAGCCGGGGATGGGCTGGTTCAGCCGGCGGTCGCGGACCGCCGCCGAGGGGACCCCGACGAAGCTCGACCGGGAGGCCACCCGGGAGGACCTGGCCGCGCTGGAGGCGTTCGTGACCAGCCGCATCGGGGTCGAGTTCTACCTGGAGCCGGAAACCACCGCGACCGACACCACCGTGGTGGCGATCGCCCACGACGGTGAGTGGATCCGCCGCCGGACCGGCTCGCCGCGCGCCGCCGGGGTGATCGCCCGCAAGCACGCCGTGCCGCTGTACGAGGCGGCGAAGACCGGCTACCCGGAGCGGATGCGGGCCTGGAACCGGGCGCACCCGGAGCGTCGGGCCCGCTGAGCGGCGCTCAGCTCCCGATCGCCTCGCGCGCCTGCTCCAGGGTCGTCGGTGGGCTGTGGCTGGAGACGCACCAGCGGAGGTCGTCGTCGAGCAGCCGGCCCAGCAGCGCCAGGTCGGGGCCCGTTCGCCGGCGCCCGCAGGCGCGCCCCACGTGGTCCCAGTGGTGGTGGGTGTAGACGATCCAGCGCGGTGGCCGCAGCCCGGCGGCGCGTAGCGCGGCCTGGATCTCCCGGGCCTGCGCGGGGCTCTGTCCGCGTCGACCATCACACTTCCGCGCTCGTCGGTGACGACGGCGACGCCGGCCTGGACGTCGGCGGGATCCGGATCACCGGGGCAGAGCCAGACCCGACCGGCGAGGTGGTGGAACGTCATGTCGATGATGGTGACCGTTCCTCCCGATCGACCGTGGACACCGGCGATCGTGGCGCCCGCCCCTCGGCCGGCCGGCTCGCCACCACCCCGACCTGGACTGACGCGTTGCCCGCCGCCCGCTGCGCTGCGTCAACCCACGCACGTGGTGGCGCTGTCACCGGTACCCCCGACGACGCGGGGCGCAGGCGCGCCCGATAGGCCAACGGCATTTCCCGCGCCGCCGCAGAGATCGAATGGCGACGATGTCCGGGCCCACCTCCGGCGGCGGGCGGGTGTGGCAGCATTCGCGGCCTGACGGCAGTGAAGGAAGCCGGTGCGATTCCGGCGCGGTCCCGCCACTGTCACCGGGGAGCGATCCCCCCTCGTGAGTCACGGCCGTGCGTGCGCGGTTGGAAGGCCGGGGGTGAGCGTCGATCCGGGAGCCAGGATACTTCGGCCGTCGGAGTGACCCCAGGGCGTGGACACCCGAGGAGGACCCGATGACGCGCAGCGTCTCCGCCATCGACGACCATCGTCGTTTCCCGGCCGGGCGCGGTGGCGTGCCCGCGCCCCACCGCAGCGCCGCGCTTCGCCATCCCAACGCGCACGTCAGCACCGCGCCCCACGTCAGCACCCTGCGCCGCTGCGCCGCCGCACCATCCGGGAACACCGTCGCACCGCCCGGCCGCGCCGCCGCGACCGGTCGCCGCGCCGCCCACCACCGCTGAGTCCGCGCCCCACCCGTCTCGGTAGGGCGCCGGCCGATCCCGGCCCGCCCGCTGGTCCAGTGCCCACCCCGTACCGCCCGCCGGCCGACACCGACCGGGCGTCACTCTCCGGAGCCGTCCGTGCGCATCCTGCTGCTGTCCACCGCCGACACCGACCTGCTGGCCGCCCGCGCCAGCGGGGCCGACTACCGGTTGGCCAACCCCGCCCGGGTGGCCGCCGACGCCGTGCCGGCGCTGCTCGACGGCGTTGACCTGGCCGTCGTACGCCTGCTCGGCGGCCGGCAGGCGTGGCCGGACGGCCTCGCCGGGGTACTCGGCTCCGGCGTGCCCACGGTCGTGCTCGGCGGTGAGTCGGTGCCCGACGCGCAGCTCATGGCGGCCTCCACCGTGCCGTCCGGGGTGGCCACCGAGGCACTGGGCTACCTGGTCGAGGGCGGGCCGGAGAACCTCGCCCAACTCGCCCGTTTTCTCTCCGACACGGTGCTGCTCACCGGCGAGGGCTTCGCCCCGCCCACACCC
>NZ_POUB01000354.1 GCF_003236335.1 Micromonospora deserti
GGCGCGGGGCATCCCGTCCTCGGGGCTGACCGCGCCGGCCGGGACGGGTATCTCCCGCGCCGGCACCGGGGGCGGTGCGGTGGCGACCCGCCAGGTGTCCCGGCCGGCGGCCTTGGCGGCGTAGAGCGCGTCGTCCGCGGCGTCCAGCACCTGCTGGCCGGTGCCGGCGTGGTCGGGGTAGACGGCGATGCCGATGGAGACGGTGACCGGGACGGGCACCGGCGCGTCGCCGTGCCCATCGACGGTGATCGGGGTGCCCCGCACCGCCGCGCCGAGCCGCTCCGCGACGATCGTCGCGCCCCGGGCGTCGGTCTCCGGCAGCAGCACCACGAACTCCTCGCCGCCCTGTCGGAAGGCCAGGTCGACCTCGCGGATCTCGCCCCGGACCCGGCGGGCGAACTCGGCCAGCACAGCGTCGCCGGCGGCGTGCCCGTGCGTGTCGTTGACCTCCTTGAAGCGGTCCAGGTCGAGGGCGAGCACGCTGAGCATCCGGCCGAACCGGTTCGCCCGCTCCACCTCCCGGCGGATCGACTCGCGCAGGTAGCGGTAGTTCCACAGCCCGGTGAGCGGGTCGGTCAGCGAGAGCCGCTGCGTCTCCTCGTGCACCCGGACGTTGTCCACCGCCACCGCCGCGTGGCCGGCGAAGGTGCGCAGGGTGTCCAGGTCGTCGTCGTCGAACTCGTCCGTGCCGAGCCGGTCGTAGAGGGCCAGCACGCCGAGCGCCCCGGACGCCGGCTCGGCGCCGCCGACTGGCCGGGCGCCCGGCGCGTCGCCGCGGGCGGGCCGGTCGGGCGCGGCGAACGGCACCGCGATGTACGTCCGGCAGCGCGGCTCTCCGGTCGGGGCGGCGGAGGGGTCCACCCGGCCGCGCTGCGGTTCGCCGGTCGCCGCTACCACCCCGACCACCCCGCTGCCCAGCGGCACCCGCAGCGGCTCCGGCTCGGACCGCTCGCCCGCCGGCCAGCGCCCGTCCAGGCCCTCGGTGCACTGGGCCACGAGCACGCCGGAGTCCATCAGCAGCACCGCGCCGGCCCGGGCGCCGGTGGCCGCGATCGCGCTGTGCAGGATCACCCGCAGGATGCGTTGCAGGTCGTGGGTACTGGCCAGGGTGTCGCCCAGCACCGCCAGGTGCCCGCGCAGCTGGTCCCGGCTGCTGGTCAGCGCCGCCACGTAGGTGCCGGTCTCCCGGGTCATCCGGTTGAACGCACCGGCCAGCCGGCCGATCTCGTCGCGGGTGCGCACCGGAACCCGGGCGCTGAGGTCGCCGCGGGCCACCTGGTCCACCGCGCCGGCCAGCTCGACCAGCGGGCGGGTGGTCGCCCGGGCCAGCCGCCAGGCCACCGCCACGGCCAGCAGGGCGGCCAGCAGTACGGCGACGACCAGCGCGGGGTAGAGGCTGGGCGGCTGGTCGCTGGGAACGGAGAGCACCAGCGGCAGCGGCTGCCCGGACGACGGGCCGACCCGGCGGACGTACCGGCCGTCGGTGGTTTCGGTGACCCGCTCACCGTCCAGGGTGCCCGCGGCGGCCAGCACCGCGTCGCGTACCCCGGTCGACTCGGTGGTGTGGTGGAGCCGGGCCGGCGTGCCGGCGCTGTCGAGCAGGGTGACCGCCACTCCGGTCACCGCGGCCAGCCGCGCCACGAAGGCCGGGTCGACCGGCTGGGCGGCGGCGACCGTACCGCGCGGCGCGCCGGCCGGGTCGCGCAGGTCGACCTGGGCGGAGAGCGCCCGGACCGGGCCGGCGGCCGGCGCGGCGGAGCAGTCCCGCCAGGGTGCCGGCGGCGCGCCGGGCGTCGCATAGGTGACCTGGCCCGTCACGTCGGTGACCAGCACCGCGGTGGCCAGGCCGCGGCTGACCACCTGGGCCGCCGCGGCTGCCGGGTCGCCGGTGAGGGCGACCGCGTCCGCGGCGGCCCGCAGCTGCTGGCAGAGGGCGTCGACCGAGGTGCGCACGGTCGCGGCGGCCACGGCCAGCCGTTCGGTGGACCGGCTGCGGTCGACGGTGGCCACCGTCGACCCGACGAAGAACGCCCCGAGCAGGACCGGGCCGAGTACCACCACCAGGAAGGCTGCGGTCAGCCGCCCGCGTAGCGTCACTCGGTCCCCCCGGAAGTTCCGCCTCCGATGCTGCGATGCTGACACAGAGCCACCGGATGGCGGGCGTTGCGTCAGGAGTGTTGCGTGCCGGATTTTTCTGATGGAGCGGAAGTGACCGAAGTGACGCATGCGGCCAAGCGGGAGGCCCGCACCGCGTTGCTCGCCCGCCGTCGAGCGCTGTCCGCTCCGCAGCGGGCGGCCGCCGCGGCGTCCGTCCAGGTGGAGCTGGTGGCGCTGGTACGCCGGCTGCGCCCGCGCCTGATGACGGCGTACGTGCCGGTGGGCTCCGAACCCGGCGGGCCCGAGCTGCCGCAGGTGCTGCACGGCGCGCTACCGCCGGGCGGCGAGTTGCTGCTGCCGGTGCTCCGCGACGACCTCGACCTGGACTGGGCGGCCTGGGCCGGGCCGGACGCGCTGGTGGCCGCCGGCCGGGGGATGCGCGAACCGGACGGGCCGCGTCGCGGGGTGGCCGCGATCGCCCGGGCGGAGCTGGTGGTGGTGCCCGCGCTGGCGGTGGACCGCCGGGGGCGTCGCCTCGGCCGGGGCGGCGGCTCGTACGACCGGGCGCTGGCCAGGGTGCCGGCGACCGCGCTGACCGTGGTGCCGCTGCACGACGGCGAGCTGGTCGACGCGCTCCCCGCCGAGCCGCACGACCGCCCGGTCCGCGCCGTGGTCACCCCCGCTGACGGCCTGCGTACGCTGGACGCCGCCCTCGGCCCCGGCCCGACCGGCGGGCGGGGTGTCGCGCCCCACACTTCCGCTGGACGAACCCGGGGGCGATGACGCACCATTGGCACTCGAAGACGTCGAGTGCCAACCGGCCGTGCCAGATCCGGAGGAGAACGTGCCCACGTACCAGTACGCCTGCACCGCGTGCGGTCACCAACTCGAGGCAGTGCAGTCCTTCAGCGACGAGCCGCTGACCGAGTGCCCGGCGTGCGAGGGGCGGCTGCGGAAGGTCTTCAACTCGGTCGGCATCGTGTTCAAGGGCTCCGGCTTCTACCGCACCGACTCGCGCTCCGGCTCGGACGCCACGAAGAACGGCACCGGCAAGCCCGCGAAGTCCGACTCGTCCTCCTCGGGCGGCGACTCCGGCTCGGCCAGCACGGCCGGTTCCTCTTCGTCGTCCTCGTCGTCGTCCTCTTCGTCGTCGAATGGCTCGACCGGCGGGGCCAAGACCCCGGCCGCGAGCACGACCAGCGCCTCCTGACCCGCGCACAGCGGCCCACCGGGCCCAGCCTCGCACCGGCCCACCGGGCCCGGCCTCGCACCGGCCCGCCTGACCCGGCCTTGCGGACGCCCGCCTGACCCGGCTTCGCGCCGGGTTGCCGCCGGATGGACTGCCACCCGGCGGGGCTGGCGCCGGCCAATTAGTCCGCAAGATCAACTCAGTGTGCGGCAGGTGGGGGTGTCCCGGACCAGGGACACCCCCATCTGCCGTATCTGGAGCGGCTCCCAGCCGACGCGGCGGGCAGGTGATCACGGCGCGCACGGGCGCGGCGGGTCCGCGGCGCCCGGCACGGCGCGCATGGCGGGCACCGGGACCACGAGGCTCTAGCAGATCCACTCGGGCGGCGGGGATTGTCCACAGGGCGGGGCGTTGTCCACAGGCCGTGGGCGGCGGCCTACCGGCTCGTCCCGCTCCGCTCTAACCTGCTGCCCACGGGGCCGTGGGGCGTTCCGTGGCCGGGCGAAGAGGTGGACGGTGGCGATGGGCAGGGCAGTCTCGGCGAGCACCCTGCGTCCGGTCCGCCGGCCCCGGCTGCCCGGGCGGGCCGCCCTGCTGCGCGCCGGTCTGGTCGCCACGCTCCTCGCCCTCGCCGCGGCCGTCCTGCACGCCCCGTCCGAGTGTCCACCCGCCCCGCCGGCCGGCGCGTCGCAGAAAGGTGCAGCCCAGGCCGGCGCAGCCCGGGCCGGCGCACCACAGGTCACCGCGCCGCCGGCCGACAGGGCATGGCCGGGTGCACCGCGGGCGGGAGCACCGCTGGTCCCGACGGGGCGGGCCGGCACGCCCACCGACCAGCCGACCACCGGCGGCGGCGAACGCGACGACGGCACTCCTCCCGACCGTCTCCCGGTCGCACTGCCGGACGGCACGGTGGGCGTACCGGTGCGGCTGGCCGAGCCGGCCGCGCTCTCGGTGCTCCGCCCAGGTGCCCGGGTCGACCTGCTCGCCGTGCCGCCCGACGCGGGCGAGGCCAGGCTGCTCGCGGCCGCGGCGCTGGTGCTCGACGTGATGGGTGCGGAGGCGGTCGACGGATCTTCGGCGCTCTACCTCGCGCTCGACCCCCGCCAGGCACGACGCGCCGTCAGCCAGCCGGAAGGCACCCGGTTCGCCGTGCTGGTACGCCGATGAGCCCGGGCGGAACCGCCGGAGGCAGATGCCAGTCGCAGCCACGACCGGCGGGACACGGGTGCCAGTCGCAGGCGGGCGACCGACCCGAGGGGTGTCGGTCTTGGGCGGGACCGGCGGGCAGCGCCTCCGTCCCAGTGCGGCGGGCGCTCGGCGGGCCTTGCCTCAGTCCCAGTGCGGCGGGCGCTCGGCGGGCCTTGCCTCAGTCCCAGTGCGGCGGGCGCTCGGCGAGCAGCCAGTCGTCGTTGCCGCCGGACCGCTCGCCCCAGCCCCGGTCGGTGTCGTCGGCGGTCTGCTCGGGCAGCCCCACGAAGTCGTCGCTGAGGTCGACCGTGCGGTCGTCGTCGCCGCGGGCGCCCTGCGCTCCGGGGTCCTCGGTGTTCACGAGCGGCAAGACTAGTGCACTGTCCACGCCGTGGCCCGTACCCCACTGTCGCTACCGCGATCAGCCGGGCGAGCGCTCGCGGGCACCGTGAGCGCGGCCGAGCCTCGCGAGCCGGGGTCCGGCCGGCCGCGTCGGGCGGTCACCGGGCCAGCGCGTTGGTAGCGTCGAACGGCGTGACGACCCCCAATTCCGGCAGTTCCCCCGACGACTACTGGCGGCGGCCCGAGGCCGGCCCGGACCGGCCGGCCGACCAACCGCCAACGACACCGGCCGGGGCGGACGTGCACGGCGGGTCGGTCCGATCGGACGGGCCCCGGGCGGGCGGCTACGCCGGCCCGCCGCCCACCAC
>NZ_POUB01000355.1 GCF_003236335.1 Micromonospora deserti
TACCAGTGGTGGAGCCCGGTCACCGCCGGCGACGGCTCACGACGCTTGCCGCGGCGAACACCAGGGCCGCCCGTGCCGGCACACGGAGGAGTTGGCTCCCGCGGCGCATCCAGCCACCGTGCACGGCCCCCGGGCCGGGCGCGGGGTGGTACAGGTTCCCGGAGCTCGCGGGGGCAGGCTTGTCGGAGGAGAGGTGCATGCGGTCCACCTGGACGGCCATCAGCTTCTCGACGAGCCCAGGAGTCAGCCTCGACTGCATCCGCAGCGACCTGCTCACGAGACCGACGGCAGCTTCCCGTCTCGGGAGCCGCACCAGGTCGACGATCGCGTCCGCCATCCGCTCCGGCGGGTACACCGGCGGCATCGCGCGCACGGTCCGCCCGGTGACGTTCGCCGCCTGCTGGAACAACGGTGTGTCGACCGTGGGCGGCAGAAGGGTGCAGACCTTGACCCCGCGCACGCCCTCCACCTGCAACTCCTGCCGCAGACTGCCACTCAGCGCCCGGATCGCGAACTTCGACATCGTGTAGGCGTGCGTGTACGGCTGGGGGACGACGCCGACGATCGACGAGACATTGATCAGTACCCCGCGGCCCTGCTTCCGCATCACCGGCAGGGCGGCCCGAGCGCCGTGTACGTAGCCCATGATGTTGATGTCGAGGACCCGCCGGAAGTCCTCGATCGGGATGTCGTCGAACCGGCCGAAGGCGCTCACCGCGGCGGCGTTCACCCAGACGTCGATCCGCCCGTACCGCTCCAGGGCGCGGCGGGCCAACTCATCCACCGCGCCTGCGTCACTGACGTCGGTGGCTACGGCGATCGCCGCTCCGCCGCGAGCCGCGCACTCCTGCGCGACCTGGTCCAGCGCAGCATCCCTCCGGGCAGCCAGGGCCAGGGCGCATCGCCGGTCGGCGAAGGCGTACGCGGCGGCCCGCCCGATACCACTGGACGCTCCAGTGACCACGACGACAAGATCCCTAGCTCGCATCATCCGCGCGAATACCCTGCGAACCACCGTCAAAACAGTCGGTCCACTGCTTCGTGTCCACCCGACGCACCTACCCGCACAGGTTCTGTTCACGGCTGCCGGGTAAGCCGGGACATGCGGAACCAGGGTGAACCGTATTCGCCACCCTTTCCCCAGGGCGTGACGACGTCGTACGTCGACGGCGCGCTGGGGCGGATGCGAAGCCGGTCGGTCGGCGAGCGGCGGCCCGGGGTACCCGAACTGGTGCTCGTCCAGGGCATGGGCGTCGCCAACTACCTCATGCCGGGCCTCGGAGCCTTCGGCGGATGGACCCGCGCGCACCTGCTCGAGCTACCCGGCTTCGGCGGAAGCGGCGACCCCCCGTTCGAGCTCACCGTCCCGCAGTTCGGCGACGCCGTCGCACACTGGCTGGCGGCTCGGCGGCTCGGTCCCGTCGTGCTCGCCGGGCACTCCAGCGGCACCCAGGTAGCCGCGGACGCCGCGCTGCGCCGCGACGACGTCGCGGGCGTCGTCCTGGCCAGCCCCACGGTCGATCCGGTCGCCCGGGGGCCGGTACGTCTGCTCGTCCGCTGGCGGCTGGACGGGCGCCGCGAACCACCGGGCCTGACGGAAACGCATCGCCCGGAGTGGCGGCGGGCAGGGATCCGCCGGATGCTGCACCTCGTCCGCGTGCACCTCGACCACGCGATCGAGACGCCGATCGCCAAGCTCCCGACGCCGCTGCTGGTCATCCGAGGGCGCGCCGACCGCATCAGCACCCCGCGGTGGGGTCGCCGGTTGGCCGCGCTGGCGCACGGCGGCGAGTACACGGAGGTTCCCGGCGCGCACACCTTCCCGTGGCGGGATCCACACGCGTGGTCCGATCCCGTACGCCGCTTCGCCACCACCCTCGGCTGACGGGACGGCTGGCCCTGCCGCGCCCCGATGCGCCGCCATCGGCTGCGTTGGTTCGGTCACCGGCCGGGTAACTACGCGGCGAGTTGGTCCACGAGCACGGGGAGGCGAGCGTGGAGTACCAACAGTCGGACATCGAGGTCGTCTACCGGCGCGGTGACTGGCACAGCTGGAGCGACATCGTGCGGTGGCTCGAGCAGGGTCTCAGCCGTGACCAGCAGGCGGACAACGAGCTCAGCGAGGCGGAGTCGCGGCAGCTGCTGGACGACTTCCGCACGCTCGACCAGCAGGGCAAGGGCTTCACCACCGATCCTGCTGACGCCTACCGGGTGCTGCAGTCCATCCACTGAGTGGGGAGGGAACCATGGCGCGCAATCGTGCGGAGATGACGACAGGACAGCTGCGGGAGCAGGCCGAGCGGGCCGGAATCCAGAACACCGACCAGATGACCAAGGATTGGAGGCGGGAGTAGATCAGGTCTGGTTGCCGGGCACGTTCTTCCACTGCTTCGGGTCCGTGCCCTTGGGCTGCGGCGCGTCCCCGCGGCCGCCGCCGCGGCCGGGCTGCTTCGACTGCGGCTGCCCGCCGCCCATGGCCTGGATCATCTGGTCCTTGTTCATCTGCTCGACGTTCTGAACGCCCGCCGAGCGGGCCCGCTCGGCGACCTCGCCGGTCTTCATCTGGGTCAGGTTCTGCTGGCTCATCGCTGGCCTCCTCGATACCTCGATCGGCCCTCACCCGTCGGCTACCCGCCACGGCCGCAAGGAATACGTCATGGACGGGGGACGTGGGAGGCACTCCACGACCCGAGTGCCAATCGGGACGAAGGGCATGTCAGGTCAACGGCCAGCGGATCAGATGTCCGGATGCTCCTCGCGCGGGAAGGACAGGTAGTAGATGGTCTGGGCCACGAACAGACCATCGCTGACCACGTACGAGTCGACCCCGTGCAGAGTGGTGTCCTTCGTCGGTAACCGGCTCGACCAGACCAGCATCCCCACGTCCCCGTTGGTCAGCACCTGGCGGTAGTGATAGAACCCGTCCGGGACGTAGCTGCGCAGGATGGTGGCGAGATACCGCACCCCGTCATGCCCCTGGTGCACACCCTCGGCGGAGAGCAGGCGTACGTCCGGGTGGTAGTTGGTCCGCAGGTCCCCTTCGAGATCCCCATCGCGGCGCCGCCGCAGATGATCGTGCAACACCTCTTCGGTGGTACGGGACATCCTCTCCTCCCTATCCGGAAGCCCAGGTACTACCCCCGGCGATCAGTTGGCATGCGTCGGCGGACCCGTGGATCGTTGTGGCCGTGCCCCCAGCGACATGGTTCGCCGGGGCGCTGACCGCAACGGGACGACACCGAGGCCGTTGTCACCGTGGATAGGAGTTCCGTATGCCGCGCCCGATTGAGGACTACGCCGTCATCGGCGACCTGCACACCGCCGCGCTGGTGGCCAGAGACGGTTCGATCGACTGGCTGTGCCTGCCCCGGTTCGACTCGCCGGCGTGCTTCGCCGCGCTGCTCGACGACGTCGAGGCGGGGCGCTGGCGGCTCGCTCCGGCGGTGGGCGGCCCGGCCACCCGGCGTTGTTACCGGGAGGACACGCTGGTGCTGGAAGCCGAGTGGGACACGCCGGAGGGCAGCGTGCGGGTCATCGACTGCATGCCGCCGCGGGGCCGGGCCGCCGACGTGGTCCGGGTGGTCGAGGGGCTGTCCGGCAGCGTGCCCATGCGGATGGACCTGCGGTTGCGGTTCGACTACGGCCACATCGTCCCGTGGGTGCGCCACCACGGCAACGACCTCGGCGCGGTCGCCGGACCGGACGCGGCCTGGCTTCGCACCGACGTTGCGCTGCGGGGGGTGGGCCCCTGCACCGTCGCCGAGTTCACCGTGGCAGCCGGCGATCGGGTGTCGTTCGTGCTCACCTGGCAGCCGTCGCACCTGCCCCCGCCCACCCCGGTCAACGCGGACACCGCGGTGGCCGACACCGAACGGTACTGGCGGCACTGGATCGGTCGCTGCACCTACGGGGGACGCTGGTCGGACGCGGTCCGCCGAGCCCTGATCACCCTCAAGGCCCTGACCTACGCGCCGACCGGGGGCATCCTCGCGGCGGCCACCACCTCCCTGCCCGAGCAGCTCGGCGGGCCCCGCAACTGGGACTACCGCTACTGCTGGCTGCGAGATGCCACCTTCACTTTGCAAGCGCTGCTCGGCACCGGTTACGTCGCCGAAGCCAAGGCATGGCGGGAGTGGTTGCTGCGGGCCGTCGCCGGCGACCCCGCCGACCTGCAGATCATGTACGCCCTCGACGGCACCCGCCGCATCCCCGAACAGACCCTGGACTGGCTGAGCGGCTACGCCGGATCCCGCCCCGTCCGCATCGGCAACGCCGCGGCGGAGCAGTTCCAACTCGACGTGTGGGGTGAGGTCCTGGATGGGCTGCACCTGAGCCGGTTGGCCGGCATCGCTGCGAGCGAGGAGGCCTGGGATGTCCAACGCGCGTTGCTGGACTTCCTCGAGGGCAACTGGCAGCAGCCCGACAACAGCCTCTGGGAGGTGCGCGGTCCCCGCCGGCAGTTCGTGCATTCCAAGGTGATGGCCTGGGCCGGCTTCGACCGGGCCGTGACCGCCGTGCAGCGGCACGGCCTCGACGGCCCGGTCGAGCGGTGGCGACGCCTGCGCGACCGCATCCACGCGGAGGTCTGCGAGAAGGGCTTCGACCCGGCCCGCAACACCTTCACCCAGTTCTACGGCTCGGACGGCCTCGACGCGGCGCTGTTGCTGATCTCCCGCACCGGGTTCCTGCCGTGGAGCGACCCGCGCGTCGTCGGCACGGTCGAGGCGGTGCAGCGCGAGCTCTGCGCCGACGGGTTTCTCCTGCGCTACCGGCCGCAGCACGGCGAGAACGTCGACGGCCTGCCCGGCGCCGAGGGGTCCTTCCTCGCCTGCACGTTCTGGCTGGTCGATGCTCTGCACAACATCGGTCGGGTGGACGAAGCCGAGCGGATCTTCCAGCGCCTGCTCGACCTACGCAACGACGTGGGGCTGCTCAGTGAGGAGTACGACCCGGTGGCCGGCCGGCAGCTGGGCAACACCCCGCAGGCATTCAGCCTGGTCGGACTGGTCAACTCGGCCCGGCAGCTCGCCGGCGTCAGTACCCGCACCTCGGCCACCCCCGCCGAGCAGCACACCCCAGCCGAACGTGGCTGATCCCCACAACGGTCGGATCGTGCGGGATGCGAGGCGGACCGGGTCCGGGTCGAACAGCGCGCGGCAGAGGGACGGCGGCGGGGCCGAGGT
>NZ_POUB01000356.1 GCF_003236335.1 Micromonospora deserti
CCCGTACGCCCACCCCGGTCACCCGCAGGCCGCCGGCGGCCACCAGGCCGGTCCCTGGTATCCGGGCCAGCAGCCCGGCTGGAGCGGCGGGGGCCAGCCGGGACCGACCGGCCACGGGTACGGCCAGCCGCCGCACCACCCGGGCCAGCCGCCGCACCACCCAGGCCAGCCGCCGCACTACCCGGGCCAGCCGGTGCCGGCCTGGGTTCCGGCCCCGCCGGCCGGCCTCCGGCCCGGCCGGATCGCCAGGATCGCCGGGGCGGGGGTCGCGGTGTTCGCCCTGATGCTCGGCTCCGGCGTCGCCGGCGGCGCGCTCGCCTTGGCGCTCGCCGGGGACTCCGGGGGGATCACCCGTACCTACTCCGCCGCCCCGGTGATCAACAGCGCGGACCTGCCGAGGATCGCCGCCTCGGTGCAGCCGAGCGTCGTCTCGATCACCACCGGCAGCGGCGAGGGCTCCGGGGTGATCCTCACCGCCGACGGCTACGTGCTCACCAACAACCACGTGGTCGCCTCGGCCGGCGGCGACACGGTCCGGGTGATCTTCGCCGACGGGAAGACCGCCCAGGCCCGGATCGTCGGCACCGACCCGAAGACCGACCTGGCGGTGGTGAAGGCGTCCGGGGTCAGCGACCTGAAGCCGGCGACGTTCGGCGACAGCGACGCGATGCAGGTGGGCGACCAGGTGCTCGCCCTCGGTAGCCCGCTGGGGCTGCAGGGGTCGGTCACCGCCGGCATCCTCAGCGCCCGGGACCGCACCATCCAGGCCGGCAGCAGCCAGCAGGACCCGCGCCAGGGGGTCAGCTCCATCTCCGGGCTGCTCCAGACCGATGCGCCGATCAACCCGGGCAACTCCGGGGGCGCCCTGGTCAACACCCGCGGTGAGGTGATCGGCATCAACACCGCGATCGCCACCGCCGGGCAGGGCAGCAGCGGCAACATCGGGGTCGGCTTCGCCATCCCCAGCAACAAGGCCAAGGACGTCGCCGGCAAGCTCCAGCGGGGCGAGAAGGTCAGCCACCCGTCGCTGGGCGTCAGCGTGAACGCGGCCGACGGCGGCGGGGCCCTGGTCGCCGCCGTCACGCCGGGCAGCGCCGCCGAGAAGGCCGGCCTGCAGCGCGGTGACGTGATCATCCGTTTCGGCGACAAGGTGATCAACGACTCGGACGATCTGGTCGCCGCGGTGCAGGCCGGCAAGGTCGGCGACCGGGTCGAGGTGACCTACACGCGGAACGGTTCCGAATCGACGGCAACCGTGACGCTCGCCGAGACGTCATAACACCAACCGACCTGCCTCCTCCCTCCAGCGGCGGGTGGCGGGGCCAAGGGGGTTGGCTCCGCCACCCGCCGCTCCTCCGACGGCGGTTCACCCGGTCCGGGTGAACCGCCGTCACCCGCCGTGCCGGCACCGTCGAGCAGAAGACCCGGCTAGGCGTACGGAGGGGTGCGATGACCACGGCAGCGGCCGTCCGGACCGACGCGCAGATCCAGCGGGACGTGCTCGACGAACTGGCCTGGGACGCCCAGGTGCAGCCGAACGACATCGGGGTCACCGTGCACCAGGGGGTGGTGACCCTGACCGGGCAGGTGGACAGCTACCCGCGGAAGTGGGCGGCGCAACGCTGCGCGCAGCGCGTACGGGGGGTGCGGGCGGTCGCCGACGACGTCGAGGTGCAGCTGCCCGGCGAGCCGGAGCGGACCGACGGGCAGATCGCGATCGCGGCGAGCCGGGCCCTGGAGTGGGACAGTTTCGTCCCGGCCGAGCGGCTGGACGTCACCGTCGCCAACGGCTGGGTGATGCTCCGCGGCGAGGTGGAGTTCGGTTGGCAGCGGCGCACCGCCGAACGGGAACTGCACCGGCTGCGCGGCGTCCGCGGGGTGACCAACCTGGTGGAGGTGCGGCCGGCCGCCCGCCCGGACGCCGAGCGGACCCGGCGCGACCTCCAGCGAGCGTTGCTGCGGGGGATCGGCACGGAACGGGTGACCGTCGAGGTGGACGGGGACACCGTCGTCCTCGACGGGGTGGTCCGCTCCTGGTGGGAACGCGACCAGGCGGAACGGACGGCGTGGTCCGCGGCGGGGGTGCGGGCTGTGCGGGACCGGCTGATCGTGGGTGGATGAGCGGCGGCTTGTCCGGTTTACCGGTGCCGTCGCCGGGAAACCAGCGTCGATCGCCCGGCGCGGGGGTGGCCGCGGGGGCGCACCGGGACCCGGGCGATCACGCGCACCAGGGACCGATGGGGAGGACAGCGTGGCCGTGAACCAGCTTCCGGCCGACCGTTCGGCAGAACGCCCATTGCGGATCGCGATGGTGGTCCCGCCGTGGCTGTCAGTGCCCCCACCCGGATACGGCGGGCTGGAACAGGTGGTGGCCGGGCTGGTGGACGGTCTGGTCGACCTCGGGCACGCGGTGACCCTCTTCGGCGCCGGTCACGAGACCGGCACCGACGCCGAGTTCGTGTCGACCGTGCCCGAGGTGCAGTACGAGCGGCTCGGCGAGTCCCTGCCCGAACTGGCGCACCTCGCCCGGGTCCGGCACCGGATCGGTCCGGCCGACTTCGACGTGATCCACGACCACACCACCATCGGTCCGCTGATCGCCGGCCGGCGGGCCGTGCCCACCGTGGCGACCGTGCACGGCAACCCGGTAGGCGAATACGGCACCGTGCTCAGCGAGACCGACCCGAGCGTCGGCCTGGTGGCCATCTCGCACGCCCAACGCCAGCTGAACCCGGAGCTGCGCTGGGTCGGCACGGTGCACAACGCGATGGACACCCAGGGCGTGCCGTACAAGAGTGCGCCCGTTCCCGGGCCGGTGCTCTGGCTGGCCCGGTTCAGCCCGGACAAGGGCCCGGACGTCGCCATCCGGGCCTGCCGGACGGCCGGCCTGCCGCTGGTGCTGGCGGGCAAGTGCAACGAGCCGGCCGAGCGCCGCTACTACGACGAGGTCGTGCGTCCGCTGCTCGGCGAGGACGTCACCGTGGTGCTCGACGCTGACCGGTCCGCCGCGCTACGGATGCTGGTCGAGGCCCGGTGCCTGATCATGCCGGTGCAGTGGGACGAGCCGTTCGGCATGGTGATGGTGGAGGCGATGGCCACCGGCACCCCGGTGGTGGCGCTCAACCGGGGAGCGGTGCCCGAGCTGGTGCGCCCCGGCGTGACCGGCCTGGTCTGCGAGCACGACGACGAGTTGCCGGAGGCGCTGCGCGCCGTCACCCGCCTCGACCCCGCGGCATGCGTGGCCCATGTGGCGGAGAACTTCTCGACCGCCCGGATGGCGGGCGGCTACCAGGAGGTTTACCGGCGTTTCATCGCCGAGTCGGCCCTGCAACGGGCGCCCGAACCGGTCCGGGTCGGGGTCCGCTGACCAGCCCGGACGCCACCGCCGGCGGCCCGTGGAGCTGCCCGCACAAGCCGGGGCAGCCGCTCCGACCCGCGCCGCGCGCACGCCTCCGCCCGGCTGAGCCAACGCCCGGAGCACAGACGGGGCAGCCCGGCAGGGGCGGCCGAGCGACCTGCTTCGGCCGGGTCGGAGGCTGGAGGGCCGAGCCTGCGCCGTGCGGTGGCGGGACGACGAGGGCGCGGACGCGCGTGGCGACGTCAGGCCCGGGCGGCACCCAGGTCGGCGATGGCGGTGTCGAGGCGGTCGGCGTACGCCGGGCTGATGCCGCCCTCGCCGAGGCGGACCGCGACCTTCTCGCGCAGCCGGGCCACCGACCCGGCCAGGTCGCCCCGGCCGGCGCGGACGGCGTCGGTCAGGTTGCGCAGCTCATTGCGGAGGTCGAGGCCCACGTCGGGCCGGATGCCGCCGTCGGTGAGGCCGGCGCCGATCAGCCCGTCGAGCCGGTTGGCCGCCGCGACCAGGGTGTCCGGTCGGGTCGGCGGGTCGGTCGGGGCGGCCAAGCCCGGCGGGGCCGCCGACCGGGACACCGCCGCCGATGGGGTGGCGCTCGGCGGGCCGGAGGGCGCGTCGCCGGGCCCGGCGGTGGGCAGCGACCGCGACGGCGGGGCCTGCTCCTGCCGTAGCGCAGGCACGGCCAGCGCCACCCCGAGCACCAGCACCACCGGTACGACCAGCACCGGCTGGCGCACCCGCCGTCGGCGGGGCCCCGACTCGCCACCGGTGCCCGGGGGCGGGACCGCGGGCAGGGTGACCGTGGGCGCGAGCATGGTGGCGGCCTGCGGGTCGGCGGGGAGCATCTGGTCCCGCAGGGTCGCGGCGACCTGCCGCGCGGTGGGCCGCTCCGCCGGATCCCGGGCCAGGCAGCGCAGGCAGATCCGGGCCACCTCCGGCGGCAGGTCCGGCACTCCGGTCAGGGTGGGCGGCCGGCCCGCGGCGAGCGCCTCGCTGAGCTGCTCCCAGGTGTCGGCCGGGTACGGCACCCGCCCGCTCAGCGCCTCGTACAGCAGCACGCCCAGCGAGTAGACGTCGGTGGCCGGCTGGGCGGGCGCCCCGTCGAGCCGCTCCGGCGCCACGTAGGCGGGGGTGCCGAAGCTACCGCCGTCCTCGTCCTCGTCCGGCGCCCCGATCCGGGTGGCGATGCCGAAGTCGAGCACCTTCGCGCCGACCCGGGTCATCATCACGTTGGCCGGGGTGATGTCCCGGTGCACGATGCCGAGCCGGTGCGCGGTGGCGAGCGCGTCGGCCACCTGGGCGCCGATCTCCACCGCGTCGGCCCACGGCAGCGGCCCCTCGGTGAGCCGGAGTTCCAGCTCCTCGCCGGCCAGCAGCTCCATCACCACGAACGAGGTGATGGAGCCGTCCGGCGCGACCGTCTCGCCGTAGTCGTGCACCGAGGTGACGTGCGGGTGCACCAGCTGGGCGGCGGCCCGGGCCTCCTCGCGCACCATGTCCCGGAACCGCGCGTCGGCGGCGAGCGACGGGGCGAGCACCTTCAGCGCGACCACCCGGTCCAGCACCTCGTCGTGGGCCCGCCAGATCACCGACATGCCGCCGGCGCCGATCTGGTCGATGAGCCGGTACCTGCGGGCCAGCAACCGGCCGGGGTGCAGTGCTGGCATCACGGGTGGCACCTGCCTCGGGGTGGGAGCGGTATCAGGTTGCGCGAATGTTTCCGGCCTGTCAACGCCCCTGCTGCGGGTGGCCGGGGG
>NZ_POUB01000357.1 GCF_003236335.1 Micromonospora deserti
CCTCCGCCTCGCGCAGGGCCTGCCGGCGCTGCGCGTACGCCTCGGTGCCCTTACTGGGCTTGCGCCGCCGCGGTGGGGCGGTGACGCCGGGAGCTAGCTTGCGCGCGGAGACCAGGAACGCGGTGTGCGCGACCATGCGGTGGTCGGGGCGGACCGCCAGCCCCTCGGCGTGCCAGTCGCGCACCAGCGACTCCCAGGCCCGCGGCTCCGTCCAGCCGCCGCGCTCGCGCAGCGCCTCGACCAGCTCCGACAGCTGCGGGGTGGTGGCCACGTAGCCGATGAACACCCCGCCCGGCAGCAGCGCCCGCTCGACCATGTCGAGGCTCTCCCACGGGGTGAGCATGTCCAGGATGATCCGGTCGAAGCCGGTCTCCTCGCACGCCGCGACGTCGCCGACGTGCAGGTGCCAGGCGGGGTGCGGCCCGTTGAAGAACGCCTCGACGTTGCGCTTGGCGATCTGGGCGAAGTCCTCACGCAGCTCGTACGAGTGCAGTTCCCCCTCGGTGCCGACCGCCCGCAGCAGCGAGCAGCTCAACGCCCCCGACCCGGCGCCGGCCTCCAGGACCTTCGCGCCGGGGAAGATGTCGCCCATCGCGACGATCTGCGCGGAGTCCTTCGGGTAGATCACCTGCGCCCCACGCGGCATGGACAACACGTAGTCCGACAGCAGTGGCCGCAGGGCCAGGAACTGCGTCCCGCCCCCGGAGGTGGTCACCACGCTGCCGTCGGGCAGGCCGATCAGCGCGTCGTGCTCCAGGATGCCCCGGTGGGTGTGGAACGCCCTGCCCGGTTCCAGGGTGACCGTGTGCATCCGCCCCTTCGGGTCGGTGAGCTGCACCCGGTCACCGGGCCGGAACGGCCCCCGGCGTACGGGTGTCGCCGCCGGGGCGCCGGCGGGCCGGGTGCCCGATCCGGCCGGGGCGGAGGGAGTTGCCGTCACGTGTTCATCTTCCGTCGAGGTTCCAGGAGCTGAGCCAGATCCGCGATGTGCAGAACGCCCACGACATCTTCGCCTGAGGTCACCACGTACTGTGCGCCCGGGTGGGTCTGCACCGTCTCCATCACCCGCTCCCCGTCCAAGCCGACCGGCATGGTGGGTAGGCCGGCCAGCGAACGGGACACCGCGTCCACGGCCAGCCAGGGGCGGCGCTCGACCGGCACCGCCTCGGCGGCGGCCGGGTCGACCAGTGCGTGCGGTCGGCCGGCGGAGTCGGTGACCAGCAGCACGGCGTCCGGCTCGGTGGTGGCCCGCCGGCGCTGCGCTTCGGCGAGGGGGGTGCCGGTGGGCACGGCGAACACCGGACGGGCCAGCCGGGACAGGTCGATCAACGGGAACCGGCGACTGACCCGGGCCACCCGGATCGACTGCCCAGCGCCGCGCCACAGGGTGAACGCGACCAGCAGCATCAGCGGCAGCGCCAGCGGCGCCAGGTCGCGGGTGAGGGTGAACAGGACCACCAGCGCCGCGGTGCCGACCGCGACCACCCGTCCCACCCAGCCGGCCACCTCGGTGCCCCGGTGCCGGTCCCGGGTCAGCGCCCACACCGCGGCGCGCAGCGCCCGGCCGCCGTCCAGCGGCAGCCCGGGCAGGATGTTGAACAGCGCGACAATGACGTTGCTCACCGCCAACTGGAAGGCGAGCTGGTTGGCCACCGTGCGGTCCGGCAGGGCCAGGGTGGCGGCCACCGCGACCACGCCGAGCACCGCGGAGACGGCCGGACCGGCCAGCGACACCAGCAGGTCGACCCGGGGGGTGGGGGCGTCGCGGTCCATCTCGGTGTAGCCGCCGAGCAGTTCCAGAGTGATCCCGCGCACACCGATGCCGAAGCGGCGGGCCGTCAGGGCGTGACCCAGCTCGTGCAGCAGCACCGAGCCGAGCAGCGAGACGACGAAGCCGAAGCCGATCAGGTAGCCGCCGAACTGCGGCAGGTCGAGCTGGCGGCGGGCGAACTCGGCGTACATGACGGTCACCAGCAGGGCCAGCAGGACCATCGACCCGTTGAGGTGCAGCGGCACCCCGAACACCCGGCCGACGGTCAGGCCGGGCCGCCGGTCGGGCCGGCGCTGCGGCCGCCTCGTCTGCTCCATCGGGACGATGCTACGCGGGGCCGATCATGCACCGGAGCGGCGATCGGGGGGTGTCACACCGGTGCCCTAACCTTCCGGGCATGACGGCGGAACCGGTGACCACGCAGCAGCCTCCGATTCCGGCGGAGGTGCCGGCGACGGTGCGGGCCTCACTGTCGCCGTCGCGGGCGGCGGATTTCAAGACCTGCCCGCTGCTCTACCGGTTCCGCAGCATCGACCGGCTGCCCGAGCGCCCCACCGCCGAGCAGGCCCGCGGCACGCTGGTGCACGCCGTGCTGGAGCGGCTGTTCGACCTGCCCGCGGCGGCCCGCACCCCCTCCGCCGCAGGTGACCTGGTGGCCCCCCAGTGGGACCGGCTGGTCACCGAGCAGCCCGAGCTGGCCGAGCTCTTCCCCGCCGGCGACCCGGCCGGGGCGGAGTTCCTGCGCTCGGCGGCCGCGCTGCTCGACGGCTACTTCGCGGTGGAGGATCCGCGCCGACTGGAGCCGGCCGAGCGGGAGAGCCTGATCTCCGCCGTGGTCGACGAGGAGCTGCTGATCCGGGGCTACCTCGACCGGCTCGACGTGGCCCCGGACGGCGCGCTGCGGGTGGTCGACTACAAGACCGGCGGGGCACCGCGGGAGGCGTTCGAGGCGCGCGCGCTGTTCCAGCTTAAGTTCTACGCGCTGGTGCTGTGGCGTACCCGGGGCGTGGTGCCCCGGGTACTGCGGCTGCTCTACCTGAAGGACGCGGAGGTCTGCGACTACGCCCCCGATGCCGAGGAACTGCTGCGGTTCGAGCGCACGGTGGTGGCGTTGTGGCGGGCGATCGAGCAGGCCACCGCCCGGCAGGATTTCCGCCCCCGGCCGAGCCGGCTCTGCGACTGGTGCAGCCACCAGGCGCTCTGCCCCAGCTTCGGGGGCACCCCGCCGCCGTTCCCGGCGGTGCAGGCGGCGCCGGATCCGCTGCGCGACGCCCGCTCCCGCCCGGCTCCCCCCGGCGCCGACGAGTGACCCGGCCCGGCCGCCCTCCTCCCCAGGGAGGAGGGCGGCCTCGTCGCCGGCGACGATCTGCCCGCCGTGACGGCGGCTAGCGTCGCGGTATGAGTTCGGGCCTGAGGGCGTGGCTACGCCGACACCCGCTCGCCGGTGACGCGCTGCTCGCCGCCGGGCTGGTCGCGGCGGAGGTCGTGTTCACCCTGGTCACCCCCCGCGCGTACTGGCCCGAGCGGCTGCTGGCCGCGCTGGGCTGGAGCGTGCTGTGCGCGCTGCCGGTGGCGCTGCGGCGGGCGGCGCCCTGGCCGGCGGTGGCAGCGGCGGTGGCGACGCTCGCGGTGCCCGCGCTGCTCGGCGTCGCGCCGACCGCGCAGGGCCTGACCTTCATCGTGCTCACCTACACGATGGCGGCGAACCGGCCGGTGCGGGCCGCCACGGCCGCCGCGGTGACGCTCTGGCTGCCGGTGGCGGTGGCGAACACGGTGGCACCCCTGGACGGCATGTTGGAGGAGTTCAGCAGCGCCTACCTGGTGCTCAACAACCTGCTGATCGGCGTGGTGTCGTACTCGGTGGGGCGGGCGGTGCACGCCCGACGGGCGTCCACCGAGGCGCTGCGCGAGCGGGCCCGGGTGGCCGAGGAGAACCAGCGCTCCCTGGCCGAGCAGGCGGTCGCCGAGGAGCGCCGGCGCATCGCCCGGGAACTGCACGACGTGGTGGCGCACCATGTGAGCGTGATGGGGGTGCTGGCGACGGGCGCGCGGCGGGTGCTGCGCCGGGACCCGGACGCCGCGGACGAGGCGATCGCCACGGTCGAGGAGACCAGCCGGGCGACGCTGCGGGAGCTGCGCCGGCTGCTGGACGTGCTACGCACCGAGGCGGAGCCCGCGGCCGAACTCGCCCCGCAGCCGGGCCTGGCCGGCGTGGCCGCGCTGGTCGAGCAGGTGCGGGACGCCGGCCTGCCGGTGACGCTGCGGGTCGAGGGCGCGCCCGAGGCGATGGAGGAGGGGGTGGCGCTGACCATCTACCGGATCGTGCAGGAGGCACTGACCAACGCCCTCAAACACGCCGGCGCGGCGACCGCGCAGGTGCGGCTGACCTTCGCCGGGGGCGCGGTCGAGGTGGAGGTCACCGACACCGGGCGGGGGCCGGGACCGGGCACCGACCGGGTCGGGCATGGGCTGGTGGGCATGCGGGAACGGGTCGGCCTCTACGGTGGTGTCCTGCGCGCCGGGCCGCGTGCCGGCGGCGGGTTCCGGGTGTACGCGAAGATTCCGGTGGAGCGGCTGGGGGCCCCGGCGTGACCGCCGCGGCGACGGCAGGACAGGGAGAGCAGATGAGCGAGGCGACGGCACGGACGCGGCCGGTGCGGGTCCTGCTCGCCGACGACCAGCCGCTGCTGCGTACCGGCTTCCGGATGGTGCTGGGCGCGGAGGACGACCTGGACATCGTGGCCGAGGCCGGCGACGGGCTGGAGGCGGTGGAGCTGTCCCGCCGGCTGCTGCCCGACGTGGTGCTGATGGACATCCGGATGCCGCGGATGGACGGGGTCGCCGCGACCCGGGCGATCGTCGACGCGCGGCTGCCGGTGCGGGTGCTGATCCTGACCACCTTCGACCTGGACGAGTACGTGGTGGGGGCGCTGCGGGCCGGGGCGAGCGGCTTCCTGGCCAAGGACGTGCCGGCGGAGGACCTGGTGACGGCGATCCGCACGGTGGCGGCCGGGGACGCGGTGGTCGCCCCGCGCATCCTCAAGCGGCTGCTGGACCGGTTCGCCGACGTGCTGCCCGACCCGGCGGCAGCCCCACCGAAGACGCTCAGCGCCCTGACCGAGCGGGAGCGGGAGGTGCTGGTGCAGGTCGCCCGGGGCCTGTCCAACGCCGAGATCGCGCGGGCGCTGTCGGTCAGCGAGACCACCATCAAGACCCACGTCGGGCATGTGCTGACCAAGCTGGGGCTGCGCGACCGGGTGCAGGCCGTCGTGCTGGCGTACGAGTCGGGCCTGGTC
>NZ_POUB01000358.1 GCF_003236335.1 Micromonospora deserti
GGGTGGGGGCGTCGTGGGCGGCGCTGTGGTCCATGTGACGACCTTAACCCGATTGTTGGCCTGGCCCACGAATCCCGCTAATGTTGGCCCCTCCAACGTTGGTTGAGCCAACGTTGCCTGGGAAGGGGTCGACCATGTCCACAGTCATCACGAGCACACCACCCGAGGTCGCCTCGCCTCGCCGCTGGGCCGCCCTGGGCTGGGCCGCCACCGGCCAGCTGATGATCGCCGCCGACGCGACGATCATGAACGTCGCGCTGCCCACCGTGCAGCGGGACCTGGCCCTCTCCCCCGCCCAGGCGCAGTGGGTCGTCACCGCGTTCGCCCTCTGCTATGGCGGGTTCCTGCTGCTCGGCGGGCGGCTCTCGGCGCGGTGGGGGCGCCGCCGCTGCCTGCTGGCCGGCCTGGCCCTGTTCGCCGTCGCCTCCCTGCTGGGCGGCCTCGCGGTCACCCCCGCCATGCTCATCACCGCGCGGGCGGTGCAGGGCCTCGCCGGAGCGCTGTTCACTCCGTCGGTGCTGGCCCTGCTCGGCACCAGCTTCCCCGGCGGCGCCGATCGGGCCCGCGCGTTCGGCCGCTACGGCACGGTGATGGGTAGCAGCACCGGTGTCGGCCTGGTGCTCGGCGGGGTGCTCACCGACCTGGCCGGCTGGCGGTGGAGCCTGCTGGTCGCCGTGCCGATCGCGGCGGTGGCCGCCGCCGGCGTGGCGCGCACCGTCACGGCCGGGCCCGGCCGGGCGGACACCCCGGTCGACCTGGTCGGCGCCGTGCTGGCCACCGGCGGGCTGGTGGCGCTGGGGTACGCGGCCAGCCGCGCCGAGACCGCCGGCTGGGCCGGTCCATCGACCCTGGGGGTACTCGCCGCCGGTGTCGCGGCGCTGGGGGTCTTCGCCGCGGCGCAGCGGCGGGTGGCACACCCGCTGCTGCCGCCGGGCGTGGTGGCCGACCGCCGGCGCGGCGGGGCGTACCTGGCGGTGCTGGCGATGGCGGCGGGCAACGTCGCCGCGTTCTTCTTCCTCACCTTCCACCTGCAACACGTGCTCGGCTTCCCGCCGGTGCTGGCCGGGCTGGCGTTCCTGCCGTACACCCTGGCCATCGTGCTCGGGGTGCGCGGCGCCCGCCGGCTGCTCACCGACGCGCCCGTGCGGCTGTTGCTGGTGCCCGGCCTGCTGGCCACCGCGGCCGGGCTGGGCCTGCTCGGGCTGCTGCGCCCCGACAGTGGCTACGCCACGCTCCTGCTGCCGGTGATCGTCCTGCTGGGGCTGGGCAACGCGTTCGTGCTGGTGACCGCGAACAGCGTCGCCACCCAGGACGCCGGCCCGGACGCCGGGGTCGCCGGGGCGACGGTGATGACCGCCATGCAGGTCGGGGCGTCGCTGGGCGTGGCGGTGCTGGGCGGCGTCGCCGCCGCCGCGGCCGACGCCCACCGGCGCGCGGAGGCCGTCACCGCCATCGTGGCGGGCGTGCACGGCCAGGCGGTGGCGAGTCTGGTGGCCGCGGTCGCGCTCGCCGTGGCCGCCGTCGCGGTGTTCGGGATCCTCGGCGCCGGGCGGCATCCGGCACGGCACTGAGCCGTGGGGCCGGCGCGAGAGGGGATTCGCGCCGGCCCCACGGGCCGCGCAGGGCCGACGGCGCTGGGGGTCAGTGCTGCGGGATGTGGGCCACCCCGATGCGCTTGCGGAACACCCAGTACGTCCAGCCCTGGTAGGCCAGCACGATCGGGGCGAACACCACCGCCACCCAGGTCATGATCTTCAGGGTGTAGGGGGTGGAGGCGGCGTTGCCGGCGGTCAGCGTGCCGGCGGCGTCCAGGGTGGAGGGCAGCACGGTCGGGAACAGCGCGGCGAACAGGGTCGCCACCGCCAGGCCGATGGCCACCGCGGTGCCGGTGAACGCCCAGCCCTCCCGCCGTGCCCGGGCGGCGGCCAGGCCACCGAGCAGCGCCAGGGCGGCGCCGGCGGCGAACACGACGGCGGTCGCACTGGAGCGGATGCTCAGCGTCCAGGACAGGAACGCCACCGCGAGGACGGCGGCGGCCACCCCGAGGCGCGCCGCGAGGGCGGCGGCCCGCTCGCGGATGTCACCGACGGTCTTCAGGGCGAGGAACACCGCGCCGTGGGTGAGGAACAGCGCCGCGGTGGTCGCGCCACCGAGCAGGGCGTACGGGTTGAGCAGGTCGAGCAGGCCACCGACGTACTCGTGGTCGGCGTCCAGCGGCACCCCGCGCAGGATGTTGGCGAAGGCGACGCCCCACAGGAGGGCCGGCACCACCGAGCCGACGACGATGGCGGCGTCCCAGCGGCGCTTCCAGGACGCCTCGGGGCGCTTGTGCCGGTACTCGAAGGCCACCCCGCGGGCGATCAGGGCCAGCAGGATCAGCAGCAGCGGCAGGTAGAAGCCGGAGAAGAGGGTGGCGTACCACTCGGGGAACGCGGCGAACATGGCGCCGCCGGCGGTGATCAGCCACACCTCGTTGCCGTCCCAGACCGGGCCAATGGTGTTGATCAGGACGCGGCGTTCCCGGTCGTCGCGGCCGAGCACGGGCAGCAGCATGCCGACGCCGAAGTCGAAGCCCTCCAGGATGAAGTAGCCGGTGAACAGGGCCGCGACGAGCAGAAACCAGATGGTGGTGAGTTCCACGGTGGGCTCCGGGTTCAGTAGGCGAAGGCGAGCGGGCGTTCGGCGTCGTCGGTGTCGTCGGGTTCGGGCTGCGGGGTCACGTCGGGCACGCCGGCCTTGGCGTAGCGGACCAGCAGTTTGAACTCGACCACGGCGAGGGTGGCGTAGATCAGGGTGAAGGCGGTGAACGAGGTGAGTACCTCGGTCAGTGACACGCTGCGGGAGACGCCGTCGCGGGTGAGCATCTCGCCGAAGACGATCCACGGCTGGCGGCCCATCTCGGTGAAGATCCAGCCGAAGGAGTTGGCGAGCAGGGGCAGCAGCGGCATGACCAGGCCGGCGCGCAGCAGCCAGCTGCTGGTCGGGGTGCGGCCCTTGCGGTGGGTCCAGAGCACGAGCAGGGCGATCGCGGCGGCGGCCAGCCCGAAGGCGATCATGAAGCGGAAGCTCCAGTAGGTGACCGGGATGATCGGGGTGTAGCTGCCGGGGCCGTACTGGCTGGCGTACTGGGCCTGCAGGTCGTTGATGCCGTGCACGGTGCCGTTCGGGTCGCCGGTGCCCAGGTACGACAGCAGGTACGGGATCTTGATGGCGAACAGCTCGCGGGTGCCGTCGAGACTGCCGACGGTGAGCACGGAGAACGACGCGGGGCTCTCGGTGGTGTAGAGGCCCTCGGCGGCGGCCATCTTCATCGGCTGTACCTGAGTCATGATCTTGCCCTGGATGTCGCCGGTGATCACTACGGCGGCGGCGGCGAGCAGGGTGACCCAGGAGCCGAACGTGGCGGCGAAGCGGTAGGCCGGGGTGTCGGCGGAGTCGCGGTTGCGCATCAGGTGCCAGATCGCCACCGCGACCAGCAGCGAGCCGGCCACCAGGAACGCCCCGGCGATGGTGTGCGGGAAGGTGATCAGGGCGACCTTGTTGGTCAGCACGGCGACGAAGTCGGTCAGCTCCGCACGGCCGGTCTGGGGGTTGATCCGGTAGCCGACCGGGTTCTGCATGAACGAGTTCGCGGCGAGGATGAAGTAGGCGGACAGGTTCGTGCCGATCGCGGCGGCCCAGATGCTGGCCAGGTGCAGCCGCTTGGGCAGCCGGTCCCAGCCGAAGATCCACAGGCCGATGAAGGTCGACTCCAGGAAGAACGCCACGAGGGCCTCGATGGCCAGGGGTGCACCGAAGATGTCGCCGACGAAGCGGGAGTAGTCGCTCCAGTTCATGCCGAACTGGAACTCCTGCACGATGCCGGTGACCACACCCATCGCAAAGTTGATCAGGAAGAGTTTGCCGTAGAACCTGGTGAGCTTGAGGTATTTCTCGTTCCCGGTGCGGTGCCACATCGTCTGCAGGATGGCGACCAGCACGGACAGGCCGATGGTCAGCGGCACGAAGAGGAAGTGGTAGACGGTGGTGACACCGAACTGCCAGCGGGCGACGTCCAACGCGTCCACCTGAAACCCCCAGCTGTGATACTACGAGACGTAGTAAATACTACTGCCCGTCGTAGAGGAGTTGGCGGGGGCGGGGGTTCCGACCTTCCCCGGCACCAATGATCCCGATCACCCCGGCCCGCGACCACGCGCTGTCGCGACCACGCGCGGCCTCGTCCGGCTGACTGGCCGCCGCCCTGGGCCCCGCCCGGGCGCCGCCGCATGCGACCATTGCGCGCTGATGGACACCGCCCGCTCCACCTGGCAGCCGCCGCTGATCTGGCGCACCGCGCAGCTGCTCGCCCGCGCCGTGGTCGCCCTGCTGGCCCGCCTGCAGGTCAGCGGGGGCGTGCCGGCACACCTGCGTCGCGGGCCGCTGATCCTGGCCGCCAATCACATCAGCCCGATCGACCCGGTGGTGATGGCCGCGGCCTGCCGGACGGCCGGGGTCTCCCCGCGCATCATGGCCACCGGCGGGCTGTTCCGCACTCCCGTGCTCGGGGCCGCGATGCGCCGCGCCGGGCACATCCGGGTCGACCGGGGCACCAGTGCCGTGCACCACGCCCTCGACGACGCCGCCGCGGCCGTCGCCGGCGGCTCGGTGATCCTGATCTACCCCGAGGGGCGCATCGGCCTCGACCCCGGCATGTGGCCCGAACGCGGCAAGACCGGCACCGCGCGGCTCGCCCTGACCTGCGGCGCCCCGGTGATCCCGGTCGCACAGTGGGGCTCGCACGAGGTGGTGCCCTACCGCGCGCCGAAGGGGCTGCTGCGCGGGCTCGTCCGGTCGCTGGTGCGCCGCCCGGTCATCCGGGTGCACTTCGGCGACCCGGTCGCCCTGGCCGATCTCACCCACGGCACGCCCGGCGCGGCCCGGCGTGCCACCGACCGGATCATCGACGCGCTCACCGACAACCTCGTGCCGCTGCGCCCCGACGAGCCCGACCGGCCCCGGCACACCGACCCCGGCCGTCCGGTCGACACCGCCCGCTCCCACCGC
>NZ_POUB01000359.1 GCF_003236335.1 Micromonospora deserti
TTCTAGCTTCGTCGGCAGCGTCAGAGGTGTATAAGAGACAGCCGTAAGGCGATGACCCGGCCATCACCGGCGAGCCTCCGGAAGAACAGCCGGGTGACCGGCCCAGTAGAACCGGACGGGTCCGGCCCGTCACAGCCGGCCAACGAGCGGGCGGTCGATCCTGGCCGCCAAGCGGGGTGGTACCGCGGGCCGGCCCCGGGGCGCCGGACGGCGTACCCGGAACGGCTCGTCCTCGCAGACCCACCGAGACAGTGAGCTGCGCGAGGAGAGCGACCCCCGATGGCCTATCCGATGCACGACCCGACCGCCGCCGGTGTCCCGGCGAGCCCGGACCTGCCCGCGGTCGAGCGCCGGGTCCTGGAGCACTGGACGGCCGACAAGACCTTCGAGGCCAGCGTCGAGGCCAGGCCCGCCTCCGGCGGGCATCAGGAGAGAACAGCCCGCCGTCCTGACGGCGGCGCGAGCGCCGCCGACAACGAGTACGTCTTCTACGACGGCCCGCCGTTCGCCAACGGGCTGCCACACTACGGCCACCTCTTCACCGGCTACGTCAAGGACGTGGTGCCGCGCTACCAGACCATGCGCGGGCGCCGGGTGGAGCGCCGCTTCGGCTGGGACTGCCACGGCCTGCCCGCCGAGGTGGTCGCCGAGAAGCAGCTCGGCATCACCAGCAAGGCGGAGATCCTCGACCTCGGCGTGGCCCGGTTCAACGAGGCGTGCCGCACCTCGGTGCTGGAGTTCACCCAGGACTGGGAGCGGTACGTCACCCGGCAGGCCCGCTGGGTCGACTTCGCCAACGACTACAAGACCCTCGACCTGGACTACATGGAAAGCGTCATGTGGGCCTTCAAGACCCTGCACGACAAGGGTCTGGTCTACGAGGGTTTCCGGGTGCTGGCCTACTGCTGGCGGTGCGAGACGCCGCTGTCGAACACCGAGACCCGGATGGACGACGTCTACCGGGACCGGCACGACCCGACGCTGTCGGTCTGGTTCGAGCTGACCGGGGACGACAGCGCGCCGGAGCCGGTGCGCGGCCCGGTGCGGCTCGGCGTCTGGACCACCACGCCGTGGACGCTGCCGTCCAACCTGGCGCTCGCCGTCGGCCCCGACATCGAGTACGCGGTGCTGGAGCGCGACGGCGCCCGGCACGTCGTCGGTGCCGCCCGGCTGGCCGCGTACGGCCCGGAGCTGGAGGGGTACCGGCAGGTCGGCACGGTGCACGGCCGGGACCTGGTCGGGCGCCGGTACACCCCGCTGTTCGACTTCCTGGTCGAGCAGGCCGGCCCGAACGCCTACCAGGTGCTCGGCGCGGACTTCGTCACCACCGAGGACGGCACCGGGATCGTCCACCTGGCCCCCGCCTTCGGTGAGGACGACCAGAACGTCTGCACCGCGGCCGGCATCCCGACCATCGTCACCGTGGACGACCACACCCGGTTCACCGCGCTGGTGCCGCCGTACCAGGGCGAGCAGGTCTTCGACGTCAACAAGCCGGTGATCCGGGAGCTCAAGCAGCGGGGGGTGGTGCTCAAGCAGGACACCTACACCCACTCGTACCCGCACTGCTGGCGCTGCGACACCCCGCTGGTCTACAAGGCGGTGTCCTCCTGGTTCGTCGCGGTCACCAGTTTCAAGGACCGGATGGTCGAGCTCAACCAGCAGATCAACTGGACGCCGGGGCACATCAAGGACGGCTCGTTCGGCAAGTGGCTGGCCAACGCCCGGGACTGGTCGATCAGCCGGAACCGGTTCTGGGGATCGCCGATCCCGGTGTGGAAGTCCGACGACCCGAGCTATCCGCGCATCGACGTCTACGGCTCGCTGGAGGAGCTGGAGCGGGACTTCGGCGTACGCCTGACCGACCTGCACCGGCCGGCGGTGGACGAGCTGGTCCGCCCCAACCCGGACGACCCGACCGGGCGCTCGATGATGCGCCGGGTGCCGGAGGTGCTGGACTGCTGGTTCGAGTCCGGCTCGATGCCGTTCGCCCAGGTGCACTACCCGTTCGAGAACGCAGACTGGTTCGAGCACCACTACCCGGGCGACTTCATCGTCGAGTACATCGGACAGACCCGCGGCTGGTTCTACACCATGCACGTGCTGGCCACCGCGCTGTTCGACCGGCCGGCGTTCCGCAACTGCCTCAGCCACGGCATCCTGCTCGGCTCGGACGGGCGCAAGATGTCCAAGAGCCTGCGCAACTACCCGGACGTCTACCACGTCTTCGACGCGTACGGCTCGGACGCGATGCGCTGGATGCTGATGTCCTCGCCGGTGCTGCGCGGGGGGGACATGCCGGTCACCGAGGCGGGCATCCGGGACGCCGTCCGGCAGGTGCTGCTGCCGCTGTGGAACGTCTGGTACTTCTTCTCGCTCTACGCCAACGCGGACGGGTACACCGCCCGCCGGCGCACCGACTCGACCCACCTGCTCGACCGGTACGTGCTGGCGAAGACCCGCGAGCTGGTCGAGACGGTGCAGGCGCAGATGGAGACGTACGACATCTCCGGCGCCTGCGCGACCGTGCGGTCCTTCCTGGACGCGCTGACCAACTGGTACGTGCGCCGCTCCCGGGACCGGTTCTGGTCTGGCGAGGCCGACGCGTTCGACACCCTCTGGACGGTGCTGGAGACGCTCTGCCGGGTGGTGGCTCCGCTGGCGCCGCTGACCGCGGAGGAGATCTGGCGCGGCCTCACCGGGGAGCGGTCGGTGCACCTGACCGACTGGCCGTCGGCGGAGGAGTTCCCGGCCGACCACGAGCTGGTCGCCGCGATGGACGCCACCCGGGCGGTCGCCTCGGCGGCGCTGTCGCTGCGCAAGGCCAAGGGGCTGCGGGTGCGGCTGCCGCTGCCGAGGCTGACCGTGGCCTCCCCGGCGGCAGAGCAGCTGCGGCCTTTCGCCGACCTGGTCGCCGACGAGGTCAACGTCAAGGCGGTGGAGTTCACCGGCGAGCTGGCCGCGTACTGCCAGCAGGTGCTGACCGTGGTGCCCCGGGCGCTCGGGCCCCGGGTCGGCAAGCAGGTCCAGCAGGTGATCAGGGCGGTCAAGGCGGGGGAGTGGGAGCTGGTCGACGGCGCCCCGGTGGCCGCCGGGATCACCCTCGCCGAGGGCGAGTACGAGCTGCGCCTGGTCGCCGCCGACGCCGAGCACTCCGCGCCGCTGCCCGGCGGCGAGGGCGTGGTCGTGCTGGACACCGAGGTCACCCCGGAGTTGGCCGCCGAAGGGCTGGCCCGGGACGTGGTCCGGGTGGTGCAGCAGGCCCGCCGGGACGCCGACCTCGACGTCTCCGACCGGATCGTGCTGGCGCTGTCGGCCTCCGAGGAGGTACGGGCGGCGGTATCGGCGCACACCGACTTCGTGGCCCGGGAGGTGCTGGCCGACTCGGTCGACTTCGCCGACGGCATCGACGGGTTCACCGGGGAGGTCGGCGAGGGCGACCGGGTGACGGTCGCCGTCCGCCGGGCATGACGGCCCGGCTCCCGAGCGGCCCGCCACCGGGTCGGGGCCGCCCGGGATCCGTCCGCTACCGTGACACCGCCTACCACACGATCTGCCGGAGGACCCGTGCCGCTGCTCTACACCATCGGCAAGCTCACCGTGGCGCCCGCGCTCCGGTTGGCCTTCCGGCCGACCGTGGAGGGGTTGGAGCACGTCCCGGCGACCGGCGGCGCGATCTTCGCCGGCAATCACCTCTCGGTCGCCGACGAGCTCTTCCTCGGCACCGTGGTGCCGCGGCACCTGGCCTTCTGGGCGAAGTCCGAGTACTTCACGGGCACCGGCGTGAAGGGCTCGTTCTCCAAGTTCGTGCTCACCGGGCTCGGCGCGATCCCGGTGGAGCGGGCCGGCGGGCGGGCGGCGCTGTCCGCGTTCGACGCGGCGATCCCGGCGCTCAAGGGCGGCGACCTGGTGGTGGTCTACCCGGAGGGCACCCGCTCCCCGGACGGCCGGCTCTACCGGGGGCGCACCGGGGCGGCCCGACTGGCACTGGCCTCCGGGGTGCCGATCATCCCGGTCGGCATGATCGGCACCGACCGGGTCCAGCCGATCGGTGCCCGGGTTCCGCGCCCGGGCACCGGCAAGATCACCGTGAGGTTCGGCAAGCCGCTGGACTTCACCGGCCGGCCGGACGACCGCACCTCACTACGGGCGATCACCGACGAGGTGATGAGCGAGATCCAGAAGCTCACCGGGCAGGAGTACGTGCCCCGCTACGCGCCCCCACGGGCCCACCCGCCGGTCGCCGGCGAACCCGGCGCCGTCTGAACTCACGGCGACTCCGCGCCGATTTTTCCCGGGCCTTGCCTCACGCGGTCGTGACGATCTGCTCCCGCAGGGTGCCGAGCAGCGCGGCGCTGTCCGGCACGGAGAGCCGGGTGAACACCGCGGTGGCGATGCTGCCGTGGTCGACGGAGGTGCAGACCACCACGTCCGTGCCGTCGGCGCGGCCTACCGCGCAGCGCTCGTGCCGCCCCCGGACACCGGTGTCGACCACCTGCGCCTCGCCGAGGGCGTACTGCTCGGCGAGGCGGGTGATCTCGGCGTCGGCGTCCGCCTCGGGGGTGAGCCGGAAACCGGTGCCGCCGAAGACAGTCACCCGCTTGCCCGTCGAGGTGGTGTAGATCCCGGCGAAGGTCTCATCGGCCAGCCAGTGGGCCTTGCGTACCTCGGTCTCCAGCTGCCGGGCGGTCGCCTGACTGCGGCTGTCGTCGCGTAGCCGCAGGTCGTCCACCTCGGCCGGGAGCGCGGCGTTCGCCGGGTACTGGGTCGCCACGGGCGCGGCGTAGTACGCCGGGCAGCCGCAGCAGCAGGCGAGGGTGAGCAGCAGCACCCACGGCCAGCGCCGCCGCCGGCGGACGGGCACCGGGACGTACCCCTTGGGGGCCTGCCAGCCGGGCGGTGGGGCGACCGGCGCAGCCGGCCTTCCCCGGCGCTGCTGCCGCGCCGGGGGCGGCGCCGGCGCGACCGGCGGCGGGGCCGGGTAGCCCGCCGCAGGCGGCCGGACGGGGTACGCGACCGGCGGTGAGG
>NZ_POUB01000035.1 GCF_003236335.1 Micromonospora deserti
TTCTTCAGGTCGGGCAGGCATTCGGTCAGCGGCAGGTCGGGCCCCGCCCGGGCGCCGGCCCGCTGCCCCTGCCCGACCTGCCGCTGACCGAATGCCTGCCCGACCTGAAGAATTTCCCGGCGACCTGGACGCCGCCGAAGGACTGCCTGCTGCCTGAGGGCTGCGTGCTGCTCAAGCCCGGCTCGCCGGTGCCGGCGGGCGGGTTGATCCTGCCGAAGGGGCTGGTGCCACCCGGCACCGCGTTCCCCGCCGGCACCGAACTGCCGCCCGGCACGGTGCTGTCGGCGGAGTGCGTGCTGCCGGTGACCGGGGCGATCACCGGCCAGACCGGTGACCTGTCCGACGTCCTGCGAGGGGGACTGCTGCCGTGATCGGGCGTGGCACGAAACTCAAGGTCCTCGTCTTCGTCGTGGTGAGCCTGCTCGGCGTCACCTACGTGGGGGTGCGCTACGTCGGCCTCGGCGACCGGCTGCTCGGCGGCGGGTACGTCGTCCACCTCGACCTGGCCCGCGCCGGCGGCATCTTCCCGCATGCCCCGGTCACCTACCGCGGCGTGCCCGTCGGCCGGGTCACCGCGGTCACCCTGCGCGGCGAAGGCGTCCGTGCCGACCTGCGGATCCAGCGGGGCGTACGGGTGCCGGCGGAGTTGCGCGCCGTGGTCGCCCAGCGCTCCGCCGTCGGCGAGCAGTACGTGGATCTGCGCCCGGAGCGTGACGCCGGGCCGTACCTGCGCGACGGCGCGGTGATCCCGGCCGACCGCACCGGCGTCCCGCTCGCCCCCGAGGTACTGCTGTCCAACCTGGACGCGCTGGTCCGGTCGGTCGGGCCGGACGACCTGGCGGTACTGGTCACCGAGCTGGGCACCGCCTTCGCGGGCAACGAGCAGGCGCTGGCGCGGATCCTCGACGCCGGTGACGCGCTGCTCGCCGACGCGACCGAGGCGCTGCCCGAGACCCTCACGCTGATCGAGGACGCCCGGACCGTCCTCGCTACCCAGGCCGAGTCGGCGGAGGCGCTGCGGCGGTGGGCGGCCGGGCTGGCCCAGCTCGCCGCCGCCGTCCGGGCCGCCGACCCCGATTTGCGCCGCCTGCTCGCCGCCGGCCCGCCGGCCGGGGACGAGCTGGTGGCGCTGCTGCGCGGGCTGGAACCGACCGTGGGCACCCTGCTCGGCAACCTGGTCACCGTCAACGGCATCGCCGCCCGGCGGCTGCCCGGCATCGAACAGTTGCTGGTGGTCTACCCGATCACCGTCGCCGGCGGGTTCACGGTCACCCCGGGCGACGGCACGGCACACCTGGGCCTGGTCCTCAACGCCAACGACCCGCCGTCGTGCGTGTACCAGGGCGGCGGACGGCAGTGCAGTGCCGGGGACCGGGCGGCCGGCGCCGGCGTACGCGGGGCCGGGAACGCGCCGCGGTCCTCCGGCGCCGGGCCGGCCCCGGCGGGCGGCGCGGCGCGGCCCGGGGCCGGCCCGGCCGGCTACGACCCGGCGACCGGGCTGGTGCTCGGCGGCGACGGCCGGCCCCTGCAGTTCGGCGGTACGGGCGGCCAGTACCGGACCGCTGGGGACCAGTCGTGGAAGCAGCTGCTGCTGGCCGGGGTGACCCCGTGACCGGCGGACCGGAGGAGGTGACCGTGCCGACCCGTAGGGACCGCACGCTGAAGGTGATCAAGGGAGCGAAGTCCGGGGTGGCCGGCCGGCCGGCCCGGCGGCTCGTCACCCGGCCGCTGGGCCGGCCGACGCCGATCGAGGACGTGCTGGACCGGCTCGACCGGGAACCGGTCGGGGAGCTGACGGTGGTCGGGGATCCGGCCCAGGTCGAGGACCTGCCGGTCGACACCGACGGCGCCCCGGCGCCCGCCGGTGGCCCGCACGACGCCGCCGGGGAGGAGCGTACGGGCGCGGCCGGCCCGCCGGCCCGCCGGCGGGCGCTGCTGGGCTTCCTGGTGGTCGTGCTCGCGGCCACTCTGGCCGCCGCCGGGGTGTACGGCCACCGCTGGTACACCGACCGGGCGGTGGACGAGGCACGTCAGGGGGCGCTCGCCGCGGCCAAGCAGGTCGCCGTCGACTTCGTCTCGGTCAGCGCCGCCAGCGTCGACCGGGACCTGCAGCGGATCTCCGCCGGGGCGACCGGCGACTTCAAGGAGGAGTTCACCCGGGGCGAGTCGCAGGTCCGCGCGGCCGTGGTGGAGAACAAGGTGGAGTCGCAGGGCTCCGTGCTCCGGGCGGGACTGGTCTCCGGGGACCGCCGCCGGGCGGTGGTCCTGGTAGCCGTGGACGCCACGGTGAAGAACGCCAAGGCGCCGCAGGGACGGCCGTCGCACTACCGGATCCAGATGGACCTGGTACGCGACCGCGAGTCGGGCGAGTGGCTCGTGTCCCGCCTGCAGTTCGTCGGCTGACGCCCACCCGAGAAGGAGAACCGATGCGTACCCTCGTCCCCGCCCGGTGGCGGCGCGCCGTTCGCCCCCGGGCGCGCCGCGTCCCGCCGATCCCGGCGTTGGTCGTGGCGATCCTGCTGGCGGCGACGGTCGCCGGCCTCGGCTGGCACGGCGACCGCACCGCCGAACGGCGCGACGCCGCGGTGCGGCAGGCGCTGGCCACCGCTCCCGCCGCCGCCAAGGCGATCTTCTCCTACGACCACCGCACCTTCGACGACAGCGTGGCGAACGGCCGAAGCTTCGTCACCGGATCCTTCGCCGAGGAGTACGCGCAGACCACGGCGGCACTGAAGCAGACCGCCGTCAAGCAGCAGGCGGTGGTGCTGGCGGAGGTCTCCGCGACGGGGGTGGTGAGCGCCACAACCGACCGGGTGGAGCTGCTGGTCTACCTGAACCAGTACCGGCGCAACGTCAGCACGGCGGGGGAGAAGGTGGACCAGAACCGGGTGGTGCTCACTCTGGTGCCCGACGGCGGCGCCTGGAAGGTCAGTGCGGCGACCGCCATCTGAGCGTCCGATCCGGTGGCGCCGGCTCGCGGGCGCCGCTCGTCGCGTCGGCGTGCGGCGCGGCGCCGCCGGCGGCCGCGGTGTAGCGGGCGGCCAGCTGGCGCAGTAGGTCGCGCAGCTCGGGCGGCTCCAGCACCGTGAACGGCACGTCGAACTTGCTCAGGTACGTGGCCAGGTCGTGCAGCGAATCCGTGCCGGTGACCAGCTCGCAGGTGGCGTCGTCGACCGGGGTGATCCGGCCCGAGGTGGGGGTGCTGCGTTCGGCCACCACCGCGGCGGGCGCCTGCACGCGGATGCGCGCCTGGTAGGTGAACGCCAGCGACGCCACGCCGCGCAGCACGTGCGCCGCGGCGTCGCCGCCGGGCGGCTCCCGTGGCACGAACCGCGGGCCGGTCGGCGGCAGCGGGCGGAGCCGATCGGCGCGGAAGGTGCGCCAGTCCCGCCGGTCGGTGTCCCAGGCCAGCAGGTACCAGCGGCGGCCGGTGTAGACGAGGGTGTGCGGCTCGACGTCGCGTACGCCGGCGCGCCCGTCGTGGCCGGCGTACGCGAAACGCAGCCGTTCATGCTGGTGGGCGGCCGCGGCGACGGCGGTGAGGGTGTCGGCGTCGACGGTGGGCCCCCCGGCGGCCGCCGAGACCGTCGCGGCACGCAGCGCGTCGACGCGCGGGCGCAGCCGCGCCGGCAGGGTGCGTTCGAGCTTGGTCAGCGCCCGCAACGACACCTCCTCGATGCCGGTGACCGTGCCGGCCGCCGCGGCCCGCAACCCCACCGCGATCGCCACCGCCTCCTCGTCGTCGAGCAGCAGCGGCGGCAGCGCGGTGCCGGCGCCCAGGCGGTAGCCGCCGGCCGGGCCGGAGGTCGAGTGCACCTGGTAGCCGAGTTGCCGCAGCCGGTCGACGTCGTTGCGGACGGTCCGGGTGGTGACCTCCAGCCGCGCCGCCAGTTCGGGGCCGGGCCACTCGCGCCGCTGCTGCAGCAGCGACAGCAGGCGCAGGAGCCGTACCGAGGTTTCCAGCACTCCCCCATTCTGCCCGAGATCGAGGAAGCAGATGTTCCGCAACCGCTCCTAACGTGAGGTCATGACGGAGACACCGAAACTGCGCGGCATGGCCAACGTCAGCTACTGGGCGGCCGACTGGCCGGCGGCCCGGGCCTGGTACACCGAGCTGATCGGCTTCGAGCCGTACTTCCTGCGCGACGGCTACGCCGAATGGCGCCTCGGCGACGACCAGGACGAGCTCGGCCTGATCGACAGCCGCTACCGGCCGCCGGGTGCGGCGCCCGGCCCGGGCGGCCCGGTCCTGTACTGGCACGTCGACGACGTGCACGGCATGGTCGCGCGGTTGCTCGCGATGGGTGCCACCGCGCACGAGCCGCCGCAGAACCGGGGCAGCGGCTTCGTGACCGCCACCGTGGTCGACCCGTTCGGCAACCTGCTCGGGGTCATGGAGAACCCGCACTACGTCGAGATCCTCGCCGGGCGGGCAGCGCGGTGACCGACACCGAGATCGTCACCTGCGCCGACGCCGACGAGTGGGACCGGTGGCTCACCGCGTACGGGGCCAGCCGGACCGCCGTCTGGCTGCGCATCGCCCGCAAGGGCACCGGCGCGGTCACGGTGACCGTGGCGGAGGCCGGTGACGTGGCCATCTGCCACGGCTGGATCGACAGCCACCGGCGCCGCCTCGACGCGACCCACTTCCTGCAGCGCTACTCGCCGCGCCGCCCCGGCAGCCCGTGGTCGCGGGTCAACGTCGAGCGGGTCGCAGCGTTCGAGGCGGCCGGCCGGATGCGCCCGGCCGGCCGTGCTCAGGTCGCCGCCGCCCGGGCGGACGGCCGCTGGGCGGCGGCGTACGCGCCGCAGCGCAGCGCCGCCGTGCCCGACGACCTGGCCGCGGCGCTGGCGGGCGACGACCGCGCCCGCGTGGCGTACGACGCGCTCGGCCGCGGCGACCGGTACGCGCTGTTCCTGCCGCTGCTCAAGGCGCGCACCCCAGAGGGGCGGGCCCGGGCGCTGCGCCGGGCACTGGCGACCCTGGGCGCGGCGGACGGGTAGTCGCCCGGGGACGCGCGCGTCCCCGGGCGACGTCGCCGCCCGGCAGGCGGATGCCACCGGCCGGCTACCGGGCCAGCAGGGCGCGTAGGGCCTCGACCACCTCGGCCGGGGCCTCCTCGGCCATGAAGTGGCCGCAGGACATCGTGCGGTGCTCCAGGTCCGGGGCCCAGGCCCGCCACAGCCCGACCGCGTCGTAGCCGAGGGCCGCGCCCCAGTCCTGCTGCAAAACGGTCACCGGCATTGCGGAGCCGGTTCCCGGCCGCCCGGTCGGCCTGGTCGTGTGCCACGTCGATGCCGGCCGACGCCCGGAAGCGCTCGTGACCGAGCGCGCGGGCGAGCGCGACGACGTCGGCGGCCATGGTGCGCTTGGCGTACGCGGTGCCGTCGGCGTCGGCGGGCTTGTCGCTGTCGCCGTACCCGCGCAGGTCGGGGCAGATCACGGTGTGGTCGGCGGCGAGGTCGGCGGCGACATGCCGCCACATGAGGTGGGTCTGCGGGAAGCCGTGCAGCAGCACGACCGGGCTGCCGGACCCGGCGACCGCCACGTTGAGCGCCACCCCGTCGGCGACGGGGATGCGCCGGTAGTCGAATCCGTCGATGCTGGAAGTCACGGTGAAGCCTTTCTGCGGTGTGCGGGTGCCGGCCGGTGGATGCCGGCCGAGGGGCGGCGACCAGGTGGTCCGGCGTCGCCTGCTGGTCGAGCCTGCCTGGACGTGATCAGCAGCCAGTCAGCGTCGGATGAGTGCCCCGGGTGAATGCCGCCCGAGGTGCCTCGCCCGGGGACCAGCGGGGTCGCGTGCGTAGATTGGGGCCGTGACCAGGGACACGACGGGGCAGGAGGTGTTTTTCGGCGTGCTGGGGCCGCTGCAGGCGGTGGCTTCGGGCGGCGTCGTCGCGCTCAAGGGGCCCCGCCACCGGGCGGTGCTGGCCCGCCTGTTGATCGCCCGGGGCCGGATGGTGCCGGTCGACCGGCTCGTCGACGACCTGTGGGATGTGCCCCCGGACGGCGCGGTCGGGGCGATCCGCACGTTCGTCGCCGACCAGGCGCAGGGCGAACTCGGCGATGAACGCCGCCCACAGCACCCAACTGCCGGCGGCGAGGATGCCGGAGACGGTGGGGTGGTGGGTGAGCGTCTGGCCCAGCACCAGGAGGAGGAAGATCACGCCGAGGGCGCCCATCGGCTTGTCGAGCCGCCGGGCCAGGCCGTTCAACGCCGCCTCACCAGAACTCTCATCCGCCCGTTCGCGGCGGCCGGGGGCATCCGTGCCGGACGGAGGCTGCTGCCCGGTCATCGGGATGGTGCCGCGTCGCCGGTATCCCGATCGCCGCGGATCACCGGGCCTCGCAGATGTCCCCAGTGAACGCCGGGTCGGCCTCGCGGCCGGCCGACCAGACCGGGTTGAGCGTCAGAGCCAGGGTCGGTGCCTGCCAGGCCGCGCCGAGCCACTGGATGAACTGGTACTCCCGCAGCGGCCGCTCGACAGGTTCCCCGGCCAGGAAGTTGATCACCGAGCGGCGCACCCGCTCCTGACCGACCGGGAACCCGTGCAGCGCGGGCACCTGAACGGTCGGGATCCGCGCGAACTCGCCCGGCGGGGCTTCGACGGCGGTGACCAGCGGCAGGAAGGCGATCATCCGCACCCCGGCCACCGGGCAGAGCGTGCGGTTGCGGTAGAACGGCGCGTCCGCGAGCACCGAACGGATGAACGGCTCGTCCGGTTCGCTGTCGACCTTCTTCGTGGTGTTCGCCAGCGTCGCGATCACCCGGAGCTCCCAGCCCGCGACCATGCCCCACCCGGAGTAACCCGGCGGCGGGTAGTAGACCCGGCCGGGCCGGCCCAGTGGGCTGAACATCACCGCGGCGGTCACCGACGACATCGGCCATTTCTCCAGGTAGGTACGCGCGACCATCGCGCCCTCGCTCTCCCCGAGCAGCGCGATCGGCCGGCCCGTCCGCTTGTGCAGGGCGTCGATCTGCGTGGCCAGCAACGCGGCGCTGGCACCCAGGGACTGGTGGGTGTCCTCCGGCTCGTACGGCAACGGCCGCTGCTGGTCGTCCAGCCCGCGGTAGGAGAAGCGTTGGACCCGGGGGTCGACCGCCGGGCGCCCGTCGTAGTTCGAATCGTGCCCGGCGAGGGCGATCACCGCGTGCGGGACCCGGTCCGGCAGGCGCTCGGTCAGCACCGGTATGCGCCAGTCGGTCGGCCCGCCGGCGGTGAGCCCGACCAGCGACTGGGCGGCCACGGACGAGGCCATGATGACGACGATCGCCAGCGGCGCCACGGGCAGCCGCGCCAGCCGTACCCGGCCGGGACTGACGGCGGCGGCCACCGTGCGGCGCCAGAGGAGACCGTTGGCCATCCCCGCGGCGGCGGCCACCGGAACGGACCACCACAGCGGCACGGCCGAGGCCAGCCCCCCGGCCACGGTGAGGACGACGAAGTTCAGCAGCGACCAGCCGAACAGCGCCAGCGACGGCAGTCCCCGCCACCAGCGGTCGACCACGCCGCCCCGGACCAGGAACGGGGCCAACACCAGCATCGGGAGCAGCGACGCCAGCAGGTACCACGACAGCGCGAGCGCCGAGTACGCCACCGCCAGCGCCGCCCACGGTGAGATGATCACGATCGCGAGGGCCGCCACCTCCAGGTTGCGCCGCGCCAGCCAGCGGAACGACGGTCGGGGGGTGTGCTCCGGCCAGGCCAGGGCGGTCAACCCGGCGGAGAGCATCCCGCGTACCAGCGTGATGGCCAGCAGGCCGAGCAGGAACGTCGTCCACGAGTTGTGGTAGACCAGCAACCAACGCATGTCGTGGTAGGAGTCGTACGGCCATACGGCGGTGACCTGGGGCGAGAGCCCCCGCGCGGAGTGGAACGTCAGCAGTGCGATCACGGCCGCCTCGAGTGCCGGCGGGACGGCGGCCAGCGCCAGCAACCTGCGCGTGCGCCGACGGGTCCGGTCCACGGCCGCTCCTTCGCGCATTGATATCAGGGCCCGATCACAGGATCTCGCAGAACCGCACCGGTTGTGCCCAGAACAGGTACCAGGGGCCGGCCATTGCCGCAGGTCACGGGCGTGCCGCCCGCGGCGGTCCGGCCGCGCCCGGCGGTCGTCTACCACCCGCCGGGGCTGGGCGGCCCGGTTCCGCCGTTTCGGCGATCCACCGCCGGTCCACGCCGCATCATCGAGCTGACGCGACGGAACACGATGGCAGGTGGGCGGACGTGCGGGAGATGGCAGTTGCGCCGGTCGTCACCGGCGTCGAGCTCGGCCTGGCCGAGGTGGTGTGGCAGAACGCCGAACGCGACCCGGACCAGCCGCAGTTCGTGCGGCCCGACCCCGATCCCCGGTCCTGGCCGGCGCACCGGCCGGGGCGGGGCGGCCCGGCGACGGTCACCTGCCGGCAGTTCCGCGACGACGTGCTGGCGGTGGCCCGCGGTCTGGTGGCCGCCGGCGTCCAGCCGGGCGACCGGGTGGCGCTGATGAGCCGCACCCGCTACGAGTGGACGCTGGTGGACTACGCCCTGTGGGCGATCGGCGCGGTCACGGTGCCCGTGTACGACACGTCGAGCGCCGACCAACTGGCCTGGATCCTCACCGACTCGGCGGCGGTGGGGTGCGTGGTCGAGACGGCCGACCACGCCGCGATGCTCGACGGTCTGCGCGACACCCTGCCGGCCCTGCGGCAGGCCTGGCAGATCGACGCGGGCGATCTGATCCGGCTCGCCGGCAACGGCCGGAGCGTCGACGCCGGCGAGGTCGACGCCCGGCGCGGCCGGGTGACGGCCGCCGACATCGCGACGATCGTGTACACCAGCGGGACCACCGGCCGGCCCAAGGGCTGCGTGCTGACCCACGGCAACATCGGCATGGACGTCGGCAACGCGACCGCGGTGCTGCCGCAGCTGTTCCATCCGGGGGCGTCGACCGTGCTGTTCCTGCCCCTGGCGCACGCCTTCGCCCGGCTGATCCAGGTCGGCATGGTGCGGGCCCGGGCCACCATGGTGCACAGCGCCACCGTCAGCGGGGTGCTGGACCAGCTGCGCCGCTACCGCCCGACGTTCGTCCTCGCCGTGCCACGGGTGTTCGAGAAGATGTACGACCGGGCCCGGCAGAAGGCCGCCGACGAGCACCGGAGCTGGGTGTTCACGCTGGCCACCCGGGTGGCGGTGCGGCACAGCCGAGCCCAGGACACCTCCAGTGGCCCCGGCCCGCTGCTGCGCCTGGCCCGCGCGGTCTTCGACGTGCTGGCCTACCGCAAGCTGCGGGCGGCGCTCGGTGGGCGGTGCGAGGTGGCGATCGTCGGCGGGGCGCCGCTGGGGGAGCGGTTGGGGCACTTCTTCCGCGGCGCGGGCCTGCTCGTGCTGGAGGGGTACGGGCTGACCGAGACCTCGCCCGCACTGACGGCCAACACGCCGACGGCGGTGCGGATCGGCACGGTGGGCCGGCCGCTGCCGGGCGTCGAGATCGCCATCGCCGACGACGGGGAGATCCTGGCTCGCGGCGACGTCGTCTTCCCGGGCTACTGGAACAACGCCGAGGCCACCCGGGAGACGTTCACCGACGGGTGGCTGCGCACCGGCGACCTGGGCAACCTCGACGAGGACGGCTTCCTGCGGGTGACCGGACGCAAGAAGGAGATCATCGTCACCGCGTCGGGCAAGAACATCGCCCCCGCCCCGATCGAGGACGAGGTCCGGTCGGACCCGCTGGTGAGCCACTGCGTGCTCGTCGGCGACGGACGCCCCTACGTCGCCGCGCTGGTCACCATCGACCCGCACATGTGGCCCCGGTGGCGGGCCGAGCACGGGCGCCCCGACGCCTCGGTGTCGGACCTGCGCGAATCCCCCGAGCTGCGGGGCACGATCCAGGCCGCCGTCGACCGGGCCAACCGGACGGTGTCGCGGGCGGAGGGGATCAAGCAGTTCCGCATCCTGCCCCGCGATCTCACCGAGGCCGACGGCGAACTCACCCCGACGTTGAAGGTGCGGCGGGGGGTGGTGCAGGAGCGTTACGCCGCCGAGATCGAGGAGCTCTACCGCGGCCATTGACCAGGATGCGGACTGGGCGGCGAGCGGGCCCGGCAGCGGCCGTCGGCGGCCCGTCCGGCCGGCCGGCATCGACGACAGCGTGCTGCGGGAACTCCAGGCCGCCCTTGACATCGAGGAGATCCGGCTGGTGGGTCCGCTCACCTACGACTGACCGCCGGCCGGCAGCGCGGGCCAGGCCGCGCGGCGGCGACCCGACCGCCGCCGTGCTCAGCGCCGGCCCGACCATCGGCCACAATGGCGAGATGGATGCCGAGTCGGTGACGGCCGAGGCCACCCGACCGCTGCGCCGGCCGGTGCTGGTGCAGCGGTGGCACGATCTCGCCTTCGTGCACTGGGCGGTGGACCCGCGGGTGGTGGCGCCGATGCTGCCGCCCGGAACCCGGCCGGACGTCCTAGACGGGCGGACCTACGTGGGCCTCATCGCGTTCCGCCTGGTCGGGCTCGGCCTGCTGTCCGGCCCGGCCCTGCCCTATCTCGGCACGTTCTGCGAAACCAACGTGCGCCTGTACAGCGTGGACACCACCGGACGGCGGGCCGTGGTGTTCCGATCCCTGGACGCGTCCCGGCTGCTGTTCGTCGTCGCGGCGCAGGCCAGTCTGCGGCTGCCGTACCGGTGGTCCCGGATGCGCCTGCGCCGTGACGGTGACCTGCTCACCTACACCAGCCGCCGCCGCTGGCCCGGCCCTCGTGGGGCGTCCAGCCAGCTCAGCGTGCGGGTCGGTGCCACCATCGGCGAGCCGAGCCCGATGGAGCACTTCCTCACCGCCCGCTGGGGCCTGCACACCCGGGCGTACGGCCGAACCCTGCACCTGCCCACCACGCATCCGCGATGGCCGCTGCACCGGGCGGAACTGGTGGCCCTCGACGACGACTTGGTATCCGCGGCCGGTCTGCCCGCCCCCGGTTCGGCGCCGGTCAGCGTGCTCTACTCGCCGGGCGTCCCGGTGCGCTTCGGCCGTCCCGCCGTCGTGCGTTGACGAGAAGGAGGCGGCGCGGAAGCCGGCTGATCGGCCGCCGTCGAACCATTCCGGCGGTCGGAGGAGGACGGGCGGGGGGCGGCGCCGCGGCCCGTCCGTGCGGAGTCAGGGCAGCACGACGGTCCGGGCGCCCTCGCCCCGGGCCATCCGGGCGAACGCCTCGGGAGCGCCGTCCAGGGTGGTCCGGTCGGTGATCAGGGGTGCGAGGTCGAGGGTGCCGTCGAGCACGGCCCGGGCAAGCTCGGGCACGTCCCGGTCCGGATCGGAGGAGCCGTAGACCGAGGAGCGCAGCGTCCGCGCCGAGTGGAAGATGTCCAGTGCGCTGAGGCCGACGATGTCGTCCTTCGCGCCCATCCCGACGACGATGACCTGCCCGCCGCGGCGGGTGGCCCGCCACGCGGTGCGGATGGTGGCGGCGCGGCCGACGCACTCCAGGGCGTGGTCGACGCCCCGGCCCCCGGTGCGGTCCCGGACCGCCCGGCTGAGTGTGTCGTCGGCGAGCAGGAAGTCGGTGGCACCGGCCGGTCCGGCCAGCCCGGCCTTGGCCGGCGAGACGTCGATGGCGAGCACCGGATCGGCACCGGCCGCCCGGGCGGCGGAGACCACCGACAGGCCGACCCCACCAAGGCCGATCACCGCCACCGAGTCGCCGGGAGCCACCTGGGCGGTGCGGCGGACCGCGCCGACGCCGGTGAGCACGGCGCAGCCGAGCAGCGCCGCCGCCTCGAACGGCAGCCCGGCCGGGACTGGGATCACCCCGTCCTGCGGCACCACCACCTCCTCGGCCAGCGCGCCGAGACCGAGGGTGACGTGCAGCGCCTCGCCGGTCGCGGTGTGCCCCCGGGCGGCGGCGGGCGAGCCGGTCCGCTCGCAGAGCCACGGCTCGTCCCGCCCGCAGTACCAGCATCGCCGGCACGGCGGCGCCCAGTTCAGCACCACGTGCGCGCCGGGTCTCACCCGGTCGACGCCGGCGCCGGTACCGACCACCACCCCCGCCGCCTCGTGTCCGAGCACCAGCGGGTACGGCGCGGCCAGCGTGCCGTTGACCATGGACAGGTCGGAGTGGCACACCCCGGCCGCCCGGACGGCGACCCGCACCTCGCCCGGCCCCGGCGCGGGCAGCTCGACGTCCTCCACCCACAGCGGCCCGCCGGTGGCCCGGGCGACCAGCGCCCTCATCGCTGGATGGCCTTGGTCAGCAGGAACTCGTCCAGCCCGTAGCGGCCCAGCTCCCGGCCGAGGCCGGACTGCTTGTAGCCGCCGAACGGGGCGAGCGGGTTGAACGCTGCCCCGTTGATGTCGACGGCGCCGGTGCGGATCCGCCGGGCGACCCGCAGCGCCCGCTCCTCGTCGCCGGACCAGACCGCGCCGGCCAGCCCGTACCGGGAGTTGTTGGCGACGGCCACCGCCTCGTCCTCGTCGGCGACGGGGATGACCGCCAGCACCGGGCCGAAGACCTCCTCCTGGGCCAGCGCGCTGTCCGGGTCGACGTCGGCGATCACCGTGGGGGCGACGAAGTAGCCGCGGTCGGGCACCGGCGCGTCCGGCCCGCCGGCCACCAGCCGGCCCCCGTCGGCCAGCCCGCGGGCCGCGTGGTTCGCGACCCGCTCTCGCTGCGTGGCCGAGACCAGCGGGCCGAGTCGGGTGGCCGGGTCGAACGGGTCGCCCAGCCGGTAGCGCTCGGCGGCCTTCGCGGCCAGAACCAGGGCCTCCTCGTAGCGGTCCCGGTGCACCACCATCCGGGTCCACGCTGTGCAGGTCTGGCCGGAGTTGAGGAAGGCGTTGCCGACGCCGACCCGGACCGCCGTGGCTAGGTCGGCGTCGTCGAGGATCACGTTGGCGGACTTGCCGCCGAGTTCCAGCGCGACCCGGGCGATCCGGTCGGCGGCCAGGTGGGAGATTCGCCGGCCGGTGGCGGTGGACCCGGTGAAGGAGACCATGTCGACGTCCGGGTGGGCGGCCACGGCTTCGCCGACCACCGGGCCGGTGCCGGTGACCAGGTTGACCACCCCGGGCGGGAAGCCCGCCTCGTGGATCGCCTCGACGAGCAGGTACGCCGTCAGCGGGGTCAGCTCGCTGGGCTTGAGCACCACCGTGCAGCCGGCGGCCAGGGCCGGGGCGAGCTTGGCCACGACCTGGTGCAACGGGTAGTTCCACGGGGTGATCGCGCCGACCACGCCGACCGGCTCACGGACCACCAGCGAGTTGCCGACCGTCTCCTCCGCCGGCGGGCGGGCGGCGAGCTCGACGTAGCTGTGCAGAACGGCGAGCGGAAGACCGGCCTGGATCCGGGTAGCCACCTTCAGCGGGGTGCCCAGCTCCAGCGCGACGGTGTGGGCGATCTCGTCGGCCCGGACGGAGAGCGCGGCGTGCAACCGGTCCAGGTGTGCCGCCCGCTCGGCCGGGGTGGTGCCGGCCCAGCGATCGAACGCGGCCCGCGCCGCGGCCACGGCCCGGTCGACGTCGGCCGCCGTGCCGGCCGGCACGGTCGCGACGATCTCCTCGGTCGCCGGGTTCCGGACCGCGACGGTTTGCCCGGGGGTGGAAGCCGCGACCCACTGGCCGTCGAGGTAGAGGTCGGTCCGTGCGAGATCCATCGCGCCCCTCACGTACGTCGGCCAAAACTAGCAGCGCAAGTTTTGACTCTAGTACGCCGGCTCGGCCGAGGGGAGGGGCGGCAGTGGCCCGATGTGCTCCTCGTAGGTGCGCGACAGCCCGTCGATGAGCGCGTCGAGGCCGAGCCGGAAGGCGCCCTCGTCCACCTGCTGCTGGTGCTCGGCGAGCCGGTGCGCCTGCGTCAGGTGCGGGTACTGCTCGGCGTACAGGCCCGGGTCCTCGACGAAGCCGCGGGCGAACGACCCCAGCGCCGACCCGGCCACGAAGTAGCGCATCAGCGCGCCGATGTGGGTGGCCCGGGCCGGCGGCCAGCCGGCCTCGACGAGCCCGCCGTAGACGGCGTCGGCCATGGCCAGCGCGGCCGGTCGGCGCCCCGGGCCACGGGCCAGGTACGGCACGATGTTCGGGTGCGCGGCGAGCGCCGCCCGGTAGGAGTGCCCCCAGCGGCGCAACGCCTCCCGCCAGTCGACCCGGCCGAAGAACGATACGTCCACCCGCGACGTGACGCTGTCGGCCACCGCGTCGAGGATCTCGTCCTTGGTCGCGAAGTGGTTGTACAGCGACGGCCCGCGCACGCCGAGTTTGGCGGCGAGCCGGCGGGTGGAGAACGCCTCCAGTCCCTCGGCGTCGATGAGCGCGGCGGCGGCCTCGACGATCCGTTGCCGGCTGAGCAGCGCCTGCCGCGGCCGGGGCATGGCACCTCCAATCCTCTCCGGGTGCACCGCCGCAAACTCTGCCACAGCCGGGTCTGGACGGACTTAAACTTGCACCGCTAGTTTAAGTCCCGTGCACCTTCAGCTCTCCGTCGAGCAGGCGGCGATCCGCCACCTCACGGCCGACTTCGTCGACCGTGAGGTGGCGCCCCACGCGGTGGCCTGGGACCGGGCGCGGTGGCTGCCCCGGCTCTGCTCCGGCGCCGCCCTTGGCTGCTTCGCGCCGACCGAGCCGGACAGCGGCTCGGACGCGGCCGCGCTGACCACCCGGGCGGTCCGCGACGGCGCCGACTGGCTGCTCATCGGCCGGGCGCTCACCGGCGTCAACGTCTTCTGAACCCCGGGGAGGGGACATGGACTTCGCGCTTTCCGACGAGGAGCGGGCCATCCGGGACACGGCCCGCGACTTCATCGCCAGGGAGGTCATGCCGCTGGAGCAGGAACTGCTCCGGCGGGAGCGGGTGCACCAGCCCGGGCTGGAGCACAGCGAACTGCGCGAGTTGCAGCTCAAGGCGCGCACGTTCGGCTTCTGGGGGCTGGCCACGCCCCAGGAGTACGGCGGCATGGACCTGCCGGCCGTCACGCAGTCGCTGATCTGGACCGAGATCGGGCGCTCGTTCGTGCCGTTCCGCTTCGGCGGTGAGGCCGACAACATCCTGTTCCACGCCAACGACGAGCAGAAGCGGGAGTACCTGATCCCGACGATCGAGGGGGAGCGGCGCAGCTGCTTCGCGATCACCGAGCCGGGTGCCGGGTCCGACGCGGCCAACATCAAGCTCAGCGCCCGTCGCGACGGCGGCGACTGGGTCCTCAACGGTGAGAAGACCTTCATCACCGGCGGCAACGAGGCCGACTTCGCCATCGTCATCGCGGTGACCGACCGGGAGAAGGGCGCGCGCGACGGCGGGGCCACCGCGTTCCTGGTCGACCGGGCGATGGGCTGGCGGTCGGAGTTCATCCAGACGATGGGTGAGGGCGGGCCGGCCTCGCTGGTCTTCTCCGACGTCCGGGTGCCCGACCGCAACATCCTCGGCGAGCTGGGCCAGGGCTTCACCCTCGGGATGGAGTGGATCGGCAAGGGGCGTTACACCATCCCCTCGCACGCCGTCGGTATCGCCGAGCGGGCGTTGCGGATGGCGATCGAGCACGCCAACAGCCGGGAGACGTTCGGCCGGCCGATCGGCGCCAACCAGGCCATCCAGTGGATGATCGCCGACTCCGAGACGGAGCTGGAGGCCGCCCGCTGGCTCATCCTGCGGGCTGCCTGGACGGTCGACCAGGGGATGGACCCACGGCACGCCTCGTCGATGGCGAAGCTCTACGGCGCCGGCATGGTCAACCGGGTGGTCGACCGGGTGCTGCAGATCCACGGCGGGATGGGCTACACCCGGGAACTGCCGATCGAGCGGTGGTACCGGCAGGTGCGGCTCTACCGCATCTTCGAGGGCACCGACGAGATGCAGCGGCTGATCATCGCGCGGGACCTGCTGCGCGGCTACACCCGGCTGGGTGGGCACCTGGCGTGAGGCGCGATGGACACGTCACCGCGCGGTGCGCGGCGATCTGGGGCGCCGGGGCCGCTGACCGCCCCGGTCGGGGCGGTCAGCGGGGTGCGGCAGCCGTGTCAGCTCTTGGCTTCCCGTTTCGCCGCCTGCGGCTCCATCCCCTTGCCGACCTTCTTGAGGGCGTCGCGCAGCTGGCTCTCGGTCATCTTCGAGTTGCCCTCGATGCCCGCGTTGTGGGCCTGTTGGCGCAGATCGTGCAGCTGCTCTCGTCCGGTCATCTCGGCCTCCCTCCGGTTGTGACACGAGGCCCGGCCTCGTGCCCGGTAGGACTGGCTTCCCGGGCTTCCCGGCACCAAACCGGGACCGGGAGGCCCGGGCGCTAGTGGTCGGCGGGCCGGCCGGTCTGCTCCCACAACGACTTCATCTCGCCGAACGCCTGTTCCATGATCTGCACCATGGCGTCCCGGGCGCGTTCGCCGTCGTGCCGCTGGATCGCCTGGGCCACGTCGGCGTGCAGCTGGAGGGCCTGCTCGTCGGGGTGGTGCGGCATGAGGTGATAGTGGTGCCGGCCGGTGAGCACCTCGGCCACCAGTTCCTGGAGCTTGACGAACATCTCGTTGCCGGAGGCGGCCAGCACCTGCCGGTGGAACTCGATGTCGAGCCTGAGGAACCGCTCCTCGTCGCCGGCCTTTCCGGCGGCCCACATCTTTGCCGCGAGGCCGACGAGGTCGCTGGCCTCGTCGTGGTCGACGCGGCCGGCCGCCAGCCAGGCGGCGTGCGGTTCGACCGCGGTGCGCAGCTCGGTGATCGACCGCAGTTGCGCCATGCGACCGGCCGAGGCGAGCCGCCAGCGGATCACCTGGGGGTCGAACACGTTCCAGTCGGTCGCCGCGCGGATCATCACCCCGACCCGGCGGCGGGTCTCGATGAGCCCCATCGAGGCGAGAACCCGCAGGACCTCGCGGACGACCGAGCGGGACACGGCGTACCGGTCGACCAGCTCGTCGATGTTGAGGACGGAGCCGGGTGCCAGGTCGCCACCGCAGATGACCGTGCCGAGGTGGTCGAGAACCCGTGCGTGCAGCCCGACCTCGGCGGGGGTGCTCCGGCTGGTTGCGACCGCTGAGGACCGTTCCACGCAGCGGATCATATCAGTTGGCTACTCCCTCTTGAATAAATCCGCTTTATCGGCCTAGCATGCCGACGTTAAGCAGATGTTAACGACGAGGTGGCGCTCTTCCCCCGGGGCGGCGACCACGACAGAAGGAGAGAGGGACGTGCGACGTCGAGCGATAATCGGCACTTCTCTGGCCGTGGTTGCCGCCATGGGCCTGTCCGCGTGCGGCGGCGGTGACGACAGCGGCGCGTCGAAGACGGTCCGGGTCACCCTGGCCAACCACGTGTGGACCGAGAACATCAAGCAGGCCCTGCCCGAGTTCGAGAAGCAGACCGGCCTGAAGGTCGAGCTCACCCAGCTCGGCGAGGACCAGCTGTCGGACCAGTACAACGTCAAGCTGAACGCCGGCTCCGGCGACATCGACGTGATGATGTACCGCCCCCTGCAGGAGGGGAAGCTGTTCGCCAAGAACAAGTACCTCGCGGACCTGTCCGACAAGGTGAAGTCCAACGCCGACTGGGACTTCGCCGACTTCCAGGCCGGCCCGGTCGAGGCCACCACGTACGAGGGCAAGCCGGTCGGCGTCCCGATCATCACGGAGCAGGAGGTCCTCTACTACCGCAAGGACCTGCTGGCCAAGGCCGGGCTGACCGCCCCGCCGAAGACCCTCGACGAGCTCAAGGCCGCCGCCGTCAAGATCAAGGCGGCCGAGCCGGGAGTGGCCGGCTTCGTCGCACGTACCGGCAAGTCGCCGGCGGTCACCCAGTTCTCCAGCTTCCTCTACAGCTTCGGTGGTGACTTCGTCGACGCCAGCGGCAAGGCCGCCGTCAACAGCGACGCCGCCAAGCAGGCGTACGCCTTCTACGGCGGGTTGATCCGGGAGAACGGCCCGGCGAACGTCAGCACCGACATGAGCTGGCCCGAGGCGATGGCCATCTTCACGCAGGGCAAGGCCGCGTTCTACACCGAGGCCAACTCGCTGTACAAGAACGCCACCGACCCGGCCAAGTCGAAGGTCTCCGACACCGTCGGCTTCGCGCCGTTCCCGGCCGGCCCCGCCGGCTCCAAGCCCTACAACATCCCGTCCTGGGCGCTCGGCATCAACGACAGCTCGAAGAACCAGAGCAACGCCTGGACGTTCATCGAGTGGGCCACCAGCAAGGCGCAGACCCTCGCGCAGCAGAAGTCCGGCGTGCCGGGCGCCCGCACCTCGGTCTGGGCCAACCCGGAGGGCACCGCGAGCTACCCGAAGGACCTCGTGGACGCCATCGCGGCCAGCACCGCCGGTGGCGTCGCCCACGACCGGCCGGTGGTCGTGAAGGTCGCCGAGGCCCGCGAGATCGTCGGCCAGCCCATCGTGGACGCCATCGCCGGCAAGGACCCGGCTGCGGCGGCCGACACCGCCAACGAGGCGTTCCAGAAGTTCCTCGACGACGAGGCCAAGTAGGCCACCAGCAGGTGGCGGAGCGATCCGCTCCGCCACCTGCTTCCGTCACCCGGACCCCGGAGATCTGATGGCAACCGTCACCACCCCCACCCGAGCGCCCGGCGGCGTCGCCCCCGTCGGGTACGTGTCGGCCTGGTCCCGCTGGGCCAACGAGCACCGTAAGTGGCTCTTCGCGGCGCCGGCCATGGCCTTCGTCGCGGCGCTGATCGTCTTCCCGCTGGCCTGGACCGGGTACCTCAGCCTGACCGACGCCGAAGGCTCGGTCCGGGCCGAGTCGGAGTTCGTGGGCTTCCAGAACTACGTCGAGGTCCTCTCGGACACCGACCGGTTCTGGCCGGCCGTGGCGCGGACGGTGGCGTTCACCGGCGTCGCGCTCCTCTTCGAGGTCGTCCTCGGCATGGCGATCGCCCTGCTGCTGTGGCGGCCGTTCAAGGGCGAGAAGTGGGTTCGGGTCGCCATCCTCATGCCGCTGGTGGCCACGCCCGTCGCCGTGGGCATGATGTGGCGGCTCATCTTCGACCCCAACATCGGCCTGGCCAACCAGGTGCTCGGCTGGGTCGGCATCGGCCCGCAGCCGTGGCTCGCCGGCCAGCACTCGGCGTTGCCCACCACGATCTTCATCGACGTCTGGCAGTGGACGCCGATGGTCGTGCTGATCCTGCTCGCCGGCCTGACCTCGCTCTCCGACGAGCCGCAGGAGGCGGCGCTCATCGACGGCGCCAGCGCCTGGCAGCGGTTCCGGCATGTCACCCTGCCGCTGCTGATGCCCACCGTGATCGTCGCGGTCCTGCTGCGCGGCATCGACGCGCTGAAGACCTTCGACATCCTCTATGCCACCAAGGGCCGCGGCGGCGGTTCGTTCCACGAGGTGGAGACCCTCAACGTGTATGCCTACGGCCTCAGCTTCGACTACAACGAGTACGGCCTCTCCTCCACCGTGCTCATCCTCTTCTTCTTGATCATCATCGGCTCGATGTGGGCCCTGACGGCCCGGAAGAAGGGGGCGCAGCGATGAAGCCCCGATCCGGGTACCAGGCGTTCCGCGTGGTGGCCCTCGCCGTCGTGGTGATCGCCCTGATGGCGCCGCTGCTCTGGATGATCGCCGCGTCCCTCAAGACGAACGTCGACATCTACGACACGAGCAAGGCGCTGGTCTTCTCGCCCACCCTGGACAACTACGGCACGGTCCTGCAGCAGGCCAACTACGTCCAGTTCATCGTCAACAGCCTCTGGGTGGCCTTCGCCGCGACCGTGCTGTCGCTCCTGCTCGGCGTGCCCGCCGCCTACTCGATGAGCCGCTTCAACATGAGGAAGTCGGCACTGGTCGTGCTCATGGCGCGGGTCATCCCCGGCGTCTCGCTCCTGGTGCCCTGGTACTACGTCTTCTCCAACCTGCAGATGGTCGGCGGGTTCGGGGTGCTCATCCTCAGCCACATGTTCGTGTCGCTGCCGCTGGTGGTCTACATCATGATGGGCTACTTCGACGGCCTGCCCACCGAACTCGAGGAGGCCGCGCTCGTCGACGGGCTGACCCACATCGGCGCGTTCCGCCGGATCACGCTGCCGCTGTCGGTGCCCGGCATCGCCACCGCCGGCATCCTGTCGTTCATCTTCTCCTGGAACAACTTCATGTTCGCCCTGGTGCTCTCCGGCGCCGACACCAAGACGTTGCCCGTGGCGATCTTCGACTTCGTCGGCTACGCCAGCATCGACTGGGGCGGCCTGATGGCGGCGGCCACCGTCGTCACCCTGCCGATCATGCTGATCGCCCTGTTCGTGCAGAAGTACGTGGTCTCCGGGCTGACCGCCGGCGCGACGAAGGGCTGAGAAACATGACGACCATCGCACGAGTCGAGACCTTCCTCGTCGCACCCCGCTGGCTGTTCGTCCGGGTGGAGACCGAGTCCGGCATCGTCGGCTGGGGCGAGTCGACCTGCGAGGGCCGCTCCGAGACCGTCCGCACGGCCGTCGAGCAGCTCAGCGAGCTGCTCGTCGGCCGGGACGCGCTGCGGATCGAGGACCACTGGCAGGTCATGACCAAGGGCTCCTTCTACCGGGGCGGCCCGATCCTGGCCAGCGCGGTGGCCGGCCTGGACCAGGCGCTGTGGGACATCGCCGGCAAGCGGTACGGGGCACCGGTGCACCAGCTGCTCGGCGGCCCCGTCCGGGACCGGATCCGGGTCTACGGCTGGGTCGGCGGCGACGAGCCCAGCGAGGTCCGCGACCACATCGCCGCGCAGGTCGAGGCCGGCCTGACCGCCGTGAAGATGAACGCCTCCGGGCGGATGAGCCCGATCGCGTCCGTCGCCGAAATGGACGCGGTCGTGGGGCGGGTGGCCGCCGCCCGCGAGGTGCTCGGCGACGACCGCGACGTGGCCGTCGACTTCCACGGCCGGTTCACCCTCGCGAACGCCCGCCGCATCGCACCCCTGCTCGAGCCGTACCGGCCGCTGTTCCTGGAGGAGCCGGTCGTGCCGGAGAACTCCCACCTCATCGGTGAGTTCGTCCGCTCCACCACCACGCCGGTGTCGACGGGGGAGCGGCTCTACAGCCGCCAGGAGTTCCTGCCCGTCCTGCAGGCCGGCATCGCCGTCGCCCAGCCCGACCTCTCGCACGCCGGCGGGATCACCGAGGTACGCAAGATCGCCGCGCTGGCCGAGGTCTACGACGTGCAGCTCGCCCCGCACTGCCCGCTCGGGCCGATCGCCCTGGCGGCCTGCCTGCAGGTCGGCTTCGCCACGCCGAACTACCTGATCCAGGAACAGAGCATCGGCATCCACTACAACCTTGGCGCGGAGGTGCTCGACTACTGCCTCGACCGGACCTCGCTGACGTTCGTCGACGGGTACGTGGAGCGGCTCACCGCACCGGGGCTGGGCATCGAGGTCGACGAGCAGGCGGTACGGGCGGCCGACAAGCGCGGCCACGCCTGGCGCAGTCCCACCTTCCGGCAGCTCGACGGCTCCTACGCGGAATGGTGACCATGGCCCTCGACCTCACCGCCGACCTGGCCGCCACCCGCCTGCTGGCGGTCATCCGGGGCGCCGACACCGCCGCCGCGGTCGCCACCGGCACCACCCTGCTCGACGAGGGCGTCCGCATCGTGGAGGTGGCCCTGACCACGCCCGGCGCGCTCGACGCCATCGAGGCCATCCGGGCCGCCGCGCCCGACAACTGTCTGGTCGGAGCCGGGACCGTGCTCACCACCGCCGCGGTCGCCGACGTGGCCGCCGCCGGAGCTCAGTTCGTGGTCACCCCGGCCGTGGTCGACTCGATCGCCGAAGCCGCCCGCCGCGGCCTCCCGGTCGCCGCCGGCGCGCTCACCCCGACCGAGGCGTACACCGCCGTGCGGCTCGGGGCGGCCGCGGTCAAGCTCTTCCCCGCCTCGCTGGGCGGGCCGGCGTACCTCAAGGCGTTGCGCGACCCCTTCCCGGACATCCCGTTCGTCGCGGTCGGTGGGGTGGGCCTGGCCGAGCTGCCCGCCTACCTGACCGCCGGGGCGATCGCCGTCGGCGTCGGCGGGCCTCTGGTGGGTGACGCCGCCTCCGGCGGCGACCTCGCCGCCCTGCGGACCCGGGCCCGGGCCTACCTCGCGGCAGTCGGCGCCGGGGCGGGCTCGTGACCGCCGTCGACCTGCTCACCGCCGGCGAGGCGCTGGTGTCGCTGCGTTCGTCCGGCCCGCTGGCCGGCGGCGGGCCGCTGACCATGCATCTGGCCGGCGCGGAGTGCAACGTCGCGATCGGCCTGGCCCGGCTCGGCCACCGGGCCGCCTGGGCCGGTCGGGTCAGCGACGACGAGTTGGGCGAGTTCGTGCTGCGTCAGCTGCGCGCCGAGGGCGTCGACACCGATGGCGCGACCCGGGATCCGGACCGGCCCGCCGGCCTGATGTTCCTGGAGCGGCGAACCGCGGACGTGACCCGGGTGCGCTACCACCGGGCCGGCTCGGCGGGCTCGGCGCTGAGCACCGACCAGCTGCGCGGGCCGCTCGCCGCCGGCGCCCGCCTGCTGCACCTGACCGGGATCACCCCGGCGCTGTCGGACAGCGCCCGCGCGGCGGTCACCTGGGCGGCGCAGGCGGCGTCACGCTCGGGAATCCACGTCTCCCTCGACGTCAACCACCGGGCCCGCCTCTGGTCCCGGGACGCCGCCCGCGCGGCGCTCGCCCCGCTCGCCGCGCACGCCTCACTGGTCATCGCCTCCGCCGACGAGCTGGACCTGGTGGCCGAGGCCGGATCGGACGAGGACACGGCCGTGGCCGGCCTGCTCCGGCGCGGGGTGGAGACGGTGCTGGTCAAGTTGGGCGCCGACGGCGCGCGCGCCTACACCCGCGAGGGCGTCCGGCACGCCCCGGCGGTGGCGGTCACCGCGGTGGACACCGTCGGCGCGGGCGACGCCTTCACCGCCGGCTACCTCTCCGGTTACCTCGACGGGCTGGACCTGGCCGACCGGCTGCGCCGCGCGGTCACCGTCGGCGCCTTCGCCGTCGCCTGCCACGGCGACTGGGAGGGTCTGCCGCGCCGGGACGAACTGCCCATGATCGACGGTCGCCCCGCCGGAAGCACCCTGCGCTGAGCGCACCACCTGAGAAAGGCACCCCGTGAAGATTGTCGCAGCCGACGTCATCGTCTCCAGCCCCGACCGCAACTTCGTCACCCTGAAGATCACCACCGACGACGGCGTCACCGGCCTGGGCGACGGCACTCTCAACGGGCGGGAGCTGTCCGTCGTCTCCTACCTGCGCGACCACGTGGTCCCGCTGCTGATCGGGCGGGATCCGCACCGCATCGAGGACACCTGGCAGTTTCTGTACCGCTCGGCGTACTGGCGGCGCGGGCCGGTGACCATGGCCGCCATCGCGGCGGTGGACGTCGCCCTCTGGGACATCAAGGCCAAGGCCGCCGGCATGCCGCTGTACCAGCTGCTGGGGGGCGCGTCCCGCACCGGGATCATGGCGTACGGGCACGCCTCCGGCCGGGACCTGCCGGAGCTGTTCGACTCCATCCGCACGCACCTCGCACTCGGCTACCGGTCGATCCGCGTGCAGACCTCCGTGCCCGGCATCAACGCCGTGTACGGCGTCGCCGCGCAGCCCAACGCCGACGGCAGGCGCTACGACTACGAACCGGCGCAGCGCACTCCGCTGCCGGCCGAGGAGGACTGGGACACCCGCGCGTACCTGCGCCACCTGCCGGGCGTGTTCGAGGCGGTGCGCAACGAGTTCGGCCCGGAGCTGCCGCTGCTGCACGACGGCCACCACCGGATGACCCCGATCCAGGCCGCCAGGCTCGGCAAGGCCCTCGAACCGTACGACCTGTTCTGGCTGGAGGACTGCACCCCGGCGGAGAACCAGGAGGCGCTGCGGCTGGTCCGCCAGCACACCACCACCCCGCTGGCCATCGGCGAGGTCTTCAACACCGTGTGGGACTACCAGACGCTCATCCGCGAACAGCTGATCGACTACGTCCGGTCCGCCGTCACCCACACCGGCGGCATCACCGCCATGCGCAAGCTGCTCGACTTCGCCGCTCAGTACCAGATCAAGTCCGGCATCCACGGCCCGACCGACATCTCACCGGTCGGCATGGCCGCCGCGCTCCACCTCGACCTGGCCATCCACAACTTCGGCATCCAGGAGTACATGCCGCACGGGCGGCTCACCAACGAGGTGTTCCGGCAGTCGTTCACCTTCGCCGACGGCTACCTGCACCCGGGAGACCAGCCGGGCATCGGGGTCGAACTCGACGAGCAGGCCGCCGCCCGGTTCCCGTACGTCGCCGCCTACCTGCCCTTCAACCGTCTCAAGGACGGCACGGTCCATGACTGGTGAGCATCCCGCGGCCGCCGGCGGCGGGCGACCCACCCGGCACGTCGTCGTGATGGGCGTGTCCGGCGCCGGCAAGACAACCGTGGCCAGGGAGATCAGCAGCCTGACCGGGCTGACGTTCGCCGAGGCGGACGAGTTCCACCCGGCGTCGAATGTGGCCCGGATGCGCGCCGGTGTGCCGCTGGACGACGCCGCGCGGTGGCCCTGGCTGCGCGACCTCGCCCGCTGGATGGCCGACCGTGCCGCCGAGGGCGTGTCGACGGTGCTTGCCTGCTCGGCGCTGAAGCGGTCGTACCGGGACGTGCTGCGCCAGGGCCCACCGGCGGTGGACTTCGTCCACCTCGACGGGCCTGCGGAGGTCATCCGGGACCGGATGGCCCGCCGGGCGGGGCACTACATGCCGGCGAGCCTGCTGGAGTCGCAGCTCGCCACACTCGAACGGCACCAGCCCGACGAGTCGGTGCTGGTGCTCGACGTCTCGCTCACCCCGGAGCAGCTCGCCGCGGCCGCGATCGACCGGCTCGGCCTGGCCAGGGTGACGCCGGCGGCCACGGTCGGCCGGGTGGCCGACCGGGACGGACGGCGCTGAGGCTCACGCCGGTCACCCGCGCCCGCGCTTCCCGTCGTACCGGCCGGCCGAGTCGGTGAGGTCCCAGAACTCCGCCGGGAGGTGAGTGACGACGTCGTCGTACGCCCCCGGCGGGATGGCCTCGCGGAGCGTGTCGAAGACCGCGCGCACCCCGGCCTTCGCCGTGTCCCCGTCGACCTCGGCCCGGCCGCTGACCAGCTGGACGAACGTGTCGAGCCCGAAGCGCTCCGCCTTCTCCCGCGGCGCGAACGCGTAGGCCCGCAGTTCGTCGGGGAGCTGGGCGGAAAGGTCCCGCGCCTCGCCTCCCTCGATCCGCTCGGCGAGGGTGGTCAGGGTGGCACGCGTGATGGCGGTCGCCTGCTCGGACGATGTGCGCAGGCGATCCGCCACCGAGCCGATGAACTCGTTGTTGTCCACCTTCGGGCCTTTCTCTGCGACGGACAGCGGCGTCTACCCGGCGTGCCGGCACCGCAAACGGCGGCGCGCGCCGGCAGCGGGAGCGGGCCGCCTCTTCGCCGCTTTGCGTGCCGTGCGGCACCAGCCCGCCCCGCGGCCCGGGTACGCCCACCGGCCAGCGGAATGTCGGGTTCGGGTGCCGGCTGTCGGCGTGCCGTCGTCACCGCGTACGCCCCGAAGCGACAGCTTCCCGACACCCTCGGTCCGCCGGGTCGCACCTGCATTCACGGACGGATCAGCGCGGCCTGCACCCGGGCCCGCACGGCCTTGTTCCGCACCGTCGCGGACAGCCGGGTCAGGACCCGCGCCGGCGTCTCGCCGTCACGCCCGGCCAGCAGCGGCACGGCCGCGACGGCCGTGCGCCGGGCGCACGGGGACCCCGGGGCGTCCCGCGGCGCCGCCGCCGCGGTCGCCGTCACCCGCCCCAGCAGCTTCGTGGCCGCCTCACCGGGGTCCCGCGACAGCGCCCACACGAGGCCGCGCAGCAGGAGGTCGGTGTCGTCGTGCACCGACCATTGGTGGGCGGCGAACCCGGCCAGGAGTGCCCGGACCGCGTCGCGGCCGCCCTCGGCGGCCGCGAGGTGCGTGTCGAGGCGGCGTAGCCAGGCCGCCGGCGCGGCCGGTTTCGCCAGTGTGGCGCAGTGCGTGAGCCGCTCCGCACGCCCGCGGCGAGCAGGTCGCCGAGGTGGGCGCGGGCCAGCGGGCCGAACTCGTCGCCGTCGTGCAGCAGCCAGGACGGCAGCCGGCGACCGGTGGACCGGTCGACCGCCTCGGCGAGCAGCTGGATCGCGCGGCGGCGCACCTCGACCGGGACAACGTGGTCCTGGCTGAGCGCGCTGAGCAGGGCGGAGAGGGCCGGCACCAGGTCGGCGTCGTGGCGGCCCGGTGCAGGGCCAGCGCGGCCCGGCGCCGCTGCGCGGCCGGCCAGGCCACGACGGCGGCCCACTTGGGCACGCTGGTCACCGACGTGCTCCAGTGGTAGGTGTCGGCGACCGCCCGGAGCACGTCGGTGATCCGGGCGTCGGCATCGGTGGGGCCGACCTCCACCCGTCGCCGCTCCGCCGCGGTCAGCACCGGCAGCAGCGTCGTCCAGCCACCCTGGCCGGCGTCGGGTTCGAGCGGCTCGACCCCTGCCGTCAGGGACTCCGGGTCCACCGTATTCATACCGGTGTGCTCCTCGCCTCGACGGGAGCGGCATCATGACATGACGCCCCGACGAACTCGCCCCAGGCGCCGGCATCCGGCACGCAGGTCAACGGTCGACGGTGTCGGCGGGGGCCATCACGCGCAGCGCGTTGGCGTCGAGGTCGATGCGGACCGGGGTCCACCCGCGCAGCTCGCCGTCCACCTCGACCCGCGCCGGCCGGTTGGTCTCCAGCCGTAGGCCACCGACGGCGAGGAACGGCTCGTCCGTGACGCTGCGCCGGTGGCCGGTCGCCGCGTTGCGCGCGGTATCCCGCAGCAGGCCGCGCCGGGTCGGCCCGCCGACCGGGTAGGCGACCAGCAGCCCGTCGTCGGCGTCGGTGTCGGCGGTGATCGGCCGGCCGGCGTGAAAGCCGCCGTTGGCCACGTACAGCTGGTGGGTGACGAACTCGTGCGCGACGCCGCCGGCGCGGACGGTCGCGCGCAGCGGGTGGTGCCGGGCGAGCAGGGCCAGGGCGGTGACCGGGTACGCGAGCCGCCCGGTGAGGCGCTTCAGCCGGGGCGGTGTGCGGAGCATGATGTCGGCGGACAGGCCGACGCCGACGTGGTTGGTGAACGGCACCCCGTCGGCGAGCCCGAGGTCGACGTCGACCACCTTGCCGTCGGTGAGCACCTCGACGGCCCGGTCGAGGTCGAGGGGGATGCCGACGGTCCGGGCGAAGTTGTTGGTGGTGCCCAGCGGCAGCAGGCCGAGCGCCACGTCCCGGTGGGCGAGCAGCCGCGCGGCGGCGCTGAGCGTGCCGTCGCCGCCGCCGGCGACCAGCAGGTCCGGCCCGAGGCCGCCGGCCTCGGTGAGGGTCTGCTCCAACTGGTCCGGCCGGTCGACCGGGTAGGTGCCGAGCAGGTGGAACCCGGCTGCGGCCAGCCGGGACCGGGCGCGTTCGTAGAGCCGGCGACCCCGGCGGGAGTGGGCGTTGACGACGAGTGCCGCCCGCCGGTCCCGCCGGATGGCCGCGCCCAGCTCCTGCTTGCTCCGCATGAGCCCCGACCCTAGTGGCCGAGGGGGCCGGGCCGGCATTGTCGTGGCACACGGGCCGGTCCCCGGTGCCGCCCGGCGCGGCACCCAGGGGTTCCCTCCTACGTCCAGAACTCATACTGCAACGCTGTGTGGTTGTACCGCAACGGGCGGCAGGGTGGCTTGTGGACGGCGCGGGCGGCGGGACGAACGGAGGCGCACCGGTCGGGCCGGTCGGGTGCCGCCCCGGGCGAGCGGCCGGGGGTGGGCCACCTCAGCGACACGAAGGAGGAATCGTGCCAGACACGCCCAAGCCCGATCCGAAGTCGACCACGCCCGTGCTCTGGGCGTTCGTCGCCGGCCCGGTACCGCCGGTCGTCCGGGGCCGATCGGCCCCTTCGTCCCACCGTTGCGGAGGCCCGGACGGGCGGGCACCCTCGCCTGCCCGCCCCGCCGAGCGGACGCGGTGTGCCACCGCCCGGACTCGTCCTGGCGGCTGCCGTGAGCCTGGTCGTCGGGCGGGTCATCCGCGCCCGGTAACCCGCGCGCCGAACGCGACCCGCTCCGATTCGGCAGGTTGAGCAACCCCAGGCCGACCACGGACTCGACCACAGCGGCCAGGCACGGGCCCGGCGGCCGGGTTCGCCGTGGCACCCCGCGGCGGCGCGGTCATCGGCCGCCCTCGGCCAGCTCGGCGAGCATCCCCTCGCAGCTGCGGACCACGACCTGCGCGCCACGCCGTTGCGGCAGCCGAAGCAGCGGGTCCTCGGCGCGCTCCCGCCACCGCCACTGGGCCTGCGACGCCGCCTCCCAGAGCCGCTGCACGGACGCGTCGTGCTCGACGCCCAGCCGCGCGTCCAGGCCGACCCCGTCACCGCCGACCAGCCGCCGTGCCTCCCGGGCCAGCTCGGCGTCGAAGCCCAGCCCGCCGTCGCGCAGCGCCGCCAGCAGGCGCAACTCCTGGAACTCGTGGGCGCCGGCGAGGATCTGCTCGACGGCGCCGAGCAGCTCGCCGCTGCCGTGGGTCGGATCGGCGCGCAGCACCGCCTCGACGGCGGCCAGCGCGGACCGCGCCTTGAGGGTGTCCCGCCGGTCGACGAAGAAGCGGCTCACCAACTCGCGCAGCTCACCCAGTCCGCTGCGCCGGATCAGCTCGGCGGAGAGCGCCACCCGGCTGTCGCAGCCGGTGCGGACCAGGGTGGTGGCCAGCCGGACGCCGAAGAGGCCGAGCCGGTCCAGCAGCGCGGCGCGGGTCCCGCCGGCCACCTCCACCGGCAGTTCGTCACGGACGAAGCGGTCGGCGGAGAGCAGGAACGGCTCCAGCGCGGCACGGGGCACGCGGGCTACCTGCGCCAACGCCCCGAAATCCGACTCGCTGAGCACCCGACCGGCCAGGCCGACCAGCCCGCTGCACGCCACCACGTGCACGCAGAGCGCGGTCACCCGGGGGTCGCGGTGCTGCCGCCGGGCGAGCTGGCGGGCGGTGAGCAGCGCGTCGATGCGACCGCCGCCGGTCTCGTCGACCCGGGACCGCACCACGATCACGTTCACCGGGGCGGCCTGACCCACCGCGCTCTCCCGGCCCGACTCCAGCGCCCGCAGGTCCGAGCCGCGCCCGTCGCGGGTCAGGTACACCACCGCGTCAGCGTCCCGTAACACCCGGTCCATCACCGGCGTCCGGCCGTGCTCGTCGACGCCGGTGATCGCGGGCGTGTCGATCAGGGTCACCTGGCGCAGGGCCCGGGTCGGCCACCGCACCACGATGTCGCGCAGCTCGCCCGCCCGCCAGCCGACGAGATCCACCCGCATTCCGGTCGGCGACTTCCCGATCGCCAGTTCCTGTGGGGGTTGGCTGGTGGAGTAGGCGGTGGCGTGCGGCTGCGCGCCGTCCTCGTACCAGGTGAACGCACCGCTGCCGTCCGCGCCGTCGACCGGCGCGACCTCCTCGCCCATCAGCGCGTTCAGCATGGTCGACTTGCCCGACCGCCAGGGGCCGGCGATCGCGATGCGCAGCGGTTGCTCCAGCCGGGCCAGCTGGCGGCGGAGGTGTCCGGTGGCCCGGGGGTTGTCCCGGTAGAGCTCCAGGGCCTGGTGCAGCAGCCCCCACACCGCCTCGTCCAGTCGGAGGCCGACCGTCATGCCCGCCGCCCCAGCGTCGCCGGGGCGGGCCGTGCGACGGACAACTGCTGGGCCTGCTCGTAGAGCGCCGCCAACCGGGTGATCTTCGCCCGGATCTCGCGCTGGCGCTGGTCACGGACGGCCGCGTCGGTGTCGGCGGCCTGCTTGGCGGTGCGGAACGACTGGACGATGGCCTCCTGCAACTCCTCGGTCAGGACCGTGAAGTGGTCCCGCAGCAGGCGCTGGACCTGCCGGACGGTGTCCCGGCAGTCCTTGTTGACCCGGATGAAGAAGTCGTCGACGTGCCGTTGGATCGCCGTCTTGACCGTCGCCTGCCGGCGGCGGAGCAGCTGCCGGCTCTCGTCGCGGATGCTCTTGCCGCCGAACAGCGCGCCGGCGCCGATCGAGACCGGGTTGATCATCGGCATCCCGGCCAGCGTCATCGCCAGACCGAACATCAGCAGCCCGCCGTAGGAGCCCTTCATGCCGGTGATCACCTTCTGGCTCGCGGTGAACCGGTCGATATTCGGACGTTCCAGCTCCGGCAGCCGGTCGGCCAGGTCCTCCGGGACCGTCATCGACCACGGCGGCAGCACGTCGTAGCCGTACCGGGCGAAGTTGCCGGCCACCCGCCGGGCCGCCCAGTCGCAGCGCTGGACCAACCACTCGTGGTTCGCCTCCGCCGCCTCGGTCAGGCTGCGCGCCAGCCACTCCTGGAAGGTGTCCCAGGCGACCAGCGGGTCGGCCGTGTCGAACGCCTCGTCGACCATCCGCAGGATCTGCCGGGTCCGGTCGCGCAGGTCGTACTCGAGGTCGGAGAGCAGGTCGCCCATCTCGTCGGCGAGGGTGTTCTGCCAGCGGGTGGAACAGCGGCGCAGCTCGTCGACCTCGCGCTGGGCCGCGTGCAGCCGCGAGATCGGACCGGACTGCTCCTCCGCCGCCTGGCTCTCCAACTCGGCGCGCAGCGGCGCGGCGAGTTGCTCCACCACCGTCCGGGCGGTCATCCCCACCGACGCCCGGGCCAGCACGTCGGCCTTGCCGGCCAGGTCCCGCCGTAGCCGGGCGATCAGGGCTGGGAAACCCGACTCGGCGTTGAGCGCGTGGTCGTCGGCGGTGGCCGCCCGCAGCCGCAGCGTCGCCGACACCGGGATCAGGGCCGCGGGAACCGCGGCCTCGGCCAGGTGCCGCCGGTTGCGCTCGGCCACCGCGCGCCAGTCGGGCACCAGGTCGGTCTTGGTCTGCACCACCGCCACGTTCGGATGCGATCGGGTGAGGTGCAGCAGCATGTTCAGTTCGGCCACCGAGAGGTCGCGGGTGGAGTCGGAGACCAGCAGCACGGCGTCCGCCCGGTTCGGCGCGGCGGCGCCGTTGAGCAGGGCCACCTCGTCGGTGCCGGGCGTGTCCACAAGCACCAGGCCAGCGCCGAGCAACGCCCGGGGCAGTCCGATCTCGACGTACGCCGGGCCGCCGCCGGGCAGGCGCCCGTAGCTGCCGGCCACCCCGGCCGCGATCTCGTTTAGCGGCACCGGGGTGCGCTCCACCGTCGCGGTGACGGCGGGGCCGGCGGGCCGGCCCGGAGCCGGCGGCGGCGCCTGGACCACGGTCGCCGCAGCGACGTCGGCGTGCCGCAGCACCGTCGGTAGGACGGTCGTGCTGCCGTCACCCACCGGGCAGACCGGCGCGTTCACGATGGCGTTGATGAGCTGGCTCTTGCCCTGGTTCGGCTCGCCGACGACCAGGACGCGCAGGCTCGGGTCGAGCAGTTGGGCACGCCGCTGACGGACGGCCTGGAGCAGGTCGCCCCGCCCGTGTTCGTGGCACGTGCGGGCGATCTCATCGAGCACGTCCAGCCAGATCCCCGCCATCACCGCACCAAGTGTGCTGATTTCGGCTCAATTATCAAGTGGGTCGGGGTAATCACGGCAAAGGGGCCGGACCGCGGCGGGCGGTCCGGCCCCAGCTCCGACCCGGGACCGTGGTCAGAGCAGTCCGTCGGTGAGGCCGAGCGCGCCGCTGGTGGATGCGGATGCGTCGGCGTCGGCGTTGCCGGAGACACCGCCGCTGACACCGCCGCTGGCGCCGCCGGTGAGGCCGCCGGTGAGGTCGCCGGTGAGGCTGTTGGTGAGGCCGTTGGTGTCGCCGGTGAGGGAGTCGACGGTGCCGGTGACGCCGGAGAGGGTGGTGTCGACCTGGCCGGTGACGCCGCCGAGGGTGTCGTTGACGCCGAGGGAGCCGAGGGTGGCGTCGAGGTGGCCGGTGGTGCCGGCGAGGGGGCCGTTGAGGAGGCCGTCGGGGGTGTTGAGTAGGCCGTTGTTGGTGGTGTCGAGGATGGTGTTGGGGTTGGTGGCGGTGTTGGTGAGGTCGCTGGTGAGGGGGTCGGTGGTGGTGTCGACGGCGCTGACGACGTCGGCGTCGAGGGTGTGGGCGACGTCGTGGACGCCGGTGAGGTCGGTGGTCAGGCCGTTGGGGCCGATGCCGAGGCCGATGCCGGGCAGGACGGTGGCGCTGGCGGTGACGGTGCCGGGGTCGACGGCGATGGCGCCGAGGGCGCCGGCTTTGATGTCGGCGCCGGTGTAGGTGCTGTTGATGCTGATCTGGTGGGTGACCTGCTGGAGTTGGCCGATGACGTCGGTGGTGTCGGTGAGGAGTGGGTCGACGCCGAGGTGGGTGGTGGTGGGGGTTACCGGGGCGAGTCCGTGGACGGGGGCGTAGTCGACGACCAGCGGGACGACGTCCTGTACGTCGGCGGCGGTGATGTCGGTGAGTCCGGCGGCGCGCAGTGCGCCTTCGGGGTCCAGGTCGAACGCCGAACGGGCGTCGGGGTTGGTGAGCAGGTTGAGCACGAAATCGTGCAGGCTCTGCTGGGCATCCACCTGCACCGCCTGCTGCGAGCCGAGGCTCGCGCTGTGCTGCGTGTCCACGTTCACGGTCTGCTGCGTGTCCACGTTCACGGCCTGCTGCGTGTTCACGTTCATGGTCTGCTGCGTGTCCACGTTGATGGTCTGCTGCGTGTTCACATTCGCGGTCTGCTGAGTGTTCGCGTAAATGGTCTGGTTCGTGTCCATGTGGGTATCCCTTCGGCGTGGGCGACCTCGATCGCCGTCAGCGACGGTATGGCTGATGACCGGCATCCGGCATCGGGGATCGGCCCGCAACCTGGCAGCCCGGATTAGGGCGCCCGCCCACTCGTACGTTAGGGGGCCGGGGGGCCTCGGCCGCGCACACCTAGGGTGAATGATCTCTTCTGCGCACCCGTGGTTCGCTGGGCGGCGCCGCTCGGCCGGATTGTCCCGCACCGACGCCCTCCCTGGGTCCCGTTTGCCGTGGCCGGCGCCGGAAACCGGACCGGGAGGTGAGTCGGACGCCGTTCGGAGGGCGGCGCGCGGAAGGAGGCCACAGCATGGCAGGCAGTCAGCAACAACTGGCCGGTAAGCGGGTCGCGATCCTCGCTGCGGACGGGGTCGAGGATGTCGAGTACCGCCAGCCCCGAGCAGGCCGGCGCGGAGGTTCACCTGATATCTCCCGCCTCCGGTGAGATCCAGGCCATGAACAAGGACATCAGCCCGGCGAGCCGATATCCCGTCGACCGTACGGTGGACCAGGCCGATCCGGCCGACTACGACGCCCTGGTGCTGCCCGGCGGGACGGTCAACCCGGACCGGCTGCGGATGGATCCCGCCGCGATGGCCTTCGTCACGGCGTTCTTCAACCAGGACAAGCCGGTAGCCGCGATCTGCCACGGCCCCTGGTCGCTGGTCGAGACCGGCGTGGTCAACGGCCGGACGGTCACCTCGTACCCGAGCCTACGCACCGACATCCGCAACGCCGGGGGGAACTGGGTCGACCAACAGGTCCAGGTCGACAACGGCCTGGTCACCAGCCGCAGCCCCCACGACCTGCCCGCATTCTGCGCGAAGATGATCGAGGAGTTCGCCGAGAGGCGACACGCCCGGCAGATTCGACGGCCTGACAGCAGTGTCCGGCTTCGGTCCGGGACCGGGTCCTGGGCCGAAGCCGGCGCGGCACCCCGACCGGTCCGGGCACCGCGGATCGTTGCCGAACGGGCGTCGACTTCGGGTTGCTAGGCGCTAGTCCGGTCCGCAGCAGGGCTCGGGGACCCTGGCCCGATCCCGAGGCGGCGACGGACTGTCGTCGCCGCCCGGGACCGTGCGGATGCTGTCAGAAGGCGGTGCAGGAGCGCACCTGCGGGCGGGTTCAGTTGCCGTTGGTCATGGTGGTGAAGCCGAAGACGTTGCCCCTGCCGTCGACCTCATGGTCATGACGTTCCCGCTGCTGTCCCAGCTCGGGGTGCCGTTCCAGGCCGCGGAGACCCTCTGCGGGGCGTCACGGCGATGCCGACGGTCCAGGTGCTCGCGCCGCTGACGGTCACCTCGCTGTTGAACCGGTCGCCCCACCGGGTGCCGTCGCGCAGGGTGGCCGTGCAGCTGTCTCCGCCCGGGGGTGGGGTCGTTGGTCCGGTCGTTGGCGGGTTGGAGGGTGGCGTCGTGCCGGTGTTGAAGGCGGCGAGGACCTCGTCGTACGCCGGCTTGCTTGGCACCGCTGCCGGTGAACAGCAGCGGGTTCTGCGAGGCCGCCACGAGTCGCTGTCCCGGATGCCCCAGACGGTGATGCCGGTGCACCGGGAGACGGCGAGGCAGTCCTCGACCACGCTGCGGTACGTCGCCGCCGCCGCGCCCTCGATGTCCAGCTCGGTGATCTGCACGTCGACGCCGAGCGCGGCGAAGCTGGACAGCGTGGTGCGGTAGTTGCTCGGGTACGGCGAACCGCTGTTGAAGTGCGACTGGAAGCCGACGCATTCGATCGGCCCGCCGCGCTGCTTGAAGTCACGGACCATGCCGTACACGGCCTCGGTCTTGGCGTGGCTCCAGTTGTCGGTGTTGTAGTCGTTGTCGCAGAGCTTCGCGCCGGGGTCGGCGGCGCGGGCGGCCCGGAACGCGGCCTCGATTCAGTCGTTGCCGGTGCGCTGGAGGTTGGAGTCGCGGCCGGCGCCGGTGCTGCCGTCGGCGAACGCCTCGTTGACCACGTCAACGCTTTGCGAAAGAAAGAGCAGACCAGAGGCGCGCAGCTGCGGCACCCCGCCGTACCCGTCGACTGTGGGCAATCATCGAAGCCCTCAAGACGCGCGATGTTCCGGAACTATTCCGCAACGATGTTCCTGGCTGTCGGCGTGCCGGCGCTGCCACCGGTGGCGCGCGAGCAGCCGCTGCCCGAGCTTCCCGGCGCCTCCACTGCATGGATACACTTCGACCTATCGATGTCTGATCCCGCGGCACCGCGGCGCGGGTGGTCGGG
>NZ_POUB01000360.1 GCF_003236335.1 Micromonospora deserti
GGCCCACCCGGCCCGACCGGCGGCAAGGCAGGCGGCTCATCCGGCGCGGCCGACGCCGCGCCCGGCCCATCCGGCGCGGCCGGCGCACCGGTCCGGTCGGCCAGTGACCACGGGTCGTCCGGCTCCGGGGCGGTCAGCAGGTCCACCCCGCCGGACCGGTGGCCCGGCGCGGCCCCGACGTAGGCGGTGGCGTGGCTGGTGGCCAGCAGTTGGGCGAAGCGCTCCGAGGAGCGCAGCGGCCCGGCCTCGACCACCGCCCCGTCGGCCATCACCACCACCTCGTCGCAGCGGCGTACGGAGGAGAGCCGGTGCGCGATGACGATGCCGATCCGGTCGCGCAGCAGCCGCTCAGTGGCCTGCTGCACCCGCGCCTCGGTGACCGGGTCGAGGCGGGCGGTGGCCTCGTCGAGGATCACCACGTGCGGGTCGCGCACCAGGATCCGGGCGAACGCCACCAGCTGCTCCTGCCCCGCCGAGAGCACGTGCCCACCCTCGCCGAGCCGGGTGGCCAGGCCGTCGGGCAGCTCGGCGATCCAGCCGGCCAGGCCGAGGTCGTGCAGCGCCCGGGCGGCGTCGTCGAGCAGGTCGGGGTCGAACAGCGCGACGTTCTCGGCGAGCGTGCCGGCGAGGATCTCGGTGCGCTGGGGCACCAGCGCGATCCACCGGCGCAGCTGCTCCACGTCGAGGTCGAGCAGGTCCCGCCCGGCCAGGAAGACCGTTCCCGGCGGCAGGTCGACGGCCCGGGTGAGCACCTTGGCCAGCGTCGACTTGCCCGATCCGGTCCGCCCGACCAGCGCGTACGAGCGGCCCCGGGTGAAGGTCAGGTCGACGTTGCGCAGCGCCGGGCCGCGCGCACCGCCCGGGTCGGCACTGGGGTAGCGGAAGGTGAGCCCCCGCACCAGCAGGTCGCCCTCGGCCGGCGCGGCCCCACCGGCCGGCTCCTGCGGGGAGTTCTGCAACAGCTGCACGCGGCCCCAGGCGCCCAGGGCGTACTGGAGTTCGGGCACCATCCGGCTGACGTGCTCGACGGTCATGCCGAACCCGATGGCCAGCAGCCAGATCGCGGTGAGCCGGGCCCCGTCGACGCGGCCGGTGGCCAGGGCCCACGCGCCGCCGAGCACCACCGCCCCGATCCCGGCGCGGGTGGCGCCGGCGGCCACCGTGGTGACCCGCGCCGACATCCGCCAGACCCGGACGCCCCGGGAGAGCACCTCGGCCGCCCGGCGGGCGTAGAGGCGCAGCACGTACGGGCGGGCCAGGCTGGTACGCACGTCGTCCTGGCCGTGGACGGCCTCCTCCATCACCGCGGCCAGATCGGACCAGGCCTCCTCCTCGGCCATCCGGGCCGGGGCGATCCGCGCCGTGGGCCGGCGCAGGCCGACCGCGAGCAGGGCGGTGAGCAGCAGCATGCCGATCCCGGCCGGCCACCAGACCGCGAGCGCGACGACCGTGGAGAGCAGGCCGCCGGCCAGCCCCTGGGCGATCCGGACGCCCTGGTTGCGCACCGCCGCGGCGACCTGATAAACATCGCCGTCGATGCGGTCGAGCAGCTCGCCGACCGGGGTGGTCTCCAGCGTCGGCAGGTCCTGCCCGAGCGCCACCCGGCACAGCCGGCGTCGCACGTCGGCGGACCAGTCCGCGGTGTGGCCGGCCATCAGCAGGCTGACCACGAGGTCGCTGAGCACGGCGGCGACCAGGGCAAGGGCCAGGACGGCGAAGAACCCGGCGGACCGGTACAGCAGCACCGGGCCGGCCAGCGCGGCGGCCGCCGCCTGGCCGCCGGCGCCGAGCACGACCAGGCAGGTCACCACCGCCATGCGGCGGGGCGCGGTGGCCCACAAGTCCCGGAGCAGACGCATGGCGGAGTCCTTTGCGGGCGGCGGTGACGGAGCATCCAGCCTGCTCGGTGAGGCCCCGGTCGCTCAACGCATTTACCGGCCGGCCGGGGTGGCTCAGGCGCGGGCGACCCGGCGGACGATGCCGAGCAGCGCCTCCTCGACGTCCTCGATCGGGCGGTCCGGTTGGAAGACCAGCCAGTCCACCGCCACCACCAGCCCGACGCCGAACAGCGCCGACGAGGCCGTCCGCACGTCCAGGTCCTCGGGCAGCTCACCGGCGGTCACCCCGGCCCGGACAGTTTCGGCGATCACCTCGATCGCCTCGCTCCGCAGCAGCCGCAGGGTCTGCTGCCACTCCCGGTTGGTCCGCCACATCTCGGAGAGCAGGAGCTGGGCGAAGGCTCGGTAGCGCCGGATGTACGCCAGCTCGGCGCGCACCAGCGCGGCCAGCGCCTCGCGCGGCGGCTGCCCGGCCACCGCGGCCCGGAAGTCGGCGGTGAGCAGGCCGACGCCGTGCCGCAGCAGCTCCTCGAAGAGCACCGTCTTGGACTGGAAGTTGTAGTAGACGGTGCCCTTGGCCACCCCGGCGCGGGCCGCGATGTCGTCCACGGTGGTGGCGGAGAAGCCCTGTTCGGCGATGAGTTCCACGGCAGCCTCGAAGAGGCGTTGGCGGGTGTCCTCCCGCCGCCGCGCCCGTCCGTCCCTCACTCGCCCTCCCCGCCCGCGTACCCGGCCCGTCAGCATCCTCACATGGCCAGTTCGGGGTGCAGGGTGGCCGGGGTCAACCGCCGGGAGCGGCGGGCGGCGAGGCCGGTGAGCCCCAGGGCGGCCAGACCGAAGCCGGCCAGCACGACCGCCGCGGTGAGCACCGGCCCGGCCGCACCGCCGTTGATCGTGTGCCGCAGCCCGGCCACCACGTAGCTCATCGGCAGCCAGGGGTGGATCGCCTGGAAGAAGCCGGGCGAGGTCTGCACCGGGTAGGTGCCGCCGGACGAGGTGAGCTGGAGCATCAGCAGGGCCAGCGAGGCGAGCCGCCCGGCCGGCCCGAGCTGCGCGCCCAGCCACTGCATGATCGCGGTGAAGGCGAGCGAGACCAGCGCGAGCAGCCCGACGGTGGCCGCCGGCCGTGCCGGGTCCAGCCCGAGCACCAGCGTCACCACCGCGAAGAGCACCCCGGCCTGGGCCAGGCCGATCGCCGCGGCGGGCAGCCAGCCGGCCAGCGCGACCCGCCAGGCGGGGGCGCCGGACATCACGTGCCGCCGGTTGACCGGCCGCAGCAGCAGGTACGTGACCATCGCGCCGACCCAGAGCGCCAGCCCGAGGAAGTACGGGGCGAAGCCCACCCCGTACGAGCCGGCCGGGTTCCGTGCGGTGCGCTCCAGGGCCACCGGATCGCCGAGGATCGCGGCGCGGGCGTCCGCGTCGTCGTACCCGGGGATCTCCTCCGCGCCCGCGGCGAGGCCGTCGGCGAGGTCGCCGGCACCGCCGCCGAGGCGGGTGAGCCCGTCGGCCAGGTCACCGGCGCCGCTCTCCAGCCGGGTGAGCCCGTCGGCGAGCCGTTCGCCGCCGCTGCTCAGCCGGTCGAGCCCACCGTCCAGTTCGCGGGCGCCCGTGGCGAGCCGGAACAGCGCGCCGCGCAGCTCCTCCGCGCCGGTGGCCGCGCTTCCCAGGCCGTCGCGCAGTTCGGCGCTGCCGGCGGCGAGGGTACTCAGCCCGTCGGCGAGTTCGTTGACCTTGGCCCGGGCGGCGGCGACGTCGCCGGCGAGGTGCGGGGCCGCCTCGGCGATCTTCCGGGCGGTGGCGGCGACGGTGGTCATCCGGTCCCGCAGCGCGGCCAGGTCGGCGTCGTCCAGCGCCCCGGAGACCGCGCGGGCCGCTGTCACCGCGGCCTGGGCGGCGGTACGGGCCGCCACCACGGTCGGATCGTCGGCGAGTTCCGGGTGCTCGGCGACCAGCGCGTCGAGACGGTCGCGGACCTGCTCGGCGCGGGTGACCGCGTCCCGCGCCCGCCGGGGCAGCGCGTCCAGCCCGTCGGCGAGTGCCTGCGCTCCCTCGGCGACGGCGGCGGCCGACTCGGCGATCCGGTCCGTGTTCTCCCGCAGCACCGGCCCGACCCGGTCGGCGGCGCCGTTGACCTTGTCGGCGACGGCACGGGTCCGGGTGGCCGCCCGGGCGGTGCCGTCGGCGAGCTGCGCCGCGCCGGTACGCAGCTCGTCGAGCCCGGCGGCGAGTTGGTCGGCGCCCTGCGCGGTCCGCTTCAGCCCGCCGGCGAGGGTGCCCGCACCGGACGCGGAGGCGCCCAGCCCGTCGGCGAGACTGCCCGCACCGGCCCGCGACGTGTCCAGCCCGTCGGCGATCTTCCCGGCGCCGGCCTCCGACTCGCCGAGCCCATCGGCGAGTTTGCCCGCCCCGTCGGCCGCCCGCCCGATCTCGGCCTTGGCGTCGGTGAAACCGACCAGCATCCTGGCGAAGTAGCCCTCAGCGGTGCTCTCCGCGGCGGCGGCCCGGATCTCGCTGAACGCGGACCGGGCGAGCAGGCCGGAGAGGTAGTTGGTGGCGTCGTCGCTGACCACCTTCAGCTCGCCCCGCCGGGCCGGCTGGCCCGGTTCGGGGCTGGCCGCCAGGGCGGCGGAGAAGTCCTCCGGGATGGAGAAGATCAGGTGGTAGCGCCCGCTGCGCAGGCCGGCGGCGGCATCCCCCGCGTCGGTGACCTGCCAGCCGAAGACCCGCCGGTCCAGTAACTCCTCGGTGAGGTCCCGGCCGGCGTGGACCTGGCTGCCGTCGCCGGCGGTCACCTGCCGGTCGGCGTTGACCAGCGCCACCGGGATCCGGTCCATCCTGGCGTACGGGTCCCAGAAGGCGTAGAGGTAGAGCGCGCCGTAGAGCAGCGGGATGACGGTGAGCACGGCGAGCGCCGCGCGCGGCAGCCGGCCGCGCGTCATGCGCCGCAGCTCGAACCGGGCCAGGCGTACGACGCTCATCGGATCCCCTCTGCGATCTCGGCGTCGGCTCCGGCGGGTCCGCCGGCACCACCGGTCGGCTCACCGACCCCGCCGTCGCCGTCGTCCCGGTCACCCGGCTCGCCATCGCCGGGGTCCGGCTCACCGGCCCCGCCGTGGCCCGCGCCCGGCCCGCCGTGGGCGGCCCGCGGGTCCACGGGGTGCTCGGGGGGCGGCGCGGCGG
>NZ_POUB01000361.1 GCF_003236335.1 Micromonospora deserti
CGCCCGCCCGTCGCCGATCATCGAGCGCGAGGGTGGCTACGAGGGCCAGGAGGACGGCGGTCACGGCGGCGGCCACTGATCCCGGCTACCGGCTTTCGACACCGCCGGCGTGGTGACCACCACGCCGGCGGTGTCTTCGTCGTACCGCGGGGCTAACGTCCCGGTGTGACCACCTCCCGATCGACCTCCCCGCGCCCGGCCGGCGCCGGGCGCTCCCGCCCGGCCGCCCGGGAGCCCCGCCCGGCCTACCAGTGCGACGCCTGCGGCCACCAGCCACCGAAGTGGGTCGGGCGCTGCCCGGAGTGCGGCGAGTGGGGCTCGGTGGTCGAGTGCACGGTCACCGGCCCGACGGTCTCCGGCCGGGTGGTCAGCTCCCGGATGCCGGCCGAGCCGGCCCGCCCGATCGCCACCATCAGCGCCGCCCCGGCCCGGGCCCGGCCGACCGGGGTCAGCGAGCTCGACCGGGTGCTCGGCGGAGGCCTGGTCCCCGGCGCGGTGGTGCTGCTCGCCGGCGAGCCGGGGGTCGGCAAGTCGACCCTGCTGCTCGACGTGGCCCAGCAGTGGGCCGCCGGGGCGGGCAGCCCGTCGCTGGTGGTGAGCGGGGAGGAGTCGGTCAGCCAGGTCCGGTTGCGCGCCGAGCGGATGGGCACCCTGCACGACCAGCTCTACCTGGCCGCCGAGAGCGACCTCGCCGCCGTGCTCGGCCACCTCGACGCGGTCAAGCCCGGCCTGCTGGTGCTCGACTCGGTGCAGACCATCTCCACCACCGGCACCGAGGGGGTGCCGGGCGGGGTGACCCAGGTCCGGGCGGTCACCGCCGCGCTGGTCTCGGTGGCCAAGGAACGCGGCATCGCCACCGTGCTGGTCGGCCACGTCACGAAGGACGGCCAGGTCGCCGGTCCGCGGGTGCTGGAGCACCTGGTCGACGTCGTGTTGCACTTCGAGGGCGACAAGCACTCCTCGCTGCGGATGGTGCGCGGCGTGAAGAACCGGTTCGGCGCGGCCGACGAGGTGGGCTGCTTCGAGATGCACGAGGGCGGCATCACCAGCCTGGCCGACCCGTCCGGGCTCTTCCTGACCCGCTACTCGGAACCGGTGCCCGGCACCTGCGTCACGGTGGCGATGGAGGGGCGCCGCGCCCTGCTCACCGAGGTGCAGGCGCTGATCGGCGCGACGGTGGCTGGCTCGCCCCGACGGACGGTCTCCGGGCTCGACTCGGCCCGGTTGGCGATGGTGCTGGCCGTGCTCCAGCGGCGAGCCGAGCGGCTCACCCTGCACGACCGGGAGGTCTTCGCGGCCACCGTCGGCGGCATCCGGGTGGTGGAGCCGGCGGCCGACCTGGCGGTGGCCCTCGCGGTCGCCTCCGGCGGGTTGAACCTCGCCATCGCCCCGCACCTGGTGGCGATCGGCGAGGTGGGCCTGACCGGCGAGGTGCGACGGGTCGGCGCGGTGCCGCGGCGGTTGGCCGAGGCGGCCCGGCTCGGTTTCCGGGTGGCGTTGGTGCCGCCCGGCTGCGGTCCGGACAGCACCGGGGCCGGGCCCGAGCAGCTGCGTGTGATCGAGGTCACCGACGTCCGGGCGGCCCTCCAGGCGGTCGCCCGCGCGTCCGCGGAGTGAGCGGTGGAGGCCGCCGGTGGGACCGGTGGCACGATACCGGGCAGCACGGGCGGGGCCGACAGTTCGGGCAGCGGATGGCATCGTGACACATCACAGTAACCACGACAGCACCCACCGCAGGGCAGTCCGTAGACTGTGCCCGTGCCGATCGACCGCGATACCACCAAGCCTGCCGGCGCGACGGTCCACGCCCGCACCGGCGCCGTGGGCTCGCCCGCCCGTACGATCAGCCTCAGCGTGACCGGGAGCGCCGGCAGCACCGGTGATCCGCTGCGGGCCAACCTGGCCCTGATGGCGCCGGGCACCGCCCTGCGCGACGGTCTGGAGCGGATCCTGCGCGGCCGGACGGGCGCGCTGATCGTCCTCGGCTACGACAAGGTCGTCGAAGGGCTCTGCACCGGCGGGTTTCCACTCGACGTGGAGTTCTCCGCCACCCGGGTTCGCGAGCTGTGCAAGATGGACGGCGCGGTGGTGCTCTCCAGCGACGGCACCCGCATCGTCCGGGCAGCGGTGCACCTGATGCCCGACCCGACCATCCCGACCGAGGAGTCCGGCACGCGGCACCGCACCGCCGAGCGGGTCGCCCGGCAGACCGGTTATCCGGTGATCTCGGTCAGCCAGTCGATGCGGATCATCAGCCTCTACGTCAACGGCCAGCGGCACGTGCTGGACGACTCGGCGGCCATCCTGTCCCGCGCCAACCAGGCGCTGGCCACGCTTGAGCGCTACAAGCTGCGGCTGGACGAGGTCTCCGGCACCCTCTCCGCGCTGGAGATCGAGGACCTGGTCACCGTACGCGACGCGGTGGCGGTGGTGCAGCGGCTGGAGATGGTCCGCCGGATCGCCGACGAGATCGCCGGCTACGTGGTGGAGCTCGGCACCGACGGCCGGCTGCTCGCCCTCCAGCTCGACGAGCTGATGGCCGGCGTCGACGCCGATCGCACCCTGGTCATCCGGGACTACCTCCCGGTCGGCCGCAAATCCCGCACCCTCGACGAGGCGCTGGTCGAGCTGGACCTGCTCGGCGCCACCGAGCTGATCGACCTGGTGTCGGTCGCCAAGGCGATCGGCTACCCGGCCGCCTCCGACGCGCTCGACGCCGCGGTCAGTCCGCGGGGCTTCCGGCTGCTGGCCAAGGTGCCCCGGCTGCCGGTGGCCGTGGTCGACCGCCTGGTGAGCCACTTCGGCAGCCTCCAGCGGCTGCTCGGCGCCACCGTTGAGGACCTCCAGGCCGTCGAGGGGGTCGGCGACGCCCGGGCCCGCGGCGTCCGGGAAGGGCTCTCCCGGCTCGCGGAGGCGTCCATCCTGGAACGCTACGTCTGACCCCGCCCGGCGCGGCCCCCGGCCCGCTCCTGGGGCAGGCGCGGCGCGTGCCGGCCTGCCCCGCCGCTCAGCCGGTGATGGTGAGCTTGACCGGCTCGCTGAGCTTGGTGCCGACCCGCGCGAAGACCTGGTACGTCCCGGCCGGCGGGTGCGGACCCGCCGCCACCCCGTTGGCGCACCGGCTGCTGTCCCGCCCGTTCCAGCCGACCTGGTAGGAGCGCTCGAAATTGGGCGTGAAGGACTGCACGTCGGTGCCCTTGCCGGTGCCGCAGGTGTCGGAGGACCAGATCTTTTCGGCCCCGGACTTGATGAACAACTCCTGCGCGTCCGCGCCGACATCCCGGCTGCAGGTGCGCTCCGAACGGTTCTTGACCTTCAGCTGCAGGTCCACCGTCGCGCCACGGACCACCGACGCCGGCCGCGCCACCGGGGTGACCGTGAGCTCGGCGTCGGCGCAGGTGCCGTCGTCGACCGCGGGCACGACCGGGGCCGGCGCGGCGTTCGTGGTGGTCGGCTCGCCGGCCGGGTCCGTCCCGGCCGACGGGGACGCCCCGGTATGCGGGGTGAGCACCGACCCGGTGGGCCCCGGTGTGGCACCGGCGGACGCCGCGCCCGTCGGCTGCGCGTCGCCGGTCGCGCCGGGACTCCCGTCCGACCCGTTGCAGGAATAGAGCAGGACAATCAGGAAGAGAAGCCCCGCGCCGAGTACGACAGCGCGACGCCGCCAGTACACGGCGGGTGGCAGGGGGCCGACCGTCAGACGCATGATGCCCCCACCGTAGCGGCGCACCGCGCGGCAGCCCCTCGCGACGCGCCGGACCATCGGCACCTCACCGCGACGACCCTCCACTCACGACAGTCATGCCTCCTCCCGAACGTGTCCCGGCCGCGACGTACGGGCCGGGGTCGCGGTCCACCGACCGGCGCGGTCGCGTCAGAGGTAGACCTTGCGCTGGTAGATGGCGTGCGCCCCGGCGACCCGGTCGAGGAAGAGCAGGCCGGCGCAGTGGTCGATCTCGTGCTGCAGGGCCCGCGCCTCGAAACCGTCGGTCATCAGCCGTACGGGCCTGCCGGTGCCGGGCAGCACGCCCTCCACCACCAGCCGGCTGGCCCGCTTGACGTCACCGGTCAGGTCGGGCACCGACATGCAGCCCTCCCGGCCCGCCTTCCATCGGCTCGCCTCGACCACCCGCGCGTTGCAGAGCACGAACGTGCCGTGCACGGTCACCGCCTTCGGGTGGCCGGTGACGTCGACCGCGAAGACCTGCGCGCCCACCCCGATCTGCGGGGCGGCTAGGCCGACGCAGCCCGGCGACACCCGCATGGTGGCGACCAGGTCGGCGGCCAGGCGTACCGTCTCCTCGCTGGTGGGGTCGACCTCGCCGCCGGCCCGGCTGAGCACCGGGGCCGGGGCGGACACCACCGGGCGCACCTCGCCCGGCACGACCAGCGCGTCCGGCGTCCAGTCGCCGAGGCCCGCGTACGCCTCGGTGGTCGGGGTCCGCTCGTCGCCGGTCACAGCAGATCCGGGTCGGCCGGCCGGAGGGTGACCTCGACGCCCAGGTCGGCGGCCGCGGCGGCCAGCCGCCCGGCAAGCTCGCCGGCCGTGTCCGGCGGCAGGTCCACCTCGGCGACCACCACGTAGAGCGAGCCGGTCAGCCGGGTGCTCAGGTCGGTGACGTTGCCGCCCGCGTCGGCGAGCACCCGGGTCATGGCCGCGACAATGCCCAGCCGGTCCGCGCCGTGCACCGCCATCACGTACGGCTCGCCGGCCGGCACCGTCGCACCGTCGGGGGTGACCGCACGTACGGTCGCCAGCAGCTGCCCGCCTGCGGCGAGCGGCGCCAGCGCGGCCTCGACGTCGGCGGCGGCCGGGCCCACGCAGATCAGGGTCATCGCGAAGTGTCCCCGCAGCCGGGTCATCGTGCTGTCGGTGAGGTTCGCACCGAGCCGGGCGAGCACCTCGGCGACGTCGGCCACAATGCCCGGCCGGTCCCGGCCGATGACGGTGATCGCGAGCTCGTTCATCCGGGCATTCTGCCCGATCCGTCCGCCGCCACCGGCAGCGGCCCGCCCGGCC
>NZ_POUB01000362.1 GCF_003236335.1 Micromonospora deserti
GGGTCGGGGCCGGTCGGCCAGGCCGGCTAGGCCCTCGGTGTCGTGGCGGGTGATCCACCGCCGTACTGCTCGTCGGTTGGGTTGGCGTATACATGCGCAGGGCGCATACTGGCGGTGACCTCGTCGGGTGATCTTGTGTGGAAACTCGATCAAACCCCGACGAAGTCTTTCCTATGTGGACTTGCCCCGACTCGGGCGCGCGTTACGGACATATTGACCCGTAGGGCGAAGGTGCCGTGGTCAGCCGGCCGCGTACTGGACTTCGGGTTTGCCGAACAGGGCTTTGACCATCTCGGGCTGGTTTTGGCGGCGGCGTAGGTGCGTTGCCGCCGCTGCGGCCAGTCCTGCTGGGTTGGCCGGGTTCGCTTGTGCTACATGCCGTTTGATGTCGCCGTTGAGCAGTTCTACGGGGTTCAGTTCGGGCGCGTAGCCGGGTAGGAAGTGCATCTGGATCTGGTCAACGCGTTCGGCCAGCCAGTCCCGCACCATGATCCGCCGGTGGACCGGGTGTCCGTCCACGACCAGGTGGACCTTCCGGTCCAGGTGACGGACGAGGCGGTCGAGGAAGGCCAGGAACACCGGGCCGGTGAATGAGCCGGTGAAGCAGGTGAAGTACAGTTCGCCCCGGTTGCTGATCGCGGCCATCACGTTGACGTCGAAGCGTTTGCCGGTCTTGCCCACCACCGGGGTCTTGCCTACCGGCGCCCAGCCCTTGCCGACCGAGGCGTCCGAGCGCAGGCCGGTCTGGTCCAGCCACAAGATGACCGCTTTGTCCTTGCCGGCCTGCTTGGCGATGGCCGGGTACCGCTCGGCCAGCCAGCGGGCCACCGCTTCGGGGTTCTGTTCGTAGGCCCGCCGGATCGGTTTCTGCGGCGACATTCCCCAGGAGCGCAGGTACTTGCCGATGGTGACCAGCGACAGGCCGATACCGAACCAGTTACGCACCAGTTGGCGCACCTGCGGACGGGTCCACACCAGGCCGGGCAGGGCGACTTGGTCGGGGTACTTGCCCAGCACCGCTCGCCGCACCCGGGCTTCCTGCCGCGCGTCCAGGGCCTTCTGCTCGCCCGGACGCCGGCCCCGCCTACCGGTCTTGAGCGCCTTGTTTCCCTTACGGTCAAAGGCGTTCACCCATCGCCACACAGTATTCAGTGCATTGTGGACACTGCTGCTTGGGTGAATCCGGCTTTGACCGCCGCGACCGCCCGACGCCGCAGATCCTCTTGTGCCTGCGGAGAAAGCCGCCGCGCATCTCCTGCCATAACACCCATATACGGACAACGATCACGGCACCTTTGAGTTACCTCTCAATAATGCTGTATCTACCGGCGACCATTCGATGTCGACCCGCCCTCACGCGACCAGCGCTGCCACGATTGGCCCCGGGCGGGTGCTGGGGCTGTCTGCTACGGTCGCCGCCATGGCCGCCGTATGGCGGATCGCGAACTAAGCGCCTGGCCAGAAGTCTTGTCCGTAACCGTTGGGGAGCCAGGGTGAGGTCCAGGGTGCGGCGGTGGTGAGGTTCTGCTGGTTGCTTCGGGCGCGGAAGAAGGCGTGGGCCTGTCGTATCCGGTCGGCGATGGTCGCTGGTGCGGTGTTGGCGATGTGTTGTTTGAGTACGGCCCAGATCCGTTCGACCGGGTTGTCCTGGGGGCTGTACTTGGCGCCCTCGATGAGCAGGAGTCGGGGGTGGTCGGCCAGCCACTTCTTGGTTGATCGCGCCGTGGATGGTGCGGCGGATGTTGGAGCCGGGGGTCAGGATGCGGTGACGGATGCCGCGCTGCTGGCGTGGGATGGTGGCTGGCTGCCGTTGCAGTGGGACGGCTGGCCGTGGCTGTCCAGCGCGGTCCACGTGGCCGCCGGTGGCCAGATCGCGACGGGGCAGCAGGCGTGGCAGCTGGCGGTGTCGACAGCAGTACTGTAGCGCGACATTGAAAATGAGCACCTCGGCGCCGTTGCTGGTGAGCACGAAGTGAAGTCCTTCGTGCTCGCGGTGACGGCGCACTGCTCGCCGTGTCGCCGATGACCCGTAAGCGGGCTATGCAAACCCACCGTGAAGCTGCCGCACCGCTTCCGCTCCTCGGCGCGTTGGCCGCGCCTGCGGTGCGGGTCGGCTTGCCATCGAACAACATCGCGCACCGTAACCGCTGTGGGAGCGGGAGACGCGGGATGGATCATCGACCGGGCGCACTCGGATGCGCGCCGTGTCGTCGCACCTGACGGCACCGACCCGCCCAAGTTATGCCAGATCACGCTCATCCCCACTGACGACACGTGCTCATATCGAGTGCCGCTCAACACAGCAGTGCCGGACCGGCGAGACCCCCGCGGTGTCGTGCATGCGCTGCCCGAAGTCCTCGCCGTCGCAGTAGCGGCAGTGCTGACCGGCGCCCGTTCGGCGGCGGTCGCGGAATGGGCCGCCGATGCGCCGTAGCAACTGGGCGTGTTCCGGGACCCGTTCACCGGGGTGTACCGGGCTCCGGACGAGTCCACGTTCGCAGGATTCTGGCCGGTGTCGACGCTGACGCCCTGGACGACACGGTCGGCCGGTGGGTCCTGACGTCCCGGCCGGCGGCCGACACCGGGCGACGGGTATACAGCGTGGACGGCGAACCCTGCGCGGCGGCGGCCCCACCGGTCCCCAGGTGCATCTGCTCGCCGTGCTGGATCAGCGGGCACGGCCGCTACGACATCCGCCGCCTGCAAGCGGTCACCTGCACGGGCCCGCTCGCCCTCGACTTCCCGCACGCCACCCAGGCGCTACGGATCCGGCGTCGCCGGTTCAATCAGAGCACCGGCCGCTGGTCCACCGTCACCGTTTACGCGATCACCAACCTGACCGCCGCCCAGGCCAGCCCCGCCGACTTGGCCGACTGGCTGCGCGGTCACTGGGCCATCGAAGCCCTGCACCACATCCGCGATACCACCTACGCCGAAGACGCCAGCTGCCTGCGCACCGGCAACGCACCCCGCGCCATGGCCACCCTGCGCAGGTAACACCGCGATCAGCCTGCTCCGCTTGGCAGGCACCACCGCCATCGCGAAAGCACTACGCCGCAACAGCCGAAACCCATACCGACCGCTGCAACTACTCGGACTCACCTGAACGGTCAAATGGCTACCTTGCCGTAGCCCTGCCTTCAACACAAGCTGCTAATTTCCGCTTCACTTACCGGGAATTGCCGCATCGGCATCTGCCGGCGTATCCCAGCAATTGCCGCTGAATTCACCGGCAATTCATGAGATGGAGTGCAAGAATGCGAAGAATCCTGACCAAGGCAACCGCTGCTCTGGTAATGGGTGTGATCGTGGCTGTGGCGATCGGGGCCGCACCGGCCAGTGCGGCTAACGTGCGATACCGGGCGGCCGGGTCCTGCAACCTGGACGGCAAGGAGTTCCGCGCAGACATCCACACCTGGGGCAAGCCGACGCGGAACAACCCCGGCGTCTACACCGAGGTCCAGCTATGGGGCTACAAGTTCGACGCTGGCATCGACGCCGCCATCGTCGCGGCCGTCCAGGTGCGGTGGTACGACGGCAGTTGGCACCCGACCGGGCCGATGGGCGTCGTGAACCAGCCGCCAGCCGACGGCAAGTGGCACAACGGCCCCCGGAACACGGGCGTTCAGGACATCGGCTACCTCAATCCCAACAGCCCGTTCGCCATCAGGATCACGGCCTACACTGGGGGCCTCAACTCCGACTTGTGCAGCGTCTTCCTGCGGCCGGTTGACCTGGTATGGATCGGCTGATCTACGGTCGCGCCCGCCCGGCCGGCGCCGCCTTCGCCGGTGTTCTGCTCGGAGCGTCCGCCGCGTAGGCCCCACTCGGCGCAGCACACTGCAGCGAGCCTCGGGCATCCCGGAGCGGGCATCAACTCCGGGCGGTACAGCGGCGGATGCGTCCCGTACCAACAGCCGGTGAACCCGGCGCTGGTCAGATACGGCGTTGAGATCTACTGACAGAGCCCGGGGGCCGTGGGCGATGCCCACGGCCCCCGGGTGCAGATCAGCGGGACGGCGCAGGGCGGATGGCGTGCAGGGGGCGACACGCCGCCCGCCATCCGGAACTCGCCGCCGGCCTAATACTCGACAGCCCGCTGGGAGTTCCAGCCGGGCATCCGCGTCCGCCGAGATCAATGCAAGCCCTCCTGGGCGGACCTGGATGTGCGGTTAGGATCTCCTGCTGTGGCTGATCGGTGACAGCGAAGGCGGAGATCAACGTCATCTGGGCGGTCGATGACTTCACCGTCAGCAACGGCGCTACCTTGATCGCTCCGGGCAACCGTCCGCAGCCGCAGAAGCTTGTTCCGGCGGTCATGCCCGCCGGTAGTGTGCTGGTCTACAGCGGCCGCCTGTGGCACACCGCCGAAACCACTAAGCGCCTGGCCAGAAGTTTTGTCCGTAACCCGCCCGAGTCAAGGTAGGCCCACATAGGAAAGACCTCGTCGGGGTTTGATCGAGTTACCACACAAGATCACCCGACGAGGTCATTGCCAGTATGCGCCCCGCGCACGTGTACGCCAACCCAACCGACGAGCAGTACGACCAGCTCATCGACGCCCTGCACCGGCAGTGGCGAATAGCCACACGAGCAGTCATGATCCTGCTGTCCGCCGCCGGTTGGACCGCCGCCGAGATCGCCGCCCTGCTGCACTACGACCCCAAAACCGTCCGCCGGTGGATCACCCGCCACGAGGTCGAGGGCCTGGCCGGCCTGGCCGACCGGCCCCGCCCT
>NZ_POUB01000363.1 GCF_003236335.1 Micromonospora deserti
GGCCGGGGCCGCCGCCGGCCCGGCCACCGGTCACCCCGTCACCGCGCCCCTGCCGCCGGCCTACCGGCCGCCGTTCGCCCCGCACGGGCCGTACGCCGGGCAGGCCGGGGCGTACCCGCCGGCGAAGCCGCCCAAGCCGCCGAAACCGCCGAAGCGGCCCCGCGAGCGCTCGCCACTGGGCGCGGCGACCTTCTCGTTGATCTTCCTCGCCCTGGGCCTGGTCGCGATCCTCGACCTGCTGGACGTCTTCGACGTCGGCGCCTCGGCGTACTTCGCGGCGGCGCTGGCCACGATCGGGGGCGGCCTGCTGGTCGGCACCTGGTTCGGCCGGGCCCGCTGGCTGATCGCGCTCGGCCTGGTGACCACCGCCGCCCTGGCCGTGGCGACGGTCGCCGAGTCGTACGACCGGATCCGGGGGGTGGACGGCGCGGTGACCTGGGCCCCGACCGACCACCGTGACCTCGCTGTCCGGTACGAGAACAGCTTCGGCGACGCCGTGCTCGACCTGCGCGCGGTCGACTTCACCGGCACGGACACCGAGATCACCGTCGCCATCAACTTCGGCGAGGCCACCGTTGTGGTACCGCCGAACGTCGACGTCACCACCGTGGCCGACGTCAACGCCGGGGACGCGAGCATCTTCGGGCGGCGGTCCGGCGGGCTGGACGGCCCACTGCGAGAAACGGTCGACCTCGGCCCGGACGGCGCCGGCGGCGGCAAGCTGCGGCTGAACATCCACGTCAACGCCGGCAACTTGGAGGTGACCCGGTGAAGGCCCACCGCACGGACATCGTGTCGTTCGCCTTCGGGCTGATCTTCCTCGCGCTCGCCGCGTGGTGGCTGCTCGCCCAACTGCTCGGGCTCGCCCTGCCGCCGGTCGGCTGGTTCCTGGCCGGCGCGTTGATCCTGGTCGGCGTGCTCGGCCTGGTCGGTGCGCTGCGCTCCGGCCGGTCCGCCGACCAGGCCGCGCCGGCGGGCGTGCCGGCCGACGTCACGCCCGGCACGACCCCGGCCCCGGAGCCGACGGCGTGGGCGGCCGGGCCGGTCTCCGGCGCCTCCGGCGGGGACGCCGACTGGCCGGCCCCGGGTGACCCGGAGGCCGGGTGGGGTACCGGGCGGACGGAGTGGGACGTGTCCGCGCCGACGGGCGGGGTGGCGGCGGATCGCCGCACCGACGGGCAGGACGGCCGGGAGGAAGCCGACGAGTGGCCGGCCGAGGCGGTCGAGGACGTTCCGGCCGAGGCGGTCGAGGACCGGCCGGTGAGCGGGACGGAGCGGTCGGGGTCCGAGCCGACGAGCGGGCCGCCGGCCGGCCCGGAGTGGCCGCGCGGCTGACCGCGGCGGTGCGGCCCACGCCCGGGGCCGCCTATGCTGGCCGGTGGAGATCTCGCCTCCGCCGGCCGGCCCGTGCCGCCGCGGCGGTCCCGCCGCGATTCCCCGTCGCTACCCCGTCAGGAGCCCGTCCGACATGACCCAGTCCCCCGCCGTGCGCACCTCCGGCCGGTCCGGTCCGGTCCGCATCGGCGAGCGAGCCGCCCGCACCCTGGTCACCGAACTCGCCCGGATCAACGACCCGAAGCCCGCCCTGCTGGTCGGCGCGGCACCGGAGTCCGCGGTGCTGGCCGCGGCGATCGACGCGCTGCTGCCCGGCGACCGGCTCACCGTCGTCCCGGCCGGGGCGACCAGCTCCGCCGCCCTGCGCGAGCACGTCACCGCGCAGGGCCGGTGGGTCGCCGACCGGGTCCGCGTCGTCGACACCCTCGCCGAGGCCGAGGCCGCCGAGGTGGTCGTCGCCGGTGAGCCGTTCACCGGCACGCCCGAGGAGACCCGCGCCGCGATCGAGGGCCTGACGAAGTACCTGACCGACGGCGCGGTGCTGAGCGTGGCGACGGCGGCCACGCCGGGCCGCACCGCCGGGGCGGCCGCCGAGCTGGACCGGCAGGCCGCGCTGTACGGCGTCGGCAGCGATCTGGTGCTGCGCAACACCCCGCCGCTGCGGGTGCACCGGCTCCGGTTCACCCCGGCCGACGCGGCGTCGGCCGCCCGGCTGGCTCCGGCCCACCGTCCCTCCAGCGTGCCGCTGACCCGCGATATGCACATCGACTCCAACGGCGTGGCCGCCGCGGGTATCGCCCTCGGGCTGGCGGCGTTGGCCCGGCTGACCCGGCCGAAGTCCAAGCTCTGGCTGCTGCCCGCGCTGGCCGCTGCCCCGGTGGCCGCCTTCTTCCGGGACCCGGAGCGGGATGTGCCGGAGGACGCGTCGGCCGTCGTCGCGGCCGCCGACGGCCAGGTGCTGTCGGTGCAGCGGCTGCACGACGAACGCTTCGGCGACGGCGAGTGGCTACGGATCGCGGTCTTCCTGTCGGTGCTGGACGTGCACGTCAACCGGGCACCGGTGGCCGGCAAGGTGGTCGACTACTTCGTGGCCGACGGCGGATTCGTCAATGCGATGAAGCCGGACGCGGAGCACAACGTGGCGGCGTACACGGTGCTGGACACGGCGCACGGCACGGTGGTCGTGGCGCAGCGGACCGGCCTGATCGCGCGGCGGATCGTCCAGCGGGCGCCGATCGGCGCACTGCTGGCCAAGGGCGAGCGCTTCGGCCTGATCCGGTTCGGCTCCCGCACCGACGTCTACCTGCCGGCCGAGGCGGCGGAGCCGCTGGTCGGGCCGGGTGACAAGGTGGTCGGCGGGTCGTCCGTCATCGCCCGCTGGCGCTGACGCAGGAGGCGGATGAGGAAAGGGCGTCGCGGTTCGCGGCGCCCTTTCTCGCGTACGGGGGGTCAGGCGGTGCGGCGCTGGCGCAGCCAGAGCACCGGGCCGCTGGCCAGGTAGCCCACCACGACCAGGGCGAAGGTGAGCCGGATGTCGATCAGTGCGCCGATCACCGGAGCCAGCCAGAGCCACGGCGGCAGCTTGACCAGCCGGGCGAGCTTGGCGTACGGGAAGCTGGACACCATCGCGAAGGCGAGCAGCCCGACGCCGGCCACCTGCACCGCGCCCGGCACCGGCAGCCCGATGGCGACGGCCAGGGCCAGCACCGCCGCGGCCATGGTGGTGGGCACGCCGCAGAAGAACCGGCCGTCCTTGGGCGAGACGTTGAACCGGGCCAGCCGGATCGCCGCGCACGCCGCGACCAGGGCGCAGGCCACCGCCGCGGCCCGGGTGGAGACCGAACCGGCGAGCGAGGCGTAGACCACCACCGGCGCGGCGAGGCCGAACGAGCACATGTCGGCCAGCGAGTCCATCTGCGCACCGAACGGGCTGGCCACGCCGAGCTTGCGGGCCAGCGCGCCGTCCAGGCCGTCGAAGGCGACGCAGGCGATCAGGCAGAGCGCGGCGACGCGCACCTCGCCCTGCATGGCGAGGAAGATCGCCAGCATGCCGAGCAGGAGGCTGGCCAGGGTGCACGCGTTGACCACGGCGAACTTCATCCGCCGGGCGACCGTCTGCTCACCGGGCAGCAGCGGGACCGCCGTCGCCGGCGACTCGTCGACCGGGATCGGTGCCACGGCGGGGCTGACCGGGACGACCGCCTCGATCTCGGCCCGGTCGAACCGGGCCAGGCCGTACCGGCGGCGCGGCCGGTCGGCGTAGCGGTGCTCGGGCAGCGACACGTCGGTCACCGGCCGCAGGTCGCCGTCGCGGCGTCCCACCCGGACCAGCAGCACCTGGCGGGCGAACGTGCTGCTGCGGCGCAGCGGGCCCGCCCAGCGACGCCCTGCGGGACGCGGACTGTCAGTCGTACGACGCCGGCGCCAGGGGGCTCTCGGCACGTTTCCTCCATCACCGGATCGGCTGCCGCCATGGGGCGGGTGTCCGGCTGTCTCGTGCCGGACCTCTCTGGCCCGGCAGCCGTTTTGCGGAGTACACCATCGCATAGGTGAACGGGGATTGGCGATAGCTGCCGGCGGTACTTATATCTGTCTTAACCGCACGAACCGCTCTCTTGTCCCATTCCGGGCCCCATCGCCCGTTTCTCGCCCCAGCCCCACCTCAAATGTACCGGAACCCGCCGATCCGGCTCGACCAGCCGCGAGTGCCGTCGACCCCGCTGTCCGTTTCGGGCACGGCGGCGGGGGACAGTACCGACCGGCGTCCGCCCGGTTCAGTGCCGGCGGTCGAGCACCCGGGCCGCGACCTCGGTGAGCGGGAGGCCGGCGAGCTGCTCCGGGGTGAACCAGCCGGCGCGGGCGGTCGAACCACCGGCCAACTCGGTCACCCGCGGCTCGGTCGGGGTGTCGACCGCCACCCGGTAGATCACCCGGACCCCGTGCCAGTCCAGCGGGCGCCCCTCCGGGCCAAGGGCGGCGGGGTTGTGCAGGTTGTCCACGCCGACCAGCTCGACCACCCGGCCGAGTTGGCCGGACTCCTCGACCAGCTCCCGCAGCAGGGCGGGGATCGGCTGCTCGCCGTGGTCGGTCCCGCCGCCCGGCAGGTGCCAGCGGCCGGCGCCCGGATAGCCGTCCGCGATCATCGTCAGCAGCACCCGCCCAGCCGGGTCGGTGACCAGCCCATACGCGCCGAAGCGCTGCCGCCGGTCGGCCGGTGGCGGGGGGAACGGCCCGCGCCGCCGCACGGCGTCGGGCGGCAGCGGCGTGACCGGCACGCCGAGCAGCTCGGCGGTGAACGGCAGCAGCGGTAGCTCGGCGATCTCGTGCGGGGCCAGCCAGCGCGCGAGGTCGGTGGTGCCGTCCGCTTCGTCCCGCAGTGTCCCGCCGGTCACCGCGAGGTCGAAGACGATCCGGTCGGTGTGCAGCGCGACGCCCAGGTCGGGGTACGGCACCACGTCGGCCACCACCGCCCGCACCCCGGCCACCTCGACGGTCAGCCCGGTCTCCTCGGTGACCTCGCGGACCACCGCGTGCGCCGGGTGCTCGGCGTGCTCCAACCCTCCGCCGGGCAGCGACCACACCCCCGGAAAGTCGGCCAGCGCGGATCCCCGCACCAGCACCACCCGTCCGCCCGGCTCCCGGCACACGCCGTACG
>NZ_POUB01000364.1 GCF_003236335.1 Micromonospora deserti
GTACGGGGCGGGGGCCGCCCTCGGGGACGTCCAGGCGGACACCGGCGGATACCGGGCGAGCCGCTCGCGGGCCGGGGTGGATCCGGACATCTCGGGTGAGCTGCCCGCCGGCCGCCCCGGCCGGCGCGCCGCCCGGGAACCCCTGGCGACGACCGGTGCGGACGCGCTCGGTGGCGCCGGCCCGGTCGAGCGGCCCGCCGAGCCGGCCCACCCGGCCTCGCTGGGCGGGTATCCGATCGTGGAGCCGAACCGGGGCGGCGACCGGGCCGAGGCGCCGCCGCACCCGCTGGAGGTGCCGACCGGGCCGATGCCGCCGGTGGGCCCCCGGCCCGACCTTCCGCCCGCGGAGCCGCCCGCGTACCCGCCGGTGGCCGGGCCGCACCCGGCGGCACCGGCCGGGGACGGCGTGTACCGCACCCGCCGGCCGATGCTGGCGGTACTCTTCGCCGCGCTGGTCGCGGTCTTCGAGCTGCCCGCGCTGCGGGTGCTGGCGCAGGGCGTCACCGGCGATCCGGTCTCCGCCGCCGACGTGGTGGTCGGGACGTTCCTGGTGTGCGGCCTGCCGATCTTCGCGATCGGGCTGTATGGGCTGCGGACGGGCGGGCTGTCGTTGGCGGAGGGGAGCCGGGGTTGGCTGCGCCCGCCGACCGCCTACCTGACCGTCGGCCTGGTGCTCTTCGTCGCCGCCGCGCTCGCCGCCCGCTGACCGGCGCGCTCGCCGCCGGCTGACCGGCGCGCTCGCCGCCCGCTGACCGGCGCGCTCGCCGCCGGCTAGCGGCGGTGCGGGCTGGCGGCGGCGCGGGCTGACGGCGGTGCCGGTCGTCAGGTGCATGGTCGGGAGGCGTTCCGCACCCGAGACGTCGAAGGTGGGGCGGGGGCGTACACTGGTCGACTGGCGACCGCCTCGCGCGGTCGACCTCGCGCGCCCTCTCCACGAACCGTCGTGGGGCGACGGCCTCCCTGGTCCCGATCTTGGTCGGGCCCACTCCGGCCGGCGACCAGGCGCCAGGCGTCCGGCCGCCGGCCGGGCGGGACAACCAGGGACGCAAGGAGTACCCCATGGCCGTCGTGACCATGCGCCAGCTGCTGGAGAGCGGTGTCCACTTCGGGCACCAGACCCGGCGGTGGAACCCGAAGATGAAGCGCTTCATCTTCACCGAGCGCAACGGTATCTACATCATCGACCTGCGCCAGACCCTCGACTACATCGAGAAGGCCTACGACTTCGTGCGCGGCACCGTCGCCGAGGGTGGCAGCATCCTCTTCGTCGGCACCAAGAAGCAGGCCCAGGAGGCGATCGCCGAGCAGGCGACCCGGGTCGGCCAGCCGTACGTCAACCACCGTTGGCTCGGCGGCATGCTGACCAACTTCCAGACGGTGTACAAGCGGCTGCAGCGGATGAAGGAGCTGGAGGCCCTGGGTGACCTGAGCGGCACCGCCGCCGGTTACACCAAGAAGGAGACCCTGCAGCTCTCCCGCGAGAAGGAGAAGCTGACCCGCACGCTGGGTGGCCTGCGGGACATGCAGAAGCTCCCGGCCGCGATCTGGGTGGTCGACACCAAGAAGGAGCACATCGCCGTCGACGAGGCCCGCAAGCTGGGCATCCCGGTGATCGCCGTGCTCGACACCAACTGCGACCCGGACGAGGTCGACTTCCCGATCCCGGGTAACGACGACGCGATCCGCTCGGCCGAGCTGCTGACCAAGGTCGTGGCCGCCGCCGTCGCCGATGGTCTGATCGCCCGTTCCGGCCGTCGTCGGGGCGCCGAGGAGAAGCCGGAGCCGGGTGTCGCCTCCGACGAGCCGCTGGCCGAGTGGGAGCGCGAGCTGCTCGAGGAGCCGAAGAAGGCCGAAGAGCAGGAGCAGCCGGCGACCGTCGCCGCGGAGTGACCGCACCGCCGCTGCCCCGCCGTCCGTTTTATCGGACGGCGGGGAGCGGCAGGTATCCCCGGCACATCCGGCCCGGATCCGGGTAACCGGCACCAGGACCATCCCACCCGCCGTCTCAACACCGAAGAGAGAGCCATGTCCAACTTCACCGCCGCGGACGTCAAGAAGCTCCGCGACCTCACCGGCGCCGGCATGATGGACTGCAAGAAGGCGCTGACCGAGGCCGAGGGCGACTTCGACAAGGCCGTCGAGATCCTGCGCGTCAAGGGCGCCAAGGACGTCGGCAAGCGGGCCGGCCGCACCGCTGCCAACGGTCTGGTCGCGCACGCCGGCAAGTCGCTGCTCGAGCTCAACTGTGAGACCGACTTCGTCGCCAAGACCGACGCCTTCATCGCGCTGGCCCAGCAGCTGGTCGAGCACGGTGACCGCTCCGGCGTCCGCACCGCCGAGGAGCTGCTCGCCAGCGAGCTGGCCGGCAAGACCGTCGCCGACCTGGTCCAGGAGCAGTCCGCCAAGATCGGCGAGAAGCTGGTGCTGAACCGGTTCGCCAAGCTCGACGGCACCGTCGCGGTCTACCTGCACCGCAAGAGCCAGGACCTGCCCCCGGCGGTCGGCGTGCTGGTGGAGTACACCGCCGCCGCGGCGAGCGCCGGCCGGTCGACCGCGGACGACGAGGCGTTCGACTCGGACGCCCGCGCCGCCGCCATGCAGATCGCCGCGATGCGGCCGAAGTACCTCACCCGTGACGAGGTGCCGGCCGAGGTCGTCGAGTCCGAGCGGCGCATCGCCGAGCAGACCGCCCGCGAGGAGAACAAGCCCGAGGCGGCGCTGCCGAAGATCGTCGAGGGGCGGGTCAACGCCTTCTTCAAGGACTACGTCCTGGTCGAGCAGGCGGCGGTCGCCGACAACAAGAAGACGGTGAAGCAGGTGCTGGCCGACGCCGGCATCGAGGTCACCCGCTTCGTGCGGTTCGAGGTCGGCCAGGCCTGAGCCGCTCCGCGGTCGCGCTGAGCGCCGTGGGCAGGAAGACGTCGACGAGGAGGTCGCCGGTGTACGTGACAGGCACCGCGGCCTCCTCGTCACATAGGGTCGGCAACGGCAGGTACGCGGTACGCGGCGCCGGCGGCGCACGCGTGGGGAAGGGCGGGGCGGATGACCCAGGTTGTGAGTGACCGGACGCTGGCGGCGGACGATCCGACGGCGCCGCCACCCGGCCGGGCCCGCCGGGTGGTGCTGAAGCTCTCCGGCGAGGTGTTCGGCGGGGGCGCGATCGGCGTGGACCCCGACGTCGTCCAGGCCATCGCCCGGCAGATCGCCACCGTGGTCCGCCGGGGCGTGCAGGTTTCCGTGGTGGTCGGCGGCGGCAACTTCTTCCGCGGCGCGGAGCTGCAAAAGCGCGGCATGGACCGGGCCCGCGCCGACTACATGGGCATGCTCGGCACCGTCATGAACTGCCTCGCACTGCAGGACTTCCTGGAGAAGGAAGGCATCGAGACCCGCGTGCAGAGCGCGATCACGATGGCCCAGGTCGCCGAGCCGTACATCCCGCTGCGCGCCATCCGGCACTTGGAGAAGGGCCGCGTGGTGATCTTCGGCGCGGGCGCCGGGATGCCCTACTTCTCGACCGACACGGTGGCCGCCCAGCGCGCGCTGGAGATCCGCGCCGACGTCGTGCTGATGAGCAAGAACGGCGTGGACGGCGTCTACACCGCCGACCCGCGTATCGACCCGACCGCCAGCAAGTTCGACTCGATCACCTTCTCCGAGGTGTTGCGCCGCAATCTGCGGGTCGCCGACGCCGCCGCGTTCAGCCTCTGCATGGAGAACGGCCTGCCGATGCTGGTCTTCGGTGCGCAGGGCGACGACACCATCGTCCGCGCCGTGGGTGGCGAGAAGATCGGCACCCTGATCACCGCCTGAGTGGTCCACCGACCCGACCTCAGCGGTCCTCCGACACGACAAGCCCACGACGAGCACAGAAGGAGGCGAGGAGACCGGTGATCGACGACACCCTCCTCGAGGCCGAGGAGAAGATGGAGCGTGCGGTCGAGCACGCCAAGGAGGAGTTCGGCGCCATCCGTACCGGTCGCGCCACTCCGGCCATGTTTTCCAAGGTCATCATCGACTACTACGGCACCCCCACGCCGCTGACGCAGATGGCGTCCGTGGCCATCCCCGAGCCGCGGATGGCCATCATCAAGCCGTACGACAACTCGCAGATCAACGCCATGGAGAAGGCGATCCGCGACTCCGACCTGGGCGTGAATCCGAACAACGAGGGCAACCAGCTGCGCATCCTGCTCCCGCAGATGACCGAGGAGCGCCGCCGCGACATGATCAAGGTCGCCCGGCACAAGGGCGAGGAGGCCAAGGTGGCGATCCGCAACATCCGCCGCCGGGGCAAGGAGGAGCTGGACCGGCTCGTCAAGGACGGCGAGGTCGGCGAGGACGAGGGGCGCCGGGCCGAGAAGGAGCTGGACGACCTGACCCAGCGCTTCGTGGCCAGCGTCGACGAACTGGTCAAGCACAAGGAGTCCGAGCTGCTCGAGGTCTGAGCCGTACGCCGCCGGCCCCCGCCGGCGCCGGCTTGCCGTGGCACCGGCGCCCCGCCGCCCTCACGGTCGGCGGAGCACCGGTGCCACCATCGTTTCCGCCACCGCCACCGCCACCGCGACCCGGCCACGCCCACCGCCCGGCGTGGCCGCGACCGCCTCGCGGGGCGGCCAAGCCGTACCCGCCGCCGCCCGCGCGAGCCCCAGCCGAGGGGCCGCCGGCGGGACCGGGGTGAGCCGGGGATGCCGCCGGCACAGTCCGGGGTGCGGGAGCGGCGGGTGCAGTAGGCTCGGCACGGTTCCCGGCCACCCTGCGGTGAACGGTGGGAATCGTCCGGTCGTCGAGCCGGTCAACCGGATGCAACAGTCGCTCGGGTAGGGGAATTGGTTGTGGTTGTGCGTCATGTGGTCCGTCTCGTGCCGCGCCCGTCCGGTGCGTGATGTCCCACCTCGACCCCTACGGC
>NZ_POUB01000365.1 GCF_003236335.1 Micromonospora deserti
GACAAGGTCTGGCTGTGGAGCCGGGCGGCGGGATTGCCCGGGGAATCCCGGTGGACGGTGGTGCGGGCCGGCGTCAGCCGTGGAGGCGGCGCGTGAGGGCCCAGCGCGCCCGGCTCCACAGCCAGACCTTGTCGTCGTCGGCGAAGAAGACGTACTCGCCGTGCGCCCGCTCGACGCCGAGGTTGCGCGGGCGGGACGGCCAACCGGAGTTGTCGGTGTGTACCACGTGGACGTGCGGATGCGCGGCGGCCAGCTCGTCGAGCCGGGCCGGCGTGCCGTCGGTGGAGCCGTCATCGATGAAGATCACCTCGAACTCCGCTGGCGGCAGCGACTGGCGCAGCAGCGAGGCGACGAGCTTCTCGATGTGCGGGCCGCAGTTGTACGCCGGAACGACGACACTGACCTTCGGGGCCCCGGTGCCGCCACTCATGCTTCCTCCCCTTCCGTGGCCGCCATCGCCCAGGATGGTGCCCGGTGAACCATCGATGAACCGCCCCATTCTGACCGCGGCACCGCTGCCGTGGCGTACCGCGGGTCGCCCGCCCCGACGTCGCCGACCGAAGCCCGGCCCGGCGAGGGGCCCTAGGGGTTGCCGCCGACAGGATCAGGGGAGCGCCGGGGGTCTACCGGGCCCACGGCGGGCGCGGACTGCATACGCTGTGCGTCGTGACACTGATCGCGACCGAGTCGCTGACCAAGACGTACGGGGGTGGGGTCACCGCGCTGGCCGACCTCACCGTCGCGGTCGAGCCGGGGATCATCGGCCTGGTCGGCGCCAACGGCGCCGGCAAGTCGACCCTGATCAAGATCCTGCTCGGCCTGCTCGCCCCGACCGGCGGCCGGGTCCGGGTGCTCGGCCTCGACCCGACCACCGACTCCGCCCGGGTCCGCGCCCGGGTCGGCTACATGCCCGAGCACGACGCCCTGCCGCCGGACCTCTCCGCCGCCGAGCTGGTCACCCACCTCGGCCGGATCAGCGGCCTGCCGCGGACGGTGGCCCGGGAGCGGGCCTCGGAGGCGCTGCGGCACGTCGGGCTCTACGAGGAGCGCTACCGGCCGGTGGGCGGCTACTCCACCGGCATGAAGCAGCGGGTGAAGCTCGCCCAGGCCCTGGTGCACGACCCGGACCTGCTGCTGCTCGACGAGCCGACCAACGGCCTCGACCCGGCCGGCCGGGACGCCATGCTGGCCCTGGTGCACCGGATCGGCACCGAGTTCGGCATCTCGGTGCTGGTCTGCTCGCACCTGCTCGGCGAGGTGGAGCGGATCTGCGACACCCTGGTCGCCATCGACAGCGGGCGGCTGCTGCGCGCCGACCGGATCAGCGCGATGACCTCCGCCACCGACGTGCTCGCCGTCGAGGTCAGCGAGGGCACCGAGGAGCTGGCCGCCCGGCTCGCCGCGCTCCAGCTGCCGGTGGGCCGGGAGGGGCGGCTGCTGCTCGTCCCGCTCGCCGACGACGCCACCTACGACCTGATCCTCGGCGCCGTCGCCGAGCTGGACCTGCCGCTGCACCGGCTGGACCAGCGCCGGCACCGGGTGGCCGAGCTCTTCGCCACGAAGGAGCCCAGCCATGCCTGAGCCGACCGGCGTCATCCACGACATCGGCTACCAGCGCTACACCGGCCCGCGGCTGGGTCGCCGGCAGGTCTTCGGCGCGCTCTACCTGCACGGCCTGCGTACCGCCTTCGGGTTGGGCCGCAGCGCCAAGGCGAAGATCTTCCCCTGGCTGGTGGTCGGCATCGTCACCGTGGTGGCCGCCGGCCTGACCGCGGTCCGTAGCCAGATCGGCCAGGTGGTGATGACGTACGCCCAGTTCGCCGACGCGATGAGCTGGCTGGTCATCTTCTTCGTCGCGGTGGCCGCGCCCGAGCTGGTCTCCCGCGACCTGCGCAGCGGCGTGCTGCCCCTGTACTTCTCCCGGCCGCTGCCGCGCGCCGACTACCCGCTGGCCAAGCTGCTGGCGCTGGCGACCGCGCTGTGGCTGCTGCTCGGCGCGCCGCAGCTGGTGATGTTCCTCGGCGCCGCGTTCACCACCGACGACGGCCTGCGCGGGGTCTGGAACGAGCTGCTCGACCTGCTGCCGGGCCTGCTCTACGCCGGCCTCTGGGCGGTGGTCTTCGCCTCGATCGGGCTGCTGGTCGCCTCGCTCACCGGCAAGCGAGCCTTCGCCGCCGGTGGCATCGTCGCGGTCTTCCTGATGACCACGCCGATCGTCGGCACCCTGTCGATCATGCCGTCCCGGGCGGTCAACGAGCTGGCCTTCCTCGCCTCGCCCTCGACGCTGGTGAACGGCGTCGGCACCTGGGCGCTGGGTGACCTGCTGGTGGGTGAGGGCGGGGGCGGCCTGCCGATCGGCGACTTCGGCCCGGTCTACGCGGGCGCCGCCGTGCTGCTCGTGGCCACCTGTGTCGTCCTGTTGCTGGCCCGGTACCGGAAGGTGGCCACCCGATGAGCGCGATCAGTGCCGAGCGGACCACGCCGGCGCAGGCCCGGTCGACGAGCACCCTGGCGCTGGCGGGGGTCTCCCGCTGGTACGGCAACGTGGTCGCCGTCAACGACATCAGCATGAGCCTCGGCCCCGGGGTCACCGGGCTGCTCGGGCCGAACGGGGCCGGCAAGACCACCCTGCTGCACATGATGGCCGGCTTCCTGGCTCCGTCGCGCGGCACGGTCACCCTGGACGGGCGGCCGACCTGGCGCAACCCGGACGTCTACCGGCGCCTCGGCCTGGTCAGCGAGCGGGAGGCAGTGCACACCTTCCTCAGCGCGTACGAGTTCGTGCTGGCCAGCGCGAAGTTGCACCGGCTGCCGGATCCGGCGGAGGCGGCCCGCCGGGCGATCGCCCTGGTGGAGCTGGAGAGCGCGCAGGACCGGCGGATCGGCACGTACTCCAAGGGCATGCGGCAGCGCGCCCGGGTGGCCGCGGCGCTGGTGCACGAGCCGCAGGTGCTGCTGCTCGACGAGCCGTTCAACGGGATGGACCCGCGCCAGCGGCTGCACATGATGGAGCTGCTGCACCGGCTCGGCGGCGCCGGGCGGACGATCCTGTTCAGCTCGCACATCCTGGAGGAGGTGGAGCAGGTCTCCGGCACCGTCCAGGTGATGGTCGCCGGCCGGCTGGCCGCCTCCGGCGACTTCCGCACCATCCGGCGGCTGATGACGAACCGGCCGCACGTCTTCGCGGTCCGCTCCACCGACGACCGGGCGCTGGCCGTGGCGCTGATGGCGGAGCCGTCGGTGACGGGTGTGGAGCTGGGCCGCGCCGAGCTGACCGTACGGGCCGGCGACTACGGCGCCTTCACCCGAGCGCTGCCGAGGATCGCCCTGACCCGGGGCATCCGGGTCCGGCAGCTGGTACCCGAGGACGAGTCCCTGGAGAGCGTCTTCTCCTACCTGGTGGAGGCCTGACATGTCGACTGTTTCCTGGATCACCGCGCGGGGGCTGTTCGGGCGTCGCCGGTTCCTGCTGCTGCTTCCACTGCCGGCGTTGCTGGTGCTGCTGGCCGTGCTCTCCCGCGCGCTGCGGGTGGACCCGGGCGAGTGGGGGCCGCCGGTGCTGGTCGGCCTCGGCCTGGCCGTGGTGCTGCCGGTGGTCGCGCTGATCGTCGGCACCGGTGTGCTCGGCGCCGAGATCGACGACGGCACGGTCGTGCACATCCTGACCAAGCCGCTGCCGCGCTGGCAGATCGTGCTGCCGAAACTGGCGGTGGCCACCGGCGTCACCGCGGTCACCGTCGCCGTGCCGCTCTACGTCGCGGGCGTGCTGGCCCATTCGGTACGCCTGGGGCTGGCGCTCGCCGCCGCGGCGGCGGTCGGTGCGCTGGCGTACTCGGCGCTGTTCGTGGCGTTGAGCCTGCTCACCCGGCGGCCGGTGCTGCTCGGCCTGGTCTACGTGCTGATCTGGGAAGGGCTGCTCGGCAACTTCGTCAGCGGCACCAAGGTGCTCTCCATCCAGCAGTACGTGATCGCGCTCGCCGACCGGCTGGCCCCCACCGGCCTGCTGGAGACCAGCGTCTCCGTACCGGTGGCGGCGGTGATGAGCGCACTGGTCAGCGTCGGGTTCACGGTGCTCGCGATCGACCGGCTGCGCTCGTTCAGCGTGGCCGGCGAGACGAGTTGACCCGCTCCATCCGGCGCGGCCGGTGACCGGAAGGGCGATGGTAGGGCTGGCCGGATGGACCGGGGCGGCCCGGTCGGCGAGGCTGGAGGACGTGAGTGCAGAAGTGGGACCGGTCCAGCCGCGTGGGTCGTACCCGGGGGGTTCCCGGCACTGGCCGGTGAGCCTGGCCGTGGTCGGGCTGGCCGCCGCGGCGACCACCACGGCGGCCCAGGGCAGCGGACACTTCCACTGGTGGGCGGGCTTCGTGCTGATCCCCGGCGCGCTGATCGCCGCCTGCGGCGGGCCGCTGCTGGCCCGGGGCGGCGGGCGGGCGTTCGCCGGCTACGTGGTCGCCTGCGTCGGCGCGCTGGTGTTCGCGGTCGGTGCCCTGCTGATGTTCGGTGTGATGGGCCGCGGCTGGCCCGTGATGATCATCATGCCCTGCCTGGCCGTCGCCGGCACCTACCTGTGGCGCCCGGCCCACCCGCTGGCCCGTGGGCTGCACCGGGCGGCGGCGATGCTGGCGCTGGCCGGCGCGCTGCTCGGCGCGACCTTCCAGTTGATCCGGACGGAGGTCGTCGACCTCGGCACCACCCGCTGGTGGGGCGCGTTCGTGATGCTGGCCGGGATGATCGTGCTCGGCAACGCGGTCGAACTGACCCGGCACCGGATGCCGTACCGCCTCCAGGCGATCACCCTCCTGGTCGGCCCGGCCGTCGTCGCCTTCCTCCTCGGCCTCCGCATTCTCCGCGGCTGGTAACCCACCCCATCCCGTCCGGCCG
>NZ_POUB01000366.1 GCF_003236335.1 Micromonospora deserti
AAGAGACAGGGTGCGGGTTAGCTTGATCGTCATGGGTGGTGGGCGGTACGGCGAGGACGTGCTAGCGGGGGACTGGCGGCGGCGGAAGGTCACCCCCGAGGTGGACGCCGAACCGGACCTGGTGGTCGAGGACGCCGACTCCGGCTTCTGCGGCGCGGTGGTCGGCTTCGAGGCCGGCGCGGTGGTGCTGGAGGACCGGCACGGCCGGCGGCGCAACTTCCCGCTGCTGCCGGCGGCGTTCCTGCTCGACGGCCAACCGGTGACCCTGCGCCGGCCGATCCGCGCCCCGGTGCCCGCGGCTCGCCGGCGCACCGCCTCCGGCTCGATCGCCGTGGACGGCGTCCGCGCCCAGGTCGCCAAGGCCAGCCGGATCTGGGTGGAGGGCGTCCACGACGCCGCCCTGGTCGAGCGGATCTGGGGCGACGACCTGCGCATCGAGGGCATCGTGGTGGAGCCGCTGGACGGCATCGACGCGCTCGACGCCGAGGTGCGCGACTTCGCCCCGGGCCCGGTCCGCCGGCTCGGCGTCCTCGTCGACCACCTGGTGCCCGGCTCCAAGGAGAGCCGGATCGTGGCCCGGGTGATCTCCCCGTACGTGCTGGTCACCGGTCACCCGTACGTCGACGTGTGGCAGGCGGTCAAGCCAGCGGCACTGGGCATCCCGGCGTGGCCCGTGGTGCCCCCGGGGCGGCCGTGGAAGGAGGGGGTCTGTGCGACGCTCGGGGTGGCCGAGCCGGCCGACATGTGGCGGCGCATCCTGTCCCGGGTGGACAGCTATGCCGACGTGGAGACCCCGCTGATCAACGCGATGGAGCGCCTGATCGACTTCGTCACCGAACCGGCCTGACCGGGGCTGCGTCTCCGGCCCCGGGTCAGGGTTCCTGGTCGGGGGTGCGGGTGAAGACGAAGGTGGCGATGTCGAGGGCGACCGGGTGGCCGGCCTGGTCGCGTAGGACGCTGAGCACCTCACCGGTCTCGTTGCCGGAACGGCCGCGCCACCGGTCCGGCCCCTCCGGCACCAGCCGGTGCGTCCGCCCGCCGCGCTGGCCGGCCACCAGTTCACCGGACGCGCCGTCCCAGGTGAGTTCCATCGCCGACCCCATCCACCACCAGATGCCGGTCAGCTCGGCCACCTCGGCCGGTGGTGTCGCGTCGGCCGGCCGCCACGGCCGGGCCGGCGCCGGCTCGGCGTCCAGCACCGTGGTCAGGATCCGCTGGCCGAGTGCGCCGATCGAGCCAGTGCGGAAGCCGTACGAGTTGGCGAAGCCGACCACGGCGGTGCGGCTGGGGCGGTGTACCGCCAGGGCGGCGACGTAGCCGGGCATCGAGCCGCCGTGCCCGACGTACACCCGCTCGCCCTCCCGGTAGAGTTCCAGCCCCAGGCCGTGCCCGCCGGTCCACGAGTCGAGGTCGCTGATCACCACCGGCGCGCACATCTCGGTCAGCGTCTCCGCGGCGAGCACCTCCGGCGCCGGGTCGGCCAGGAAGGCCGCCCAGCGGGCGAGGTCCTCGACGGTGGACCAGAGCTGCCCGGCCGGCGCCATCGCGCCGGTGTCGGTACGCGGCTCCTCCCGCAGCGTCTCGTGCCACGGGTGCACCACGTACCCGTGGGCGAACGGCTCGGTCGGGTGGTACGTGGTGCGCCGCATGCCCAGCGGTTCGAGGACGCGTTCGCGCAGCAGCTCGGCCCAGGGCCTGCCGGTGATCCGCTCCAGCACCCCGCCGAGCAGCCCGTACGCCAGGTTCGAGTAGTGGTACCACCGCTGCGGCGGGTACGCGATCTTCTCCGCGGTGACTCCGGTGAGCAGGGCGGCCAGATCGACCCCGGCGCTGCGTTCCCACCACTGCCCGTCGGGCTCGCGCTGGATGCCGCTGGCGTGCCCGAGCAGGTGGCGCAGGGTGAGCCCGCCGACCGCGGTGCCTGGCAGGTGCGCCTCCAGCGGGTCGTCCAGAGCCAGCCGGCCGGCGTCGCGTTGCTGCATGACCAGGGTGGCGGTCATCGTCTTGCTGATCGAGCCGATGCGGTACTGCAGGTCGGCGGCGGGACGCGGGTGCTCACCGGCGGTGGCGAGCTGGGCCAGGACGCCGTCCCGCACCACGCCGATCACCAGCGACGGCGTACGGCCGGCGGACTGCGCCGCGGCGACGAGGGTGTCGACCTGTCGGGCGGTGTCGGGCAGCAGGGGCACGGTTTCTCCTCGCTCGCGGGTCCGGCGCGGGTGGCGCCCGGGCGTGTCGCCGAGCTTAGCGATCTTCGCGGGTCGGCTGGGCGTGCCTTCACGTGTCACGATCGGGGGGTGGACGCCGTGTTGTGGATCGTGTTGGGTGTGGTGCTGGCGGTCGCCGAGATCTTTACGACGACGCTTTTCCTGATCATGTTCGCGGCGGGCGCGTTCGCCGCCGCGGGCGCCGCGGCGCTGGGCGCGCCGGTGAGTGTGCAGGCGATCGTCTTCGCCGTGGTGTCGGCGTTGACCGTGTTGGGCATCCGGCCGACGCTGCGCCGGCACGGGCGCTCGGCGCTCGACAGCGGTGAGCAGCCATTCGGGGTCGAGGCGATCGAGGGCAGCACCGCGCTGGTGCTGGAGCGGGTCGACACCGGGCAGGGCCTGGTCAAGATCGACGGTGAGCTGTGGCAGGCCCGCTCCTACGACGCGGGTCAGGTCTTCGCGCCCGGTGAACGGGTGCAGGTGATCCAGGTCCGGGGCGCTACCGCCCTGGTCTGGCGGGACGACATTTCTCCTTCCGGCGAACTACCCGAAGCGAAAAGGTGAGCATATGGAACTCGTGTTTCCGGTCCTGCTGATCGCCGTGGCGGTGATCGCCGTGGTGACCCTCATGAAGGCGGTGCGGATCGTGCCGCAGCAGCGCCAGGACGTGGTGGAGCGGCTCGGCAAGTACAAGCGCACCCTCAACCCGGGGCTGAACCTGCTCGTCCCGTTCGTGGACGCGGTGCGGACCAAGGTCGACATGCGCGAGCAGGTGGTCAGCTTCCCGCCGCAGCCGGTGATCACCTCGGACAACCTCGTCGTCTCGATCGACACGGTCCTCTACTACAAGGTGATCGACTCGGTCCGCGCGACGTACGAGATCTCCAACTTCATCCAGGCGATCGAGCAGCTCACCGTCACCACCCTGCGTAACGTGATCGGCTCGCTGGACCTGGAGCGGGCGTTGACCAGCCGGGAGGAGATCAACCGGCACCTGTCGGGGGTGCTGGACGAGACCACCGGGCGCTGGGGCATCAAGGTGACCCGGGTGGAGATCAAGGCGATCGAGCCGCCGCCGAGCATCCGTGACTCAATGGAGAAGCAGATGCGCGCCGAGCGGGACCGCCGCGCCGCGATCCTCAACGCGGAGGGGCACAAGCAGGCGCAGATCCTCACCGCCGAGGGTGAGAAGCAGGCGGCGGTGCTGCGCGCCGACGGTGACCGGCAGGCCCGCATCCTGCAGGCCGAGGGCCAGGCCAAGGCGATCCGCACCGTCTTCGACGCGATCCACCAGGCCAACCCGAGCCAGAAGGTGCTCGCCTACCAGTACCTGCAGGCGTTGCCGCAGATCGCCAGCGGCACGGCCAACAAGGTCTGGATCGTGCCGGCCGAGTTGACCAAGGCCCTGGAGGGGATGGGCGGCGCGCTCGGCGGGCTGAGCCAGATGGTCGGCGACGCGCCGTCGCCGGAGGCGTCCGACGGGGCCAGCGAGGTCGAGCGCGAGGCGGCCGAGGCGGCGCAGGCCGCGGCGGCCGCGGCCCGGGAGATCCACGACGAGGTACGCGTCGCCGAGGCGCAGGCCACCGGCGGCAAGGCCCCGAAGGGGCTGCCCGCGCCCGAGCCGGTCTCCCCTGGGAGCCTGCTCAACGACCCCGCCGACCAGCGCGAACGCGGCTGACGCGGGGCCGCGGGCCGGCCGCTGTACGGGCCGGCCCGGGCGCGGTCGACCGGGTTCTCCGGCCGCGCCAACCCCGGTCCGGGGAAATGCGAGAAACGCTCATGGGGCGCTCCGGTGCCTGCCACCATCGGTCCTAGGACGGGCGGTGAGCAGGGATCGGGGCGCCCCGGCGCGTCCCGCACCGCGCGTGGGATGAGCGAGGTGAGGTATGAAGGATCCGGCGAAGCGGGTGTGGTCCTCGGCCCCGGTGCCCGGCGCGCACGACCCGACCGGACCGCTGGGCACCCGGCGTACCGGCGGGGGATTCGGGGTGCTGCCGTTCGTCGGCGACCCGACGCCGCCCGGGCCGGCCACCAACGCCAGCTGGGCCTGGTCGCTGCGCCGGTTCGCGCGGGCCGCCGTGTGGCTGCTGCCGGCGTACGCCATCCTTTACGGCGTCGTGGCGATGGCCAGCGACGGCGGGGTGGGCAACGACCCGTACCCGGCCGACGGCCGCCCGCTCTACCTGGTGGGCTGGGTGGCTGCGGTCTGGCTCGGGCTGCTGGCGCTGCTCGCGCTGACCGGGCTGCTCGCCGCGACCCGCAGCCGCCGGGTGGTCGCCGCCGGCCTGCTGGTCAGCATCGCCGGCACGGTGCTCATGCTGCCCTTCGCCGGGCTGGCGGAACAGACGCCGGTCTTCGGCACCACCGCCCGGGCGCTCGTCCTCGTCGGCGCCACCTGCTACAGCGTGGGCTGGTTGCTCACCGGCTGGGCGGTGGCCCGCTCCGGCATGTTCAGCATGGGTGACGGGGTGATGCTCGTCATCGCCAGCCCGCTGCTCGGCCTCGGCGGCGCGTTGATCGGCTCGTTGCAGACCTTCGGCGCCATCTTCGTGCTGATCGCCGGCATCGGCATCGGCTACCGCTCGGGGCGCCTGGTCCCGCGCGACATCGTCCGCGACGCGGCCACCGCCAGCCTCGCCACCCCCACCG
>NZ_POUB01000367.1 GCF_003236335.1 Micromonospora deserti
ACCCCCAGTCGGACGTCTTGACGAAGCCGGCCGTGGCGCCGGCGGCGAACGCGGGCAGCGCCACCCATACCGCACCCACCGCTGCCAGCAACGCGGTGACCAGCGACAAGACCAGAGATCTGGATCGGTTCACAGCACCCTCCACGCCCGGACGACATCCACAGCCATCAACGTTGGCGCTTATTATTAAGACTGTTAACTGTTGTTGTCCAGAGGGTGACTGGTGACGCCGGCCGAAGCCCGGCCGGACGACCCCGGCCGGACGACCCCGGCCGACGGGGCGAGATCCGCACCGACGCCCTCGGCGAGCAGCCCGGCCGGTAGTTCCGCCGGGGCGAGATTCCCGCCGACAGCACTGCGAGCCGCCCCGCGCGGTGAGCCCGGGCCGATCCGGGCAGCATCCACGCCCGACAGCCCCGCAAGCCGCCCCGCGGCAGGCCGGGGCAGACCCAGGCAGACCCGGGCCACATCGCGCCGATAGCACCGCGAGCCGCCCGGCCGGCGCCCGGGGCCCCGCCCGACGGCCGGGGCCCCGGGCACCGCTTTCAGCGGCGGAAGGTGAACCAGTTGACGTTGACGAAATCGTTCGGCTGGCCGCTGCTGAAGGTCAGGTAGACGGTGTGCCGGCCGGTGGGGCCGGCGACGTTGCCGGGCACCGAGCGCCAGCTCTGCCAGCCACCGGTGTTGGCGATCGCGAAGCTGCCGATCGGCGGCGCGGTCGGGCTGCCCAGCCGGACCTCCACCAGGCCGCTCACCCCGCCGCCCGCGCCGGAGGCGACCCGGGCCACGAAGTCCCGCGGCGGCGTCGCGCCGAACTCGACGTTGTCGAACCGTACCCAGTCGCCGTTGCGCAGCGCGCCGATGTTCTGCCCGCCCTCGGCGCACGCCTCGACGATCACCCCGTTCTGCGCGGTGAACGACTCGGCCTGGATGGTCGCGTACGCGTCCCGGGCGCCACCCGGCGGCGGGGTGGTCGGCGTCGGCGTGGTGCCGCCGCCCCGGCTGTACACGGCGACGTAGTCGACCAGCATCGGCCGGCCGGGCACCGTGGCCGCGGTCGGGGTGGCACCCCCGGCGACCCCGTTCGGGAACGCCCCGCCCATCGCGACGTTGAGCAACAGGAAGTACCCGGCATGGTTGGTCATCTGCGACCAGTACGGCTCGCCGACCCGGGACTGGCTGACGGTGTGGTAGAGCTGCCCGTCGACGTACCAGCGCAGCTGCTGGGGGCTGACCGAGGCGTCCCACTCGAACCGGTAGGTGTGGAACGCCGACTGGCAGGTGCTGCCGGGGCAGGCTCGGGACGCGCCGATGCCGTTGAACTCGTCGCACGGCCCACCCGGGGCGACGCCGCAGTGCAGGACGCCCCAGACCGAGTTGATGCCGTTGACGTTCTCCATCACGTCGAACTCGCCGATGCCCGGCCAGTTCTGGTAGTTGCCGCGGTAGGGCGAGCCGAGCGCCCAGAACGCCGGCCAGTAGCCGGCCGCCTGGGCCCCGGTCACGTTCGGCATCTGGATCCGGCCCTCGATGGCCAGCACACCACCGGACGGCGCCTTGAAGTTGCTGCGTACGGTCTCGATGCGGGCGGAGGTCCAGCGGCCGGCGGCGTCGCGCAGCGGCGTGATGCGCAGGTTGCCGCCGCCGTCGTGGCTGACGTTGGCGGTGCTGGCGGTGTAGGTCTGGATCTCGCCGGTGCCCCAGTTGGGCGGGCCGCCGGGATAGCTGGTGCCGGTGTCGATGATCCAGTTGCTGGCGGACGGCAGCGTACCGGCCGCGCCGGTGAAGTCGTCGCTCCACACCAGGCTCCAGCCCGGCGCGGGAGCCGGCACGGCGGCGTCGGCGGTGGCGGCGATCCCGGCCAGGGCGGTGGTGGTGGCAGTGAGCAGCGCCAACGCCAGCGGCAGTCGGCGTCGCGCGGGCGGGGCGGCAGGTGCCGCCAGGGCAGGTGTCATTGGCGTGCCTCTCTACGGGACGGGTCGTGAGAGCGCTCTCTCAGGTGTTGTACGTGTCCCTGCGACAGTTGTCAACGTCGATTGATGCCGGCCCGAGCGACCTGAGTTCGGCGCGGCACCACCTGCTCCCCGGCCCGACCAGGCCGTGGTGGTGACCAAGACCCGCGGATGAACCGTCCGTGACAGGATGAGTCCGTGGCGCAACGACTGATCGTCATCGGTGGCGACGCCGCCGGCATGGCGGCGGCCTCCCAGGCGCGACGCCGCCGCGACCGGGGCGACCTGGAGATCGTGGCGTTCGAGCGGGGGCACTACACGTCGTACTCGGCGTGCGGGATCCCGTACTGGATCAGCGGGCTGGTGCCGGAGCGGGACGAGCTGATCGCCCGCGATCCGATGACCTTCCGGGAATCGTTCGACATCGACGTCCGGCTGCGGCACGAGGTGACCTCGATCGACCTCGACCGGCGCGAGGTCGTCGCGCGGGACCTCGACCGCGGCGGCGAGGTCCGTGAGCGGTTCGACACCCTGATGTACGCCGCCGGCGCGGTGCCGGTGCGGCCGGAGTGGGCGCGCACCGGCGCGGGCGGGGTGTTCGGCATACAGACCCTCGACGACGGCGCGGCGCTGCGCGACTGGCTGGAGGCCGAGCCGCCGCCGCGCCGGGCGGTGGTGATCGGCGGTGGCTACATCGGCGTGGAGATGGCCGAGGCGATGATCCAGCGCGGGCTGTCCGTGACGCTGGTGGAGCAGTCCGAACAGCCGATGTCCACCGTGGACCCGGACATGGCCGAGCTGGTGAGCGGCGCCATGCGCGCCCTGGGGGTCACCATCCGCACCGGCCTGACCGTGACCGGCCTGCAGGAGCGCGACGGCCGGGTGTCCGCGGTGGTCACCGCGGACGGGCCGATCCCGGCCGACGTGGTGGTCCTCGGCCTCGGCGTACGCCCGAACACCGCGCTCGCCGCGGCGGCCGGGCTGCCCCTCGGCCCGGTCGGCGGGATCCGGGTGGACCGCCGGATGCGAGTGCCGGGGGTGCCCGACGTCTGGGCCGGCGGGGACTGCGTCGAGTGCCTGCACCGGGTCAGCGGGTTGCCGGTGCACGTGCCGCTCGGCACCCACGCCAACAAGCAGGGCCGGGTGGCCGGCATCAACATCGGCGGCGGCTACGCCACCTTCGCCGGGGTGATCGGCACCGCCGTCACCAAGGTCTGTGACCTGGAGGTCGGGCGGACCGGCCTGCGCGAGCGAGATGCGGCGGCGGCCGGCTTCGACTTCGTCTCCGTCATCGCCGAGTCCACCAACCGCGCCGGCTACTACCCGGGCGCCCGCCCGATGACGGTGAAGCTGATCGCGGAGAAGCCCAGCGGGCGCCTGCTGGGCGCGCAGATCGTCGGCTGGTCCGAGGCGGCCAAGCGGATCGACACCCTCGCGGTGGCGCTGTGGAACGGCATGACCGTGGACGACATGACCGCCCTCGACCTCGGCTACGCCCCGCCGTACGCCCCGGTGTGGGACCCGGTGCTGATCGCGGCCCGCAGGGCCGTCGACGCCCTCGCCGCCACCGGTCGCTGAGCGGCGCCGCACTGCGCCCCGGTCACGGCGCGCAAGCCACTGCCCGAGGCACGGACGCAAGCCACTGCCGGGGGCCACGGGCTGCGCCGTGGCCCGCTGCCCGGACGCGGCCCAGCGCAGGCCCGCTGCCCCGGTCGCGGCCCGCCGCCTGGGGGCGGAGCACTGTCTGGGGGCGGAGCACTGTCTGGGGGCGGAGCACTGTCGACTTTGGGTGCGGTTGTTGTCGCTGGAGCGACAACAACCGCACCCAAAGGACGATGCGATGAGCCGGTGCGGATACCTGGGGATGACGCCTCGGCGTTGCAGTGGCTGTTGTTCGAGCAGTCGGGGGTGCTCACGTGGGAGCAGGCCACGAGGGAACTGACCCCGGCGACGGTACGGCACCTGCTGGCCACCGGGCGTTGGCGGCGGATCTGCCGGGGCGTCCTGTACGCCGGGCCCACCGGCCATGGGTTCAGCCGGGAAGAGCAGTGGTGGGTGGCGGTGCTCGCGGCCGGGGCGGGGGCCCTGCTCGCCGGGCTCGCCGCCGCGACCGCCGCCGGCCTTCGTGGCACCTGGCGCTACGACGTGGTCGATGTGCTGGTCCCGCACCAGCGACGCGCACCCGACCTGCTACGGCGGCTGCCGCTGGGCCTGCCGGCGGTACGGGTCCGGCGGGTCCGGCACCTGCCGGCCGAGGACCGCCAGCGGGGACGCCCCGACCGCACCGGCATGGCCCGGTCCGTGGTGGACGCGGCGCAGTGGGCGCACTCAGACGACCAGGCGCAGGAGATCGTGGCGGCCGGATGCCAGCAGGGCCGGGTCACTCCCGCCGAGATCGGCGCGGTGCTGGACCGGATGCCACGGGCCCGACGCCGGCGCGTCATCGCTGAGACCGTGGGCGACCTCGCTGGCGGCGCCGAGGCGCTCTCCGAGATCGACCTCCTGCGGCTCTGCCGCCGGCACCGGCTGCCGCTGCCCGAGACGCAGGAGCGCCGCCGGGACGCTGACGGGCGGGTGCGCTACCTCGACGCGTACTGGCCACGGTGGCGGCTGCACGTCGAGGTCGACGGGGCGCACCACATGGACGTCCGGCACTGGGCGGCCGACCTGCACCGGCAGAACCGGGTGTGGATCGAGGGCGACCGGATCCTCCGCTTCACCGCCTTCGACGTCCGCCGTCGGTCGGGGCAGGTGGCGGCCCAACTCCGCGCCGCCCTGTCCACGGCTGGCTGGACGCCCTGATCACCGACGCACCAGCTGGCCGCCTGCCCGCACCGCGCACCGCTCCACCAGCACCCCGCCCCGCCCGCACCGCACACCGC
>NZ_POUB01000368.1 GCF_003236335.1 Micromonospora deserti
GGTAGCTGACGGTGCAGCCGCCGGGCCCGACGCCGACCACCCCCGCCCCCGGCGGCTGCACCGTCAGCTACCTGCCCAACTCGTGGAACAACGGCTTCACCGCCGAGGTGCGGGTGCGCAACGACGGATCCGCGGTCAGCGGCTGGACGGTCGGGTTCGCGTTCACCGCCGGGCAGACCGTCACCAACGCGTGGAACGCCACGGTCACCCAGTCCGGCGGGCAGGTCACCGCCCGCAACGCGGCCTGGAACGGCACCATCCCCGCCGGTGGCACGGTCAGCTTCGGTTTCCAGGGCACCCACGGCGGCCAGAACCCGTCGCCGACCGGCTTCACCCTCAACGGTTCCGGCTGCCGGGCCGGCTGACCGGCGAACCGCCGGTGCCGACCGGTACCGGCGTCTACGGTGTGGTTAGAGAAGATCGGGCGTGGGGTACCACCCGCTGCACGACGGACCCCGACGTACGGCGGGGCGGCACATCCGAGGGAGCACCGATGCCACTCAACGACGACGACATGACGACCACCACCGGCGGTGGTGGCCTGGAGGGCCCGGCCGACGGCGGCGCGACTCCCGGCCAGCAGGACGGTGGCGCCGACGGTGGTGCCGACCGCGGCGCCGAGCGTGGTCTTGACCAGGGCGCCGACCAGGGCGCCGAGGGCCCCGCCGACGGCGGGGCGACCCCGGGGAAGCAGGACGGCGGCGCCGACGGCGGCGCTGAGGGTCCGGCCGACGGCGGGGCGACCCCGGGTCAGCGCGACGGTGGCGCCGACGGCAGCGCCGCCTGACGGATCAGCCGTGGCGCACATCGACCCGCCGGGCGGCCGCCGCCCGGCGGCTCCGTCCGCACCCACTGCCGCGCTGGCCCGCTGCGTCTCGGTGGAGCCGGCCAAGTTCGCCGCCGCCCACTGGGGACGGACGCCGCTGCTGTCCCGCGCCGACGAGCTGCCCAACCCGGCCGGCTTCACCGATCTGCTCAGCACCACCGACGCCGACGAGCTGCTCAGCCGGCGCGGTCTGCGTACCCCCTTCCTGCGGGTGGCCAAGGACGGCGAGCTCGTGCCCGCGGCCCGGTTCACCGGCGGCGGCGGCGCCGGCGCCGAGATCGGTGACCAGGTGCTCGACGAGCGGGTCCTGGAGCTGTACGCCGGCGGCGCCACCCTCGTCCTGCAGGGCCTGCACCGCACCTGGCCGGCCCTGATCGACTTCGCCCGCGACCTGGGCGCCGCGCTCGGGCAGCCGCTGCAGGTCAACGCCTACCTCACCCCGGCCGGCAGCCAGGGCTTCGCCACCCACTACGACACCCATGACGTCTTCGTGCTCCAGGTGGACGGCCGCAAACACTGGCGGGTCCACCCCCCGGTGCTGCCCGAGCCGCTGGAGAAGCAGCCCTGGGGCGGCCGGGCCGACGAGGTCTCGGCGACCGCCGACGGGCCCACCGCCCTCGACGTGGTGCTCGCCCCCGGCGACGCGCTCTACCTGCCCCGGGGCTGGCTGCACAGCGCGCAGGCACAGGAGTCCAGCTCACTGCACCTGACCGTCGGGGTCCGCGCGCTGACCCGGTACGCCCTGGTCGAGGAGCTGCTCGCCCTGGCCGCCGAGGACCAGCGGCTGCGCGCCACCCTGCCGTTCGGCGTCGACGTGGCCGACCCGGACGCCATCGAGCCGGAACTCACCGAGACCGTCGAGGCGCTGCGGGACTGGCTGCTGCGCGCCGAACCGGCCGCGGTCGCCGCCCGGCTGCGCCAGCGGGCCTGGCCGGCCGCCCGGCCGGCACCGATCCGCCCGCTGGCCCAGGCGGACGCGCTCGCCGCCCTGGACGCCGGGACCCGGCTCGCCCCCCGCCCGGGCCTGCGCTGGCAGCTCGCCCCGCAGGGGGAGAAGGTGGCGCTGCGGCTGTTCGACCGCAGCATCACCCTGCCTGCCCAGTGCGCGCCGGCCGTCCGCGCGCTGCTCACCGGGCAGGTCTGCCGGGTCGGCGACCTGCCCGGCCTGCACGACGACGCCGACCGCGTCACCCTGGCCCGCCGGCTGTTGCGGGAGGCCGTGCTGATCCCGGCCTGATCCGACGCCGGCGAGGCGCCCCGCCTCAGGCCGGCCCCGGCGCCGGGACGGACCGCGGCCGGGGGGGCACTCGCCCGGGCCGGCCCGGCCGGGCGCGGCGTCGAAGGTCCGGCGCGCGAGGACCGTGAACCCGCCGAACGACCGGCCGCGCCACCGACTCTCAGCGGGCCACCAGCAGCGCGACGGTGGCCACCAGCCCGGCGACGATGACGACCGTGACCGGGCGGGGGCCGAGCACGGCATGCCGGCGGTCGGCCAGGGCCTTCGCGGGCACCAGGCCGGCCAGCGGGCCCAGCAGCGTCACCACCAGGGCCAGCACCGGCATCCCGACGGCCAGGTCGCCGCCGTACCGCTCGCCCACCGCCCGGGCCGCGGCACCGAGGGTGTACGCGAGCACCGCGCCGGCTACCCCGCAGAGCGCCAGCACCGGGTTCACCGAGCCCGGCAGGTCACCCGGCTGCCGGGTGCGGTTGAGCAGGTCCCGCACCCCACCGAGCAGCAGCACCGGATCGGCCGCGGCGCCGGTCACCGGCGCGGGCGGATCACCCGCCCGCCGCCCGAGCGAGCCGAGCCGGCCGCGCAGCTGCTGCCACAGGTGGGCCGCCTCCGCGTCGACCCGCTCCTGCACCTCCCGAGCCGCCGCCAGCTCCCGCTCGGCACGGCGGACCTCGGCGGCGGCCTCGGCGACGGCCCGCTCGGCCGCCGCGCACTGCTGTTCGTACCAGTCGTGCGCCTCGGCCCGCTGGGCGTGCACCCGGGCGGTCAGCTCGGCCAGCCGCCGGATCTGGGCGGCGTACGTCTCACTCGACACCGGTTCGTTCACCGCGACGGCCCGTAGGGGATGATCACCTGGCCGGTACGGTGCACCGCCCGGTCGAAGTACAGGCCCCGCCAGGGGCGGGGATACCAGTCCGGCCCGCCGGTGCCCGGATACAGCGACGAGCCGAGCTCCCCGCCGTGGGCGTCCAGTGCCACCCAGGCGCCGATCTGGTCGGTGCGGGCCGCCGGCCCGCCCAGGTCGGCGCGCATCCGGGCCACCCCACGCCACCAGGCCAGCACGTGCGTCCGCCGCTCCGGCCCGTCGTGCAGGATCCGCCGCAGCTGCTCCAGCCCGGTACGCCGCCCGATCCGCGCCGCCAGCGCGCCGGCGGCCGCGTCCACCGCGAACAGCAGCAGGTAGTGCGGCGTCCCCGGGGTGCCCGGCGCGTCCAGGCCGTCGGCCGTCTCGGCCGTCAGCTCGGCGACGGTCTCCTCGTCGTACCAGGCGGCGTCGTCGGCCAGGTCCTCGTAGAGGGACCGGGCGACCGGGTCGGCGTCCGGGTCGAGGCAGGCGATGGAGAACCGGGCCGTACCGGGCCGATGCTGCCGCGCCAGGGACCGGGCGGCCGCGTCCAGCACCGCGCACGCCTCGTCCACCCGGGTGCCGAGCACCGCCAGGTTGCGGCCGGGGGCGCGGGGCAGCCGCAGCGCGGCCGAGCGGGCCTGCACGTCGATGATCTCGCCGAGCAGCGCGACCGGGGTGCGTGGGTGGCCCTGCTCCGGGGCGGTCAGCGCCCGGAAGTCGGGTGCCTCGGCCAGCCGGGGGATCGCGTCGCCGTCGAAGAGCCGGGCCGGCGCCGCGTCCTGGGGGCGCATCCGCCACAACCGGTGCTGCAGGTCGCTCCAGGTTTCCCAGTCGCTGGCCGACGGGATGCGGGCCACCTGGTTGCCCTCGACCAGGCCCGACTCGGCGTTGACCACCGCGTGGTGGCGGGGCAGCGACTGGGCGGCGTCGTTGCGTTCGGCGAGGATCCGCAGCGCCTTGGGCAGCGCGATCCGCAGGGTGAACTGGGCGACCAGCGCCGGCCGCCCCCACAGCGCCTCGATGCCGCGTACGTCCTGCGACGCGAGCACCAGGTGGATGCCCTGCGATCGGCCCCGCCGGGCCAGGTCCTCCAGCAGGTCCGCCGCCTCGCGGGCGACCACGTCCCGACCGGCCAGCAGCATCTGGAACTCGTCGACCACCGCGACGATCCGCGGCCAGTGCCCGGTCGGGTCGACCGCGCGCAGCTCGGCGAGCTTGGTGACCTCGTGTTTCTTGGCCGCGTCGGCCCGCCGGCGCAGCTCCTCGGCGAGGAACCGCAACAGGGCGAGCCCGAACTCCCGGTCGGTGTTGACGTTGATTCCGACCAGCCGCATGTGCGGCAGCCAGCTCGGGTCGCGCCGGCCCTGCGCGAACCGGGCGAAGGACACCCCCTCCTTGAAGTCCAGCAGATAGAACTCCAGCTCCGCCGGGGAGTAGCGGGCGGCCAGCGCGCCGATCCAGGCGAAGATCAGGTTCGTCTTGCCGGTGCCCGACGGTCCACCGATCAGCGCGTGCGGCGGGTAGTCGCCCAGGCTGAGCAGCACCGGCCGGCCGTGCGGCCCCTCACCGATCGGGGCGGTCAGCCCGGTGGCCGAATCCTCCCCCCACATCCGCTCAGGCGGCGGGAGCAGGTCGGTGAACGGGATCGGCGCCGGCCCGGCGTTGACCCGGACCGCCACCTCTCGGCAGGTCTCGGTGACCAGGGTCGCCGGGGGCGGCGGGTCCAGCCGGACCGGCAGGCCGGGCGGGCCGCCGACGTGGGCGCCGTCCGGTCCGGCCACCACCCGGGTCACCGTCGGGTCGTCCGGCAGCGCCACCCCCCGGACCACCAGGTGCACCCCGCAGGCCGCCCCGGTACGCACCACCCGGTCGAGCTGCCCGCGCTCGTGCCGGGAC
>NZ_POUB01000369.1 GCF_003236335.1 Micromonospora deserti
GCCCTGTCCGCCGTTCCACCCAGGCGACCCCCACGACTCCGAACCGCCCTACCCCAGCGTGTCCGACCTGGCGGCACTGCTCGCCGAGGGCTACCTCGGCTCGGTCTGGCTCACCGGTCAAACCGCATCGCGGGACCTGCGGCGCGGCCGATACACCCCGCAGTCGCTGACCCACCCCGGCAAGATGCTGCCGACCATCCCCCGATACGCCATCCGCACCTACACCAACCCCGGCGACGTGGTCCTCGACCCCATGGCCGGCATCGGCACCACCATCATCGAGGCCATGCACCTCGGCCGCCACGGCATCGGCGTCGAGTACGAAGCCGAATGGGTCACCAAGGCAGCCGACAACATCCGCCACACCCTCCAAGCCGGGGCGCCAGGTCGGGGCGAGATCTACCACGGCGACTCGACCGCGCTGCCGTCCCTGCTGCCGGCGAGCCTGCACGGGCGGGTCTCGCTGGTCATCACCTCACCGCCGTACGGGCCGTCCACCCACGGCCACGTCCGCACCCCCGGCCCGAGACGCGGCAAAGTCCGCAAGATCAACCACAAGTACGGCGACGGGGACAACCTCGCCTACCGCAGCCACGGCCAGCTCGCCGACGGGTTCACCGCGATCCTCGCCGGCTGCCGGGCTCTGCTGCGGCCCGGCGGACACGTCGTCGTCACCGCCCGGCCCTACCGCCGCCACGGCGAACTCATCGACATCCCCGGCATGGTCGCCGCCGCCGGCATCAACGCCGGCCTCGAACTCGTCGAAGAGTGCATCGCCCTCATCTGCGGCGTCCGCGACGGCATGATCATCCCCCGCGCCTCGTTCTTCCAGCAGAAGAACACCCGCGACGCCATCGCCACCGGCGACCCGCAATGGCTCGTCCAGCACGAAGACGTTCTGATCCTCAAAGCCCCACTGAACTCCGCGAGTTCGGCCGAACCGACGTACTCGCGACGCGAATCCGTACTCGGTCAGCCGCACGCCTTCGGGCGCCACCCGACATCGCCTCGGCCAGTCACCGGCGATGCGCGCCGTGATCACAGGCTTGATGCCTTCACCCCGCCACGCGTGGATCGACGTCCACAACCGGTGCCCCCCGCCAACGCGGGTGGCACCACCGCACCCCCGGCCCACCCGGGCCGGGACGCTGAAAGGACATCCGACCCGTGCCGTCCCTACCCACGTCCCATACCAGGGTCCGTACGACCAGATGCCACCGACCACCGGCGGTCTGCCGACAACGACAGGGCGAACCGGCAGCCCGGCCCATCCGACGCGGCAGGCCGCCGATGACCGCCCCGACCACCGCCGAATGGCGGCCCGACCCTCTCTTGACCATTGATGACGTCGCCGTCTGGCTGGGTAAGCCGAAGAACACTCTCTACGCCTGGCACAGCCGAGGCAAGGGACCACGCGCCATCCGCGTCGGCAACACCCTGCGCTACCGGCGCAGCGAGATCGAACGCTGGCTCGACGCCCACACCGACCCGGAGCGCTGAGCCGTGGCCCGGCCTCCGCTACCCATCGGCACCTGGGGCGCGATCCGCACCGAGAAGCTCGGCCCCAACCGGTACTGCGCCCGAACCCGATTCCGCGACCACGACGGCAAGACCCGCGACGTCGAGGCCACCGACACCACCGGCCCAGCCGCCATCCGGGCTCTCAAGGTCAAACTTCGCGACCGAGTCACCCCGAACGACGACGAGATCACCAGGGATACCCACGTCAGCGTCCTCGCCAAGCTTTGGTTGGACGAGATAACCGCGGAGGAACGTGTCACGCCGCAGACGATCAGTAGGTACGAGATCAGCGTGCGTGTTTCGATCGAGCCCGCCCTCGGCGATCTGCGTATCCGAGAGGCCACCGCAGGCCGCCTCGACAGGTTTCTACGCAAGGTCGCTGAGGACCGTCCGTCAGCCGCCAAAGGCGCGAAGGTTGTCCTCGGCCAGATGTTCGCCTTGGCTGTACGCCGAGGCGCACTCACGGCCAACCCTGTGCGCGACACGGGTCGACTGCGTAACCCGCGCCGCAAGGTGGTGGCCCTAGAGGTGAAGCAACTGAACGAGGTTCGCGAGGCGATCCGGAGGTGGCAGCAACCCGCCCCCGGCAAGTCCGGACCTCGGCCGACCGGCGACCTGGCCGACATCGTCGACCTCATGCTCGCCACCGGCGCCCGCATCGGCGAGATTCTAGCGCTGCGCTGGGAGGATCTCGATCTTGCCGCTGAACGCCCGACGCTCACCATCTGCGGCACGATCGTCTACCTCAAGGGCAAGGGCTTCTTCCGGCAGGAGTGGACGAAGACCGACGCCGGTTTCCGAACGGTCGTCCTGCCTCGGTTCGCGGTCGGGATGCTGATGGGTCGCAAACTCAACGCCGCCGACAATCCCCACGACGCGATCTTCGCCTCCAGGCGCGGCACCTGGCTGTCACCGCAAAACGTGCGCCGCCAGTGGCGGCAAGCCCGCGCCGACGCCGGCCTCGAATGGGTCACCCCGCACACCTTCCGCAAGACCGTCGCCACCCTGATCGACAAGGAGGCCGACGCCAAAAGCGCCGCAGCCCAGCTCGGGCACGCCACCGAGCAGGTCACCAACAAGCACTACATCGTCAAACCCGCCCTCGCCCCGGACAGCTCCGACATCCTCGAACAGCTTGGGGCAGGTCCGGAGATCACCGGCCCTGCGCCTCAAGATCGTGGGAAGCGCCGGGCCAAGTAGACCCTGCACCCCCGCTGGCAGGTGTGCTGAACCTGATCGCCGGTAGGCGTTTCTGGGGGGTTTTCGGGGGGCGATTCAAAACCACATGGATGAAAATGAGGCCCTGACCAGCGCTGATGCTGGTCAGGGCCTCTCCTTGAGCCGCCTGACGGAATCGAACCGTCGACCTACGCATTACGAGTGCGTCGCTCTAGCCGACTGAGCTAAGGCGGCAACGATCATCAAGTGTACGCCACGGCGGGTGGCCCAGCCGAACGGGATCCCACCAGGGGACCGACCCGGACATCCAGGCCGAGCGGGCGTTCGCCGGACAGCGGGGACGGCGGGGCGGGGCTAGGCTGCGGCGGGTGACCGATGATCGCGCCCCCGCCGACGAGTTGGGCGGCCGGCACGCCGACGATCCGGGCAGCCCGCACGCCAGCGAGGCGGCCGGCGGGCGGGCGGCGCGCCGGCCACGGAGCATGGATCCGCTGGAGCTGGGCTTCACCCCGCGCAAGCCGGTGCCGTGGCTCGCGCCGATCCTGCTGATCAGCACCGGCATCCGTACACTGCTGGCGATGCTGTTCGGGGCGTACCTGGACAAACGGGAGCTACAAAACTCTCTCGACGCCCGGATCGGGCGACAGGTCGGCCCGGACGGCGGGCTCTGGCTGGACTACGTCGCCGACCTGGGCGACGGCTTCAACGCCACCTACTCGGTGGCGTACCTGATCGCCCAGCGGGAGCTGGAGGTGGACGGGCACCGGCTACCCCGGGCGCAGACCCTGGTGATGGGGGGCGACCAGGTCTACCCGTCGGCCGCGTTCGAGGCGTACGAGGACCGCTGCAAGGGCCCCTATCAGGCCGCCCTGCCGGTCACGCCGCCGGAACGGCCCACGCTCTTCGCGATTCCCGGCAACCACGACTGGTACGACGGCCTGACCGCGTTCCTGCGACTCTTCGTCCGCTCCCGGGACCGGCACTTCGGCGGCTGGCGCACCGGCCAGTCCCGCTCGTACTTCGCGGTGGAGCTGCCCGCCGGCTGGTGGCTGCTCGGTCTGGACGAGCAGTCCGGGTCGTACCTGGACGACCCGCAGCTCACCTACTTCGACGCGGTCGCCGAGAGATTGGGGCCGCAGAGCCGGGTCATTTTGGCCGTGCCGGCGCCGCGGTGGGTCAAGGCGGTCGACCACCCCACGGCGTACGACTCGATCGACTACTTCATCCGCACCATCGTCGCGCCCACCGGCGCGCAGGTGCGGCTGCTCATCTCCGGCGACCTGCACCACTACGCTCGCTACGCCGGCCCGGACCGGCAGCTGATCACCTGCGGCGGCGGCGGGGCGTACCTCTACCCCACGCACAAGCTCCCCGAACGGATCGAGGTGCCGCCGCGCGACACCCTGGCCCGGCGGGCCAGCGAGAGCCGCCCGTACGACCTGGTCGCCCGCTACCCGGACGCGGCCCGTTCCCGGCGGTACCGCTGGGGGATCTTCCCCCGGCTTCCGCTGCGCAACCCGGGCTTCACCACACTGCTCGGTACCCTGCACACGCTGCTGATGCTGGCCATGGCCGGCGTCGCGACGAACCGCACTGGCACCGAGCAGCGGCTGCTCAGCGTTCCGCTGGTGGTGATGCTGCTGGTGACCCTGCTCGGTGCGGCCTTCTTCGCCAAGCCGCCCACCGACGGTGGTAAGCGACAGGCCCGGCACTGGATCCTCGGTGTCGGGCACGGGCTGACCCAGGTCGGGCTGGGGGTCGCCGGCACCTGGGCCTGGCTGGCGCTGCCGTTCCACGACTGGCCGTGGCCGCTGCCGGCGCTCGCCGCGGTGGTGCTGTACGGCCCGGTCAGCGGGCTGGTCGCGAGCCAGTTGGTGGCCGGGTACCTGCTGGTCGCCGGGGCGTTCGGGGTGAACCTCAACGAACTCTTCGCCGGCCAGGGCATCGAGGACTCGAAGGGGTTCCTCCGGTTGCGCATCGACCCCGACGGCACCCTGACGATCTACCCGATCGCCGTCGACCGCGTCGCCCGCGGCTGGCGGGTCAACCCCGACCAGTCCCCCGAATCCTCCTGGCTGACCCCCAAACAC
>NZ_POUB01000036.1 GCF_003236335.1 Micromonospora deserti
GCCGGCGGTGGACCATGCGCTGGAAACCGGCCCTGAACGCCTTCGACATCGCGTTCGAAGGACGCCTATCCGCAGGCCGCAAGTAGTCTTCAACCAACCCTGGACACACCGTTCGTTTGACAGTCCCCCGGGTAGTTCAAGGGTTTGGCCGTACGGTGGCCGGCCGCCGAGGAAGCGCCCTTCCAGCTTGGCGTGGGAAGCCATGGCAGTGCGCACGCGTACCTTGACGCGGTTAGTTCACCCTTCGCTCATCCCACTGAGCGCTTTCATCCTGGGTTTTGGCTGATCTGGGCGTGATGTAGGGCGAGGATGGCCTGGACGATCGCGGCGGGGTTGCGTAGCTGGGCGGTGGCCATGATGTGCAGCGCCGCGATCGCGGCCGGGCTTGCCGATGCCCGCGCCGCCTTTCTCGCGCTCGCACTGGTCGACGCCAGCCGCGCGAGGGAGGCCGTGGTGGAGGCGCTGACCGCGCTGGCGCCACACCTGACCCAGTACGGCCGTTTGGTCCACCTGCCCTGCTGGGCGAAACCGAGTTCGAGTACCCGCCGGGCTACCTGATCCGCTCGAACGACTGGCGGATCGACCTGACCGGGCAGGCCGGTGTGTGATGTCAGAGGGTGCGCGGGGCGACCCCGGCGGCCCGTCGTCGAGCCGTCGGGGTCGGCGCGGTCGGGTCAGCGCTCCTGTGGCCGCCGGCGGATGACCGGGGCGAGCCGGATCAGGGCCAGGCCGGCGATGAGCAGGGTCGCCCCGGCGACGATGGACCAGCCGATGCTGAGCCCGGTCACCGGGAGGGTGGCGGTGCAGCCGGCGGCGGCCGCCGCGCATCCACGCGAGTACATGAGGGGTTCCTTTCAGGAGTTGATCCACACGCGGTCGGTTCCACGTAGGGTCTGGGCCAGCGCCCGCCAGTAGGCGAAGGATCGGACCTGCTCGTAGCACCACTCAGGCAGTAGCGCGGCGGCGGTGAGCAGCGCCCACCAGCCCTGCCGGCGGACGGTCAGCACCCGCTCGATGACGAAGATGCCGGTGATCGGCAGCCAGCGCGGGTCCCACGGCACGTAGCCGAGGATGATCCAGCCGGCCACGAGCGTGATCAGGTAGAGCGGCACCAGCAGGGAACTGCTGTAAATTCCCAGCTGTCGCAGCCAGTTGCCGGCGTTCCACCTGCGGAAGCCGTACAGCCGCAGCGAGTCGAGCATGCCCCGCTGCCAGCGCACCCGCTGCGTGATCAGCGCCTGCACGGTGGGCATCGAGTCGGTGATCGCGTCGAAGCCGGGCGCGACCCGGGGGCGGTAGCCGAGCGCCCGGACCGCGAAGGTCATCTCGATGTCCTCGGTGGCTGGGTCGCGGTGGTAGAACTCGCCTGGGTAGCCGGGCAGCTCACCGGTGGCCCGGGCGGCGAGGATCTGCCGCACCAGCGGGACGCGGAACAGGGTGGCCACCCCGGAGAGCACGATCGCCTTGCCGCCCTTGCGCCACACCCAGCGGGAGAACCGGGCGTACTCGTTGCCCTGGAGGATGTCCAGCAGCCGCGGCTGATGGTCCAGCCGGTAGTCGGCGCAGACCGCGCCGACGCCGCGCCGCTCCAGCACGTGAACGGCGGCGGCCACCGCACCCGGGGCGAGGATGCTGTCCGCGTCCGTGACCAGCAGCATGTCCCGGTCATGCAGGGACGGCAGGAGCCGGTTGATCGACCAGTTGAGCGCGCCGGCCTTCTTGTGCGGATTCGGGCCGGGCATGTCCCACACCTCGGCCCCGGCGGCCCGGGCGATGGCAGCGGTGTCGTCCGAGCAGTTGTTCGGCACCACGATGAGCCGGTCCACCGGCCGGGTCTGCGCGAGCAGAGCCCGGACCGTCGCGGCGATGGTGGCCGCCTCGTTGTATGCGGGTACAACCACCACGACCCGGGTGTGCCGGAAGGTGCTCATGTCCGCTTGTGGTTCCCGTTCGTGTTGCCGCCCGCGATCGTGATCAGCTGCAAGTATGGAGAGGCCCGATCGGCAGCTCCATAGACGTGAGAACCACTCTCGCTACCTGATGATCCCCTCAGTCGGCCGGGGGTGGCCGAACCCGCCCGCCAACCGGTCGTTGCCGGCGAACGAACGGCCGGCCCGCCCTCTGTCGATCGGAGGAGGCTCAGCACGCGGCGTCCAGCCTCGCCCGCTGTTCGGGAGTCGACTCCAGGTCGACCGCGGCCAGGCTCTCGTCGAACCGCACAACCGAGGAGACACCGACCAGGGGGATCGCCAGCACCCTTGTCCTGCCACTGCTGCCGGCGCCACGGACGCCGACCGACGTATCACCTCCGTGACCCCGCGGGTGGCGCGACCAGCACCCTGCGCTGGGTCAGCCGGATCGGGCGGGATCCGCGGCGTCACCGCTGGCCGGTCACCGGTTGAGGCGCTTGTAGATCGGGGCGAGTCGCTTGTGTAGGTCCTGGTAGACGTCGAACGCCTCCTGGTACCTCGCCCGGTTGGCCGCGGTGGGCTCGAAGACGTGGTCGTTGCGCATCAGGTCGGGGATCTCGGCGAAGGAGATCACCCCGGTACCGACCGCGCCGATCCAGCCCGCACCGCGGACGTTGACCGCGAGCGGCTGGGCGTCGCGACGGATCTCAATGCCGAGTACGTCCGCGAAGATCTGGCACCACGCGTCCGACAGCGCGCCGCCACCGGTGATCGCCATCGAGGTGACCGGCGCGCCGAGGAACCGGTCGACCGACCTGGCCAACCATCGGGTGTTGAACGCCACCCCCTCGAAGACCGCGCGCAGCAGATCGGAGCGGTTGGTGTCGAGTGAGATGTTGAAAAAGCCCGCGCGCAGGGCCGGGTCGTCGACGGGCGCGCGTTCACCGTAAAGCCAGGGGGTGTAGAGCACACCGTTGGCGCCCGGTGGCACGGACGGGATGATCTTGTCAAAGGCGTCGAAGATCGTCCCCTCGTCGCGGGTCACCTGCCCGGCTGCGAGCAGCGGGTCGTCGTACTCCACGACGTTGTCCCGCAGCCAGGTCAGGTTGGCGCCCGCCGTGGCCTGCAGGGCGGTCATCAGGTAGCGGTCCGGGATGGCGCACGGCACCGATGCGATCCCGGCGACGATGTCGGTCTTCTTGCGCGGCACGTGCGCTGCGATCCACGACGAGGTGCCGACGTAGAGATGCGGTTCGTTGTGGCCGGTCGTGCCGGCGCCGACCGCGGCTGCGGTGTTGTCGATGGCCCCGGCCACCACCTGCACGGACTCCGGCAACCCCAGGTGCGTGGCCGCGCTCGGTGACAGCGTGCCGATCACGTCGGTGCAGGCGACGATCGGCGGAAACTTGTCCGGGTCAATCCCGCAATCGGCGACCAGCGCGGGGGAGTAGCGGATGTCGCCCGGCCGCCGGTTGTCGGTCACCCAGGAGGTGAGGATCGAGTCGACCGTCGCCACCGTGCGGTCAGTCAGCTTGAGATTGATCCAGTCGAGCACGTTGAGGAAGGACGCGGTGCGCTCGTAGACCCCGGGCATCTCGTCGCGCACGAACAGCATGTGCGCGGCCGGGTCCTTGCCGGTCACCGACGGCATCCCGCCAGTCAGCCGCAGCCAACGGGCGATGCGGCGTACCGAGATCCCGCCGTACGCCGGGAAGCCGCCGAATTGCCGGCGCAGGTTCGCCGCGCCGCGCATGTCGAGCCAGCTGATGCACTGGGTCAGCGGCTCCCCGGCGGCGTCGACGGCGATGGTGCCCTCGCCCTGCGTGGAGGAGCAGACCGTGGTGACCGCCCGCAGGTGCTCCGGGTGGGCACGGCCGAGGTCGCCGGTCACCTCGGCGAGCGTGCTCCACCACGCGACGGGGTCCTGCTCGGCGCCGCCGCCGCGCAGCACCCGCAGCGGAACCGCCCGTTCGGCCCAGCCGGTGACCGTGCCGTCGGCAGCGACCAGGGCCGCCTTCATCCCCGACGTGCCGAGGTCGATCGCGAGGATCTGCGGCGCTACGGCCCCCACCGGTCAAACCCCTTCGACGAGCGCGAACACCTGGTCGAAGCGCGCGAGCGCGTCGTCGATGACCTCGTCGGTGTCGGCCATCGAGGTGTACATCCGCGACCCGGCCAGCGTGATGATGCCGTGGGCGGCGTACGCCGCACCCATCTGCTCCATCAGCCGCTTACGGGCCTTGTTCTCCTTGAGCAGCTTGATCGGGTTGCGCATGGCCAGCAGCATGACGCCGCTGCACTCCAGGTGCACGATCGACCCCTGGTTGTAGGCGACGTAGGGCAGGCCGTACTTGTCAATCAGGCGCTGCAGGCCCCGCGTCAGCCGGTCCCCGGCACGCCCGGCGATCACCGGTGCGTTGGTGCGGGCCATCTCCTGGATCGCGAAGTAGCCGGCCGCACAGGACAGCGGGTTGGCCGAGAGCGTCCCGCCGACCTGGATGTGGGCACCGCTCTTGCCGTCGAGCCCGGAGCCGAAGACCGCCATGATGTCGGCTGACCCGCCGACGCCGCCGGCCATCGGGTAGCCGCCGGACACCGCCTTGCCCAGGACCGTCAGGTCGGGGGTGACCCCGAAGTAACCGGCCGCGCCACCGAGACCGAGACGGAAGCCGGTAACCACCTCGTCGAAGACCAGCAACGCGCCGAACTCGTCGCACAGTTCGCGGACCTTCGCGTTGAAGTCGTACGGCACCGGGCGGGTACCGGACTCTGGGCCGACGGGCTCGACGATCACGGCGGCCGTACCGCCCCGCAGCCGGTTCTCGATGAGCTTGCGCTTCAGTTGCCCGAGGTCGTGCGGGAAGGCCTCCCGGGTACGGCTGGTGGCGCCGAACGGGATGCCCTTGGCGTTCATCCGGTAGGTGCCGGGCACCCGCAGGCCGTACACCATGGTGTCGGACCAGCCGTGGTAGGCGCCGCCCACCTTGATCACCATCTTCTTGCCGGTGAAGGCGCGCGCCCCGCGGACCGCCGCCATCACCGCCTCGGTACCCGAGCCCAGCGCCCGGTACATCTCAATGTGCGGCATGTACCGGTGGATGATCTCGGCGAGCTTGAGCTCGTACTCGTGGAACAGTCCGGTCACCGGGCCGGACTCGCGGATCACCGCCGCCACCTGTTCGTTCACCGGCCCGTAGTTGCTGCCCAGGATGGTCGGGCCGCCGGCCTGCAGGAAGTCGATGTACGTGTTGCCGTCCCGGTCGGTGAGGTACGCCCCCTCGGCGGAGTCGATCGCCAGCGGGATCGGGTAGTTGAAGGCCAGGTTGTGCTGCACGCCGCCCGGAATCCGCCGCTTGGCGCGATCGGTGATTTCCTTGCTCGCCCGGCACTTGGTCTCGAAGTAGTTGAGTACGTCGAGCAACGCGTCGTGGCGCAGCCCCCGTACCGGCTGGGCCACCAGCGCCGTGAGCCGACGCATGGTGTCCTCGACGTCGAGGTAGCTGCTGATCGCGTAGCCGAGCCGGGCCGACTCACTCCCCGGCGGCTCGGCGACGTCGCCCTCGGAGGTCGCGGCGCTGGCCGTGGCGACCTCGGCGGCCGTCGCGTCGGCGCTGGATAACTGCTCGTCAGCGGGTACGCGTACCGGCGGGACGGCCTCGGTGATCTGCGCGGCGATCCGCTTCTCGTCCTTGCGCAGCTTGCTGAAGGCGATTTCCCGGACCGCGGCTGGGATGGTGTAGACCTTGCCGGCCTCGGTCATCAGCGCCAGCAGGTAGGCGATGGAGACCTTCTCCAGCAGCGCCATGTTGAACACCGCCCGGCCCGGGTCCGTGCCGAGGGCGACGATGCCGTGGTTGGCGATGATGAAGGCGTTGTCGCCGCTGGCGACCCTCTTCTGGACGTTCTTGGCCAGGAACCCGGTGCCCGACGGGGCGTAGTCGATGATCGCGACCTGCTTGCCGAGGAAACGCACCTGCTCGTCGGTGAGCGCCGGGATCGGCTTGCGGAGGAAGGCCAGCGCTGACGCGTACGGCTGGTGGGTGTGGATGATCGCGTTGACGTCGGGGCGCTCGCGGTAGATGTTGGCGTGCATCCCGCACTCGATCGACGGCGGCAGCCCGGTCCCCGAGGAGTCGGGGACGTGCTTGCCGGCGAAGTCGACGATGCAGACGTCCTCGACGCGCATCCTGTCGTAGTCGTAGTTGCTCGGGGTCACCGCATAGAGCTGGCGGCCGGGGATCCGGACCGAGACGTTGCCCTCGGTCGCCTTGAGGTAACCACGCCCGAGCATCGTCCGGCACATGTCGACGACGTGCTGACGGGAGGTGCGGTGCTCCACGAGAATCTCCTCGGTCCGTGACACGGGTAGTCAGCGCGTCCATCGTCGGGCCCGGCGCGGAGCGGAATCACCGTCTTGCGACCAGCGAGATCCGGCGCTCCGTTTATCACGGCGTGACAAAATGCCGGCGTGACTGCGGCATCGGTGTCGTCGACTCCCTGGCAGCGCCTACCCGTGGACCTGGCCACGGCGATGCGCCCGCGCCTGGCTGTCACCGTGCGGGCGGTCGCCAGCGCGGTCGCCGGGGCGACGCCGGCGTTCGCGACGATCGACGACGCGAAGTTCGAGCGTGACGTGCGTGCCGCCGTGCAGGTGGCGCTCGAACGCTTCATCGATCTCGTCGGCACCGACCAGCCCGCGCTGCCGCCGCGGTTTCGCGAGGTCTTCGTCGCCCTCGGGGCCGCTGAGGCGCGCGAGGACCGCGGCCCCGAGGCGCTGCTGGCCGCCCTGCGGATGGCGTCGCGGCTGATGCTCCGGATGGCCTCCGAGTCCCTCGCCCAGGTGCGTCCGGTCGGCATCGAGGAGCTCATCGACCTGTCCGACGCGATCAGTGCGTACGTCGACGAACTGGTGGCGGCGAGCACCGACGGGTTCGCCCTGCAACTGCGTGAGCAGGCCGGGGAGGGCGACCGGCGTCGCCGCCAGCTGGCGGAGCTGCTGCTGCGCGGCAGTGCGCCGCAGAGCGTCGTCGTCGCCGCGGCGGCCGGGATCGGCTGGCGTGACCTCGACGCCGTGGTGCCTGTGCTGCTGCCGCTGGACCAGGCGCGTGACGCCAGATTCCGCTACGGTGCGGACGGTGTCGTCGCTGAGCGCGCACGCGACGCGGTGCTGCTGCTGCGTGACGGGCCCCGCGCGGCCCGGCCCCACCTGACCGACGCGCTCGTCGGACGGGGGGCCGTGGTGGGTCCGATGCTGGGCTGGGTCCAGGTGCCGGAGGCGGTACGGCTGGCCGAGGTGACCGCCGCGCTCGTCGGGCCCGATCCTGGTCCGGTCTTCGCCGACGATTATCTCGCCGTGCTGGCGCTGAAAGGGGAGCCGGGCGCGCTGGCGGTACTGGCCACCCGCCGCCTGGCACCGCTCGCGCAGCTTCGCGAGGCCCAGCGGCAGAGCCTCCTGGTGACCCTGCACAGTTGGCTGCGGCACTGGGGCTCGCGTGCTGCGGTCTCAGCCGAGCTGTTCGTCCACCCGCAGACGGTCAGTTACCGCCTGGGGCGCCTGCGCGAACTGCTCGGCGACGACCTGGACGACCCCGCTGTCAGGTTCGAGCTGCTCCTCGTCCTGGCTGCGGATGCGCCACCCGCGCGGGCCCGGTAGGCCGACCCGGTCGCGCCGGTCGCGTCCCGACGTTCAGACGCCCGCAGCATGAGGTGGCGTCGTACCGACTCGACGTGGGCCGGTGCGGCGTTCTCGAAAGCGTCCAGGCCTTGTGCGGGGAGCACGAGGAGCCAACCCCTGCCGTCGGTGGGGTCCGGTGTGCGCCGCAGGAGACCGCGTGCTTCCATTCGGGTCGTGCCGGGACAGCCGGCTGTGTGACCAGCCCATCGTGGGGGAGCGTGATGATTACAGGGCACGACACGGTCTTCGTGACCGGCGCACCCGTCGATGCCGGCATCCGGGCGATGCTGGATGTTCTTCATCGCCGATGGCCCAAGATGCTGGTTGCGGTGAGCGGGGTTGCCGACGGCGTGTTCCTGCCCTGGCTGACGGCGCGTAGCGACGTACCGGCTGGCGCCGGCGAGGTGCTCGTCGCGCGTGACGCTCAAATGGAGCAGCGTTGGGATGAGGTCGGCTACTCGCTCATGGAGTACGACGAGGGACCATTCGCGGTGCTCTACCAACCAGCCGGTCGAACCGCGGTCGAGATCCGAGTCGACGAGGACCCATATGGCCGGTCCGGACCCGGATTCGAACCACACTCGGCGACGTTGGTCACTGCCGGCCTGTCACTCGTCACGGTGGTGACGCCGGACCTCGAAAGCCGGTTCAGCCGTCAGATCCTCGATGCGCTCAGGCAAGCGCTGATCAGCCAGACCCGTCATACCTGATGGCTCGCACCCGCGAGGCGGGACATCCCGGGTCAACACAACCGTTGGGCGGGAGGCCCTCAGTGGCCGCCCGCCCAACGGTGTCGTTCAGCAGTGGGGGAGGCGGAAGCTGGCGATGCGGGTCTGCCAGCCGTTGCCAGCGGGTGCCTGGGCGGCGCCGGCTTGCGTGTAGTACTCGTTGACGTACCAGAAGGTGCAGTCGTCGACGGGATCGACGTTCAGCGAGGTGTAGTCGCCCCAGCGGGAGTTGAGGCTGGTCTGTGCGGCGGTGCCGGTGACGATGGTGGCCTCACCGAGGGTGAACTGGCCGCGTCGGTCGCCGGCGAGGCGGCCGGTGTAGCGGATACCAGGGTAGACGTCGGTGCCGTTGACGACACTGTAGCCGAGGGCGATGTTGCCCTTGCGGTCCTGAGCGATGCTGCCCATCCACCGGTTGACGGTGTCGTCGGGGGCGAAGGTTCCCTCCTGGTGGATGCGGTAGTCGCCGCGGCGGTCACGGCGCAGTTCCCACCAGCGGATGCCGGCCTGCCCGGGTCGGGCCTCGACGGACTGATTGGTGACCATCGCCTCGTAGGAGCCGAAGTCGCGGTAAGCGAGCCGCCAGGTGGGCCGCTGCCGGTAGGAGAGTACGTCCAGGTATTGGGCGGGGTCGGTGATCCCGGGCTGGGGCAGGCAGTCACGGGCGGTCGGCTGGCAGGGGAAGACGGAGTCGTATCCTGCGGTCGGCAGTTGCGCCTTGAGTCCGATCGAGGCGGTGGGGACCGCGTTCCAGGTGACGTTGAACTCCCAGACGTTGACGGCGTCGAAGGTGGCGCCGTAGGCCGCGCCGTCGTCCTGGGTGCCGACTATCGGGGCGGGGGAGCCGGCCCGGGGCGACCGGGGCCCGTCACCGTCGGCGGGGAGGAGGCCGTCGCCGATGAGGTTGAGCGGGACACGTCCCTCCTGCAGCAGGAAGCTCACCGCCCGGGCGTGCGGGTCTCCGGCGATCATCCGGTCGCGTTCCAGGCCGTAGACCCCGATGCCGTAGATCGACGGGTCGACGGTGCCGAACTCGCGGGTGGTGATCAGGTAGGAGTCGTCCCACACTCCGTACTTCGGGTAGTCCGGGAAGTTGTAGCCGGTGCTGAAGGCGTACCGGTAGTAGGAGCCGGTCGGGTCGCCGGTGGTGGAGATGGCGACGCAGTTGTAGAAGAGGTTGGCCGGCTCGTTCGGGTAGCCCACGCCGCGGGTGGTGAACTGGGTGAGGATCCACCGATCAGCCCGCTGGTCGTAGAGGACGATTGGATCGCCGGAGTGTTCGGCGCACTCGTCCACGGCAAAGCCCGTCCACAGGTCCCCGAGCGCGAGGGGACCGAGCAGCAGATGGCCGGTCTTGGAGTAGACGCCGAAGACGAGGTTGACCATCTCGACGTAGTGGTTCGGGCCGACGTCGCCGACCGGGTCGGGCGGGTTGACCCGGCCGCCGAGGACGGTGAAGTTGTCCTGGTTGCTCAGGCCCTCGAAGTTCGCCGTGATCGCGCCGATCGTGGGCGCTGGCTTCCTGGACTGGACCGCCTCGTCGGGGCTGTGGCCGCGGTCGGTCAGCCGCGGGCCGCGCTCCTCGGGCAGTTGGAGCGGCGTGATCGCCGCCGAGCGAAGGACGGTGCCGGCGATGTCGCGCAGGGGCGCGGTGACGTCGAAGCCGGCGGCACGGGTGAAGGTCGGCTTGTCGAGCGTGGACGCCGGTTCCGGCTGCGCCTGGGCGGTGTGGGTGGGCGTGAGCAGGCCGGCCAGGAGTACGCCGACTCCCAGGGCCGCGAAACGTCGGATCCGTCGTCGTTGACTACCGTCGATCACGTGGTCCTCCCATCGATCCACTGTGGTAGATCACGGGGAAGACCTTATGGGGCGGTCGCCGTGAGTCAGCGGTGCGAATAGGGTCTGCAGCAGAGTGCGCGAAGTGACATTCCGCCGTCACCTTGGGTGATCGGCCGGCGCCGTGCACGGACAGGGCGTGATCGGTGCGACAAGGGGTGCGGTGGGAGGCCGAGCCTACCGTGGGCCGTGGTGACCAGAGGGGCCACCACGGCCCAGTGAGCTCGAAGTCGTCGGAGGGTGGTTTCGGCGGTGACCTGCTCGGCTTGGACCTCGGCGATACATCGGCTGACGATGTTGGGGTCGGCGCCGCTGGCGAGGGCGGCGCGGTCGCGGACCAGTCGGGCGGCGCAGGCGGCTAAGGTCTCCCGCGCCGCCTTGATCGCCTGCTGGTCGGTGTCGTCATGCTGGGCGTCAGTCATTGCCTGGATGGTGGCGGTGACTCATGCTGATGAACGCTGTGTGGGTGGTCGATCGTCGGGATCGTCGTCGGCTTGAGGTTCTGCCAGCCTCCGGGCGATCTGTTCGATGGCGGCGAGGTCTTCGGGGGCGAGCCGGTCGATGAAGTGGCGTCGTACCGACTCGACGTGGGCCGGTGCGGCGTTCTCGAGAGCGTCCAGGCCTTGCGCGGTGAGCACGAGGAGACAGCCCCTGCCGTCGGTCGGATCCGGTGTGCGCTGCAGGAGACCGCGTGCTTCCATTCGGGTCGCGTGCCGGGACAGCCGGCTGCGTGACCAGCCCATCTTGTCGGCCTGTTCCCCCAGGGTGCTGGTGTGCGCGGGCCGCTCCGACAGCGTGCTCAGTACCTCGTAGTCGGGTTCGGAGAGGCCGATCGCGGCCAGGTCGCGCGCTGTGCCGGTCTGGACAGCGACCATGACGCGCAGGAAGGCCCGCCAGGCCCGCTCCTCGTCGGGGTTCAGCCAGCGCGCGGCCCCGGCCGACGGCTTTGTTGACATGTAATCAATCTAGCACCTAGGCTTCGTTTCCATGTCAACGAAACCGCTTCGTGTCCTTGCTCTGATGTGCAGCACCCGCCCAGGCGCCCTCGGTCCCGTCGTCGGGCAGTGGCTGATCGACGCGGTCACCCCTCGGGCCGCAGATCTCGGCGTCGAGCTCGTACCGGTGGCCCTCGGCGATTTGAACCTGCCGTTCCTCGACGAGGAGGAACATCCGTCGTCGGGCGTCTACCGGCATGAGCACACCCGTCGGTGGAGCGCGATCGCCGACGCGGCGGATGGGTTCATCGCGGTCACGCCGGAGTACAACTACGGGATGCCGGCGACTCTGAAGAACGCGCTGGACTACCTCAGCGGCGAGTGGGCGTGGAAGCCGATCGGCTTCGTCAGCTATGGCAACACGTCGGCGGGTACCCGATCCGTCCAGCACGCCAAACAGGTGGTGACCACGCTGCGCATGGTTCCGTTGGGTGCCACGGTCGCGATCCGCATCGGTGATTCGGTGGAGAAGGGGCGGCTGCGGCCGGACGGCGCCCGCGACGCGGCGGGTATCGCTCTGTTGGACGAGCTGGTCCGGGTCGCCCACGCCCTGCGGCCGATGCGCGAGCGCGCGCGAGCCGGAACCCTGTCCGGCCCCTTGCCAGGGTCCTACGCGAGGCGGCTGACCCCGGACGATGCTCCCGAGGTCACTGTGCTGCAGCGGTGCTGCTGGGTAGACGAGGCTGTGGTCAACGACACCACGGCCATACCGGCACTGCACGAGTCGCTGGAGGAGGTGCGTGAGTGGCTGGCGAGCTGGCACACCACGGGCATCTGGCTCGACGGCCGGCTGCTGGGTATGGTGCGGACCCGCCCCATCGAAACCGACTGGCACCTGGGTCGACTCGCCGTCGTGCCCGACCTGCGCGGCCGAGGTCTGGGCCGGTGGCTGTTGCGTACCGCCGAAGCCGCCGCCGGACCGGATTGCCGCCGCATCCTGCTGTTCACCGGCGCCACAAGCCTGCGGAACATCGATCTCTACCAGCGCGAGGACTACCAGCCGGCGTCACTCGCCGGTCTTGACGGAACCATCTGCCTTGCCAAAGACATATCTGGTAAGCAGCGCTGACTTGTATGCACATCTGCCTGTGGGGTTCCAAAACTCAGTCATGTCCGCTGGGCTGGTCTTTTACGCGGCTCGTTCGTGTTCGTTGATTAGCCCGCCGAGGACGGGCCGGCGTTTGATCCGTTCGTGGGCGAGGTCGATGGCGGGTCGGTCGGCACGTGGAGGCTGCAGCCGCAGTGCTCGATGCGGTCGTCGCTGGTTGTAGTGGCGGGCGTACAGGTCGAGGGTGCGGCGGAGGTGTTGCTCGCTGACGATGAGCATGCGGTCGGTGACCTCGCGGCGGACGGTTCCGATGAACCGTTCGGCGTAGGCGTTGGCTCGTGGGCTCTGTGGTGGGATCTTGCAGACGGTGATGCCGGCGTCGGCCAGGACGGTGTCGAAGGCGGTGGTGAACTGCCCTGCCCTGTCCCGGATCAGGAACCTGAATTGGTCGGCCCGCTCGCCGAGGTTCATGAGTAGGTTGCGGGCCTGCTGCACGGTCCACGGCCCGTCGGGGTTGGCGGTGACGCCGAGGATGTGTACGTACCGGTTGCCGATCTCCATCACGAAGAGCACGTACAGGCGCTGGAGGGTGAGCGCGCAGTCCACATGGAAGAAGTCGCAGGCGAGGATGGTCGATGCCTGGGTGTGGAGGAACCGGCGCCAGGTGGTGTGGTCCCGGCGTACCGGCGCTGGCGGTATGCCCAGATGTTTGAGGATCCGGCGGATCGTGGAGGCGCCGATTCGGTGCCCGAGGCCAAGCAGTTCGCCCTGGATGCGCTGGTATCCCCAGCTGGGATTGTCCCGGGCCATCTGTTCAACGAGGCCGGCCACGACCGGGTCGATGGGTGGGCGGCCGGGTCGGTTCGGGTAGGTCCAGTGGCGGGCGACCAGACGTCGATGCCACCGCAGGACCGTCGCCGGGGTGACGAGCCGGTAACCCTTCAACGCACGGGGCAGAAGTCTGATCAGGGCGGCGAGCAGGGCTCGATCCGTCCAGTTCAGCCGCGGCTTCGGGTTCTGTCGGCGCAGGATCGCGTTCTCGTGACGTAAGACGAGGATCTCCACATCCTTGGCCGCGCTGGTTCTTGCGAGGAGGGCCAGCCAGCCGGTGATGCGACACAGCACGAGGTACAGCAGACGCTGCGACACAAATGCCGATCATTCCCGACACCGCAAACCATCACATCCGCCCAGCTCACGGGCTACGGGCCCGGTTCTGGCACTCCACAGCCATCCCACATCTGGTCTCCTTCGCCAACGGACTGACCCGCGACCGCGACGCGGTCATCACCGGGCTGAGCCTGCCCTACAGCTCCGGCCGGGTCGAAGGTGCCGTCAATAAGATCAAAATGTTGAAGCGGCAGATGTTCGGCCGAGCCAACACCGACCTACTACGCAAGAGAATCCTGCTCAAACCGTAGGTCCCTTTCTGGCCCGGCCCCGCAAGATCCTTGCCAGAAACTGACCCTGGGGATCATCCGGAGGTGGAGGTCGTCGGGGCATGCATCTGGGGGTCGCCTCCCTTTCCGTTCTGCCAGGCAACCAAGGTGTGCGGATCGGCCTGTCGGTCTTCGCATACACGGCGGCTGGGCTGCTACGTCAAACCGCTCAAGTAGCGCGCAAGCTGCGCATTCAATTATTCGCCAATTGCTGTTAAATCGTCGTCCGGCATGGTGGCAGTCGAGGCGTGGCCTGATCCCTGGCTTCGCTACTGCAACGTGCAAGGAGGACTCATGAAGGTACGACTACTTGGCGCGGCTGTCGCCGGAATCCTGGGAACCGGTCTGCTTGCGACACCGTCGCAGGCGGCCGCCGGGATGCTTCCGGCCGAAGGAGGTGTGGCGAGCCCAGCCGGGCGAGCCGAGAGGATCGAGATGACAGCGCCCCCGGGTCTGAGCGAAGCGGAGCGTCAGGACCTGGAGACGCTAGCCCAGCGAACCGGTGAGCCGCTCGGTGCAATCCTTAAGCGCCAAGCTCACTCTGAGAGCATGAACCGAGCGCTGGCACGCCTCGACCAGGTTGCACCGGGCATCATCGCCGCAGCCGAACTCTGGGAAGACGGCACATACCGCGTCTATGTCAAAAGGGCTTCGCCACAGCAGATGGATGCGGCCCGAACCGGACTGGCTCACCTGCCGGTGACCATCGTTGGCGACCGTAGGTACAGCAACGCGGACCTCACCAAAGTCCTGCCGTCCCTCAGCCGGCTCCTGGATGCGGCGTCGCCCGAGGTCTACGAAGTCAGCTACGACGCAGCCAAGGACCACTTCGTCGCGACGGCCTCCGCTACCGCCGCGAAAGACATCCGTGGGGCATACCCGACACAGCGGGACGGGCTCGTCGACGTGGCCGGCATGCCCGTCGAACTCATCGTCAAGAACACCCCGCCGGACGCCACTCCCGAAACGACAGTGGTCGGTGGTGCAGGCCTGAACATCAACGACGGCGGGGTCTTCCGACCTGCTTGCACCGGCGGGTTCACCGTACGCACAACGACAGCAGTGGGAACGTTGACAGCGGGGCATTGCCCAAATTTTCTTTACTATGGAAGCGAAAGGATCCTGAGTTTCGCGGCTGAATGTGACCCCACTTCCAGCACTTGCGACAATGGGGACATGCAATGGCATGCCACATCATCGATCGCACCACGCTTCCGAGCCGATAACGACGAATATCGCGACGTGGCCACGGTGGGATTCCCGGTGGTAGGCGACATAGCATGTCACTATGGGATCGGAACCGGCCATAAGGTCTGCGGCGCGGTGAGGCAGGTAAACACCTGCCTTAGGCTGCAGGAGCCCGAATTTGTGGCGACCAGACTGTGCAACGCAGCCACAATGAAAACCTACATTTCAACGCATGGCGACAGTGGAGGCCCGTGGTTCTATGGCAGCACAGCCTTGGGAATCCACCATGGCTCGTACCGGTACGCTGACGAGGATCAGAAGGTCTCCGCGTTCACGCAAACCGCCAATCTGCGATACATTCTCCCAGGCGTGAACATTGCCTACAAGTGAATCACGTCCGCAATCCCGCTCCGACGCGCATCGGGTTCCAAGCAACCCGTCGAACGGGACTACCCGGATCTTTGTGTTGTGAGGCAGAGATCCCCTCTCATTTTCCGTGATGCACGGGTGAGATCTCTTCCAGTGCCGTGAAGTGTCGCAGCTCCATGAGCACTGGTAGGATATCATCCGCTTTTCCCGCCTCCGCGGAGGCCACTCAACCCCAAGTCCCGAGCACAGGGGCACCGGTCCATGGGTGTCGCTTCCTCCAGACACCTCCATACATCCCGAGGTGCGGCGAAAGGGGGGTCATCGAGTTTGACCGGTCTTGGAAGTCGCTCGATTGATTTGGTGTTTGCGGCGGGTGCTGGCGACCATGCATCGTAGCCGCTGGTTGTCGGGGTCGCGGAATCCATAAGCGTTCCTGGCCTCTAGTTTGGATACACGGTTGGTGGCGTCGCGGTCGGGCCGATAGTCCACCATCACCACGGCGCTGACTGGCGCACCGGCGCTGACCGTCGCACCGAAAGCGTCGGCGAGGCGGTGGACCGGCACGATCAGGCGTGAGCCGACCGGACTCGGTCCGATGCCAACGTTTGTCCACATGCAAGGCCTCCCGTTGCGCCCAAACGGTGGCGAGTTCTGGAAAAAGCTCGACCATGGTGCCGCGAACACCGGCGGCCACCGGCAGTGCCTGGCTGGCCAAGGCTCCGTTTCCGGTACCGGTGACGAAGAGCTTGTCTTTGGCGATGAGGGCACCGAGAGCCGGCCTGGCATAACGGCTGTGTACTCGGACGGAGGCTGTATCGCAGCCTGGGCAGGCCGCGGACGGGGTGACCGTGTGCGCATTCTTGCCACGCTGTTGATACAGCTGCCGGAACGTGCCCATCGCGTCACCGGGAGTCCCGTTGGGGCAGATGCCGAACGCCTTTCCGGTCTTGGCGCCCGCCTTCTGCAACTCCTCCCAGGTCGCGACCTGCGGGTCGATGCCCAGCTTGGCGAACAGATCCTGCCGGTAGTACAGCACCGTCGGGCAGGTGTCCGACTCAATCGCATACGTCTGCCCGTCCGCGGCGTAGTCGGCCAGCCGCAGCAGATCAGACTTCTCCTGTTCCGACAACAACTCGGTCCAATTCACGAAGATCGAGGAGGTGATCTTGTTCTTCATTGTGCGGGGGAACTGGCTGACCTCCACCCCCACCACGTCCGGAGTCCCGGTCTTAACCTGCGCCTGGGCCAGCATCTTGGTCACCACGGCATCGGCGCCTAGCGTCGTCACCTTCAGGTTGTACTGGAACGGCGTCTTCTTCGCCTCGGTCAACGTCTTGGCCATCGCCGTGTACGTCTTGATGTAGCCGGGGTCGTGAGTCCAGAAGTCGATTGTCACCGGACCACTGGTCACCGCCTTCGACGACGAACCGCCCGGCTGATCCGAACACCCTGCCAACGCTGGGCCGGCCACCAGGCCACCTCCCAGCAACCCCGCCGCTCGCAACAAACTCCGCCGACTCAACAGGGATTGGTGTTCATTTCGGTTCTCCTCGGACTATAGTAACAAATGAGGTGATATCGAATGTTTGGGTCAAAAGTAGTTCTGCTGCATGGATCTCGGCGACCGAGCCGCGTTGCCTGGCCAGGCGGTTCGCGTGGGGAGCCAGCCGTACGGCCGGATCCTGACGGACCGGCGTGACATCGAGATAGAGGGTCACCTCGTCCGAGCCGCGGAGTCCACTGAGGTCGATCGCCCACGGCTCGCCGCTCCAGAACAGGTCGTCGAACGGCTCCGCGTCGGGTCGGCTGATCTGGGCGACGTCGCCGACCAGGTCGACACGGAGCACCGCCCGTTCGACATCGGCCGGAACGGAGGGTACGGTCAGCCGATACCGGGCGCAGTGCTCGCGGATCTCCGCCCGGGTGGGGGCACTGGCACGGCCGTTGAACGATCGAGGAACCGGTCGCTCGCCGGAAACGCCGCGGATCAGGGTGACCTCCACGGGCGACGGTCGCTCCACGGCGATGTTGGTTCGGCGCCAGGTCGTCGTGCCGGTGTCAAACTCCTCGACAGTCGCGGACGTTTCGGCCAAAGCCAGTAGGGCGTCGTCTCTGACCACGATCTCGGCGTCGCTGAGCACGAGGTGGCGGCGGCCGTGAAGGGTCGGCGTCCAGGCCCGTAGCGCCTGGTCGGGATTGAGGACGACAACGTGGGACCGTTCTCTGGTGGGTGCCGTGAAGGTGACGGCCGTGCCGCCCGGCTCGACAGTCACCACGAACTGCTCGTCGTCGCCCTCGGTGTGCGCCGCCGTGGTCTGGTAGCTGTCCGCGACGCACAACTGAGCCGGGAGACTTGGGTGAGCGTGCATCACCAGTATCGGGGCGCCGTCGTCGGCCGTCAGTGCGGTGAGCACGTTGGCTGTGGCCCAACGGATCTTCAACGCGCCCACGGACAACCCGACCGGGAGGCACCACAACGCACCGGGAGGCACGTCAACGGGCCTCGGCGGGAAGACGACCGGTGCATCGTCATCCAGCCGTATCGCGAACTGCACATCGGGCACTGGTCCGAGGGGCTCGACTGCCTGATGGTTGTTGACGAAAACGAAGCCCTCCGCGCCGTCACTGCGTAGGCACCAGCGCAGACGTCGGTCATCCGGCTTCGACGGGCTGGCGCCATCATCGGGGAACGTCGTAACCATGCCCGCTAGTCGTGGGCCGAAGGCCTCGAGGAAGCTGTGCTGCAGTGCGAGGCGATGGAAACTTTCCCGCACCCGCAGATCGCGTCCGATGGGGGCATGGAAGTCGTAGTTAAGTCTCGGCAGGTCGTTCGGGTAGCCGGTGTCATGCGACTCCTGCAGCCCATCAGCGGTGTCCGGATTCGTTCCACCGACATACATGTAGTAGCCCTGCCAAACCGAACCGCTACCGAGCTTGACGTGCGCGACTGCGGCGATGTCGAGAGCGGATGGGACGGGCCGGCGGTGGTAGGCGGCGGCCATGCCGCCCCCAAGCTCGCACGTGGCCGGTGGCAGGTCGGGATCCTTCTGCCCAGCCACTCCGGTCCAGTTGGCGCCGGCGAGGTCCCTACCCACTCCCGGGTCGTCCCACTGGTCGGAGAAGTAGAAGTGGGACCGGAACGAGTCATCCCATTCTTCGTGGGCGTCGACCCAGAACCCTTCGGAGTAGCCGGAGTACACCGGGAAGACGTCGGGGACCGGGAGTTGCGCATTGCCCCAGCCGGTGGCTGTCCACAGGACGGGATTGATGCCTGCGGCCTGTGCCATCGCTTTGAGGGTGCGGATGTGCTGGGGGTTGTCGTACAGCTCGTTCTCGATCTGAACCGCGATGACCGGACCGGATGGTGCGCGCAGCGGATTGAGCTCGCGGCCGAGGTGGCTGAAGTACCGCTTTACATCGGACAGATAGCCGGGGGAGTCGGTGCGCCTCTCTTCATGCTTGGCAATGAGCCAGTCCGGGTGACCGCCGTAGCGAACCTCTCCGTGACACCACGGACCGATTCGTACGATCACTGGGAATCCCTCGGCGGCGCACAGCCGGAGGAATGCGCCGAGGTCACGATTACCAGTGAAGTCGGCGTCCTGGTCTGGCAGGGGCTGATGATGGTTCCAGAAGACGTATGTCGAGACGAGGTTCACCCCGCCGGCCCTGAGCAGCTCGAGAGCCAACCGCCACCGGTCACGGTTCAGCCGGCTGTAATGGATCTCGCCGCTGATCGGAAACCATCGGCGGCCGTCCCGCAGCAGCGAACGGTTTGTCACGACCAGCCCGGATGCAGGATCGCTCGCCTCGGGAATCATGACACGCTCGGCGGCGGGCCACGGGCGATGGCGGATGCTGTAGGCGGCTGATGGCGCGGGTGCGCTGACGGACGAAAGCGGCGCGCCGGACGACCTTGTCATGCGGACGCCTCCCGTGCCGGTCGAAGGGGGGTGCCGGTTAGGAACGCCTCGTTGCACTGCCGTTGAAGTGCAACGTCGTCCCACATCGCGTGGTGCGGCGCGGCGTTGGAGCAGACGATCGTTCCCCAGGCGCCGACCCGGAGCGACTCGTCGATCGCCAGCCGGCAGAACTCGGCCCCGATCGGGCCCTCCTCGAAGCGCCCGTCCCGTGGGGTGTAGCCGATCCATCCCTCGCCGAAGACGATCGGCACACCGTGCTGGTTCGCCCAGTCGTGCGCGACGTCCAGCCAGAGCCGCAGCGTGGTCGCCATTTCCTCCTCCCACGCCGGGTAATGCCGGTAGAGCCAGCGGTCGACCGCCTCGGCGTCCGCCCAGTCGTGAACGAAGATTTCCGCTTTGGACACGATTGTCGCGGTCAACCGCCAGGACTGATCCGGTGCCCAGTCGGTCAGCTTCGGCGATCCGGCCCGCAGAATCTCCTGCTCGGCTGGTGTCTGGTCGAAGGCCTCAGGGCGACCCCGCAGCCCGTAGCGATCGATGAACGCGCCCAGGACTCCGTAGACATAGGGGTGACAAACCAGGACGTCGACCGTTTCCGGGATGCCACGCATGGCGCCGACCGGCACTCTCGCGTAATTCACGGTGACGGGCCGATTGGGGTGGCGGCTGTGGAAGGCAGCCAAGGCCCGCTCCAGCCGCGGCCGCAGGGCAACCACTCGTTCGTCCGGGTCGCCGGTCAGCCCGTCGGCCAGGTGCCCAGCCTGCACCTCGTTGTGTATCTCGGTGAACGCGATCCGATCGTCCAACTGGTGCTCGGCCAGGAAATCGATGAGGTCGGCCAGTGCGACCGCCTGAGCCTCGGCCCGCTGCTCCGGCTCGATGTCCATCAAGGCATTGCACCAGCTCGGGTCCTCGGCGAAGGACGAGCTTTGCTGGTACTCCCAGGAAGAGACGATAACGAAGCAGCCGTGACGCTTCGCGGCCTGGAAGAACGCGAGCAGGTGAGCGCGCCCGTCGATGACCGTCGGGTGGCCGACGTCGTACCAGCGCACCCGTTGGCCGTAGGCGCCGCCAAGGGACCCGAGCCGGAGCGCAGAAGTGTCCAGGCCGCTGCCGAACAGCAGGTACGGCATGGCACAGATCCGCACCGTGTTGTAGCCCCGGTCGACTGCTTCGGCAAATGCCCGGTCGAGGTCCTCAAACGGCTCGCCTGGTCCGGTGCGCACGTACCAGGAGAAGTCCCAGAGCGTGATGGTCAGGCGCTCCGGGAGGTGCGCGGGCCGGGGGACAGGGACGTAGCTCATTGCAGGCTCCCGGCGGATTGAAGGTGGTCGGTGAGGTCTCGGGCCAGCTCATGACTGGGGTCGGCGACAAGTACGGCGTCGAGGTGGCGCCGGGCGGCGACGGGATCTCCCGCCAGCAGGGCGAGTTGCTCGCGGAGCAGCTCGACGGCGAGATCGAGGCGTCGTTGTGGGTCGTCGTCGAAGAGGATCAGCGACGGCAGCGAGGTGGCGAAGTAGTCAATGACGGCCGGTGTCCGGGCGAGCTGCTCGGCATGCCGCGTCAGGCCGCTCACCAACTCGTCGGCGTACGCCGATTCGCCCAACCGGCGAGCCGCCAAGACCGAGAAGTAGGTGTTCTCCGAGAAGGTCGACGGACTCATCTGGGTGAAGTCACCCCGCGACACGGCAGCCTCCCGCCAGCACCGCTTCGCCTTGTCGTGATCTCCCGCCGCGTCCAGCGCGATGCCCAGAGCCAGCAACAGTCGGGCTGGATTGGCCAGCGGGTGACGGGCTTCACCCAGCGACTCGGGTGGGTTCAGCGCCGCTTCGACGTGCGCCACAGCCGCTGCGGCGTCTCCGCGTGCCAACGCCTGCTCCGCCAGGGCCAGTCGGGTCCGCTCCCAAGCCCGAAGCACCTGACCCTCTCCGCCCTCCCACGGCTGAAACCGGCGGTTTTCGAACACCGCGAGGGCCTCCTCGGCTCGGCCGGCGGTGACCAGCAACTGGGCGTACTCCACCGCCAGGTCGTCCCGCTCGATCAGCGCCGACGGAAGTTGCTCGAGCCGATGGAGGCGGACGTCCGCCGGCACGCCGATGCGCTTGAACAACTGGTCGGTCTCGGACAACAGCCGGGCATCGCCCGGTGCGTGCCGCAGCGCCTGTTCGTACGCCGCGATGGCCGCCTCCGGATCGTGCCGGTGGTTGTAGGTGGCGACCGCGAGATTGCGCCACACCACGGGATCCGAGGGATCTAGGGTCGTCGACCGCTGCCAGTGGCCGATGGCGTCGTCGACCCGGTTGTGGGCGTAGCACCAGTGGCCGAGCAGCGCGGCCGCGGTGGCATCGGTGGGGTCGGCCGCCAGCGCGGCCTCGAGTGCGACGACGTCGTCGAGCCGTGAGGGGAAGTTCCAGGTGCGGTCTCCGGCGCGGGCGCGGGCTCGCGCCTGGGCCACGTGCACCGCGTCGCCGAGGCGGTCCGCGGTCACCGCGGCGTGGTAGCCGGCCAACACCGCGCAGGCGGTCTGACCGAGCGGGCGATGCGCATCGGCGACGCGGGTGTCGTCAAGTAGCTTCATGGCGGTCCGGAACTCGCCGATGCGGGCATTCTCAACGGCTACGTCCAGCAGCGTCTGCGCCTCCGTGTGGCCGCGTGTGGCGTCGAGCCGGCCGGCCAGCTGAAGCGCCCAGACATCCAGCGGGTCAAGCGCCAGCGTCTCGGCGAGGAGCTGATCGGCCTCCGCGACGCGCCCCAGCCGGCGCAGCAGCACCACGATGAGATCCCGTACCTGCAACTGGTCAGGTCGGGTCCGCAGTGCCTCGGCCGCCCGCTCCAGCGCCCGGGCGTCGCGGCCGTGACGGGCATCGATCACCGCCATCTGGTGATTTCCCGGGCCTGCCCAGGCGTCCACCCACGTCGCCTTGGCGAACGCCGCGTACGCCTCATCGTCCCGGCCGAGGCGGGTGAGGGTGAGGCCAAGCAGGTAGTGCGCTTCGCCGCTCTCCGGGTTGGGATTGAGAGCCGTCAGCCGGGACACGGCGGATCGCAGGTGCTCCTCGGCCTCCGCGAACCGCGCCTGTCCGTACCGTCGGGCCGCGAGGGCGGTGTGCGTCGGGGCATGCCCGGGATCACGGCTCAGCGCCTCTTTCCAGTACGGCTCCGGAGATCGCGTCGCGTGCCGGTACTGCTCCAGGTGGCGACCGGTCAGGTACAGCTCTTCCACGGAGGCGATCACCGCCGGCGGTGCAGGCTCGCGGGCAGGCTGGGCGAGCCCTGGGTCGTGGCTGGTGCTCGATTCCGTTGCGGGGCTCTGCCAGCTCAACAGTGGCCGCCCGTCGCTGCGCACCTCCACGGAGTGCGGTGAGGCCGTGTCGACCGTGACGGTGGGCCGGGAGTCCGGTCCGAGCTCCAGACGCTCGCTGTGCAATCGGCTGCGGTGGTGATCCCGCACCACGATTTCGACCTCGCCCAAGCTCCGGGATGCGTCGAAGCGGAGCACCGTCCGCTCGTCCCCGCGCTCGACCCCGAGGGCTGCATCCAGGCTGGCCGCGACCAGCGGGCCGGTGCCGGCCAGCGGGTACCAGTACTGAGAGAACGTCTTCGTCTCGCCGGGCGCGAGATGGGAGAAGTCGGGTTGATTGTCGGTAAACACACCGGCCATCAGTTCGATGTAGGCGGCTCCGTCGTCGGCGAGATTTCGGTTCCACGCGTGCCCGAAGGGCGCATCTCCCCAGGTCCACTGCTTCTTCCCCACCGCGTAGTGGTGGTCGGCGTAGTGCACGAAGCCGGCCTCGGCGCGATGGTCGTAGCCGCCGAAGAAGTCCCCCTGCGAGCCCAGGCACATGTACGACGTCGGAACCGGGATATTGCGCGGCCAGTCCAGCCGATCGCCCGGCACCCGACGCGGGCTGTCCGGCCGGCTGTCCAGGTGGCGCCGGCTCGGATAATCGACCCCGTAGTACGCGCCCGTTGCGGTGGGGAACGTGCTGATCGCTCGTTTCGCGTGGTCGGCGACCACGGTGACGTCGGAGGGAAAGAAGGACTGATAGTCGGCGTGCACCCGGGCCGCCACATTCGCCCACCAGAGGAAGGTCTGGGGCTGCTCACTGCGATTGAACAAGCGGACCTTGAGCTCGATGAGCGTCGAATCCGGCCGCAATCGCACGCCGTGCATGCCCTTCATCCGCGCGAAGGGGTCGTGGTCGGAGCACCAGACGGTGCCGTCTGCCTCGTCGATTTCCCAGGCCATCGGCAGGAAGGTGGCCGGCCGGTGGTGCTGCGGCCAGTTGAACTCCACACCGCCTGCCACCCAGGGCCCGGCGAGCCCGACCAGCGCGGGTTTGATCACCGGATTGGCGTAGAACATCGAGTAACCGGTGCGCTTGTCCACCGCAAGCTGGATGCGCCCGCCCAGCTCAGGCAGGATCAGCAGGCGCAGGTAGACGTTCTCCAGATGTAGCCCCAACCATTGGTGATCGGTGCGGGACTCCTGGATTCGATCATGAAAGGGCAACGGGAATACTCGGCCCGAGGATCCTTGATAGACCCGGCGATCGAGATACGCGGGGTATCGGCCCGGCGCCTCGGGCAAGTACGTCGGGATGGTGACCGGTGCAGCCCAGGTCGCCACGGGCGCGTCCGCCAAGCGTTCCGGACGTTCCGGAAGATCGAAGGCATGCTCGAGCATGGAGCAGAAGCTAAGCTGCTGCCAGGGCGTTCGGAATGCATGGATCGACTGTCAACCTGGACGATTCTCTGACCCCGGCTACGCTTGGGCGATGTACCTCCGCGATGGCTTCCCGGGCCAGCGGCTGCACGTACTGCCTCGGCTTCTGGTCAAACAGGCACTGCAGCGCAAGCCGACCTCGCGCATGCTCGTCACCGACGCCGGTTACTTCCCGCATGCGGCAATGCATCGTCGATCCCGGGTGGCGGGGGCGCCGGAGGCGATTGTGATCATGTGCGCAGAGGGTGGCGGCTGGTGTGAGCTTGCCGGGGTCCGGCACGACGTGGGCCCGAACGAGGTACTGATCATTCCCTCGGGAGTGCCCCACAGCTACTACGCCGCTGCGGCCGAGCCCTGGTCAATCTGGTGGTTGCACATCACCGGTGGTGATGTCCCCGACCTGCTTGCCGCCGTCGGCCTCACCGTCGCGGCTCCGACCGCCCCGATCGCGGACCCGTTCCGCGCTTTCGCGCTCGCGGAGGGCATCTGCGACGACTTGGCGCGCGACGAGACGGCCGCGAGTCTTACGGCCGCAGCCGGCGCAGCGTGGAACCTGCTCGCCCAGCTGGCTGCCGAACGCGACGGACGATGGGTGGCCCGAGAGCCTATCGCCCGCGTACGGGACCACCTCCGCGCGCATCTTGCGGCGCCCGTCAACCTGCCCGCGCTCGCCGCCCTGGCCGGGTACAGCACCTCGCACTTCTCGGCCCGGTTCCGGACCCTGACCGGCTTCTCCGTGACAGAGTACGTGAAGCGGCTGCGGATGGCCCGGGCGCGTCAGCTGCTCATCATGAGCGACTACAGCGTGGCCGAGATCGCCGCTGCCGTGGGCTATCCCGATCCCTTCTACTTTTCTCGTCACTTCACCGCCGTCAACGGCATGAACCCGCGCGAGTTCCGGCGTCGTTACAAGGAGGAAAACCCTCCTCGTCCGCCGGCGTAAGTTGCAGCACCGGCTACAGCTATCGATGAGCGTTCCCCTATGGGGCAAGATCGCTGATGACCCGGACGCTCGGTAGGCGATTCTCGTCGACCGTCGCCCACTGCTTCGCGGCCAGGTCACGTCGTAGCGCTCCGCCGCTCGGGTGGCGAACGTGTCGATGGCTAACGGCGCGCAGCTGATCCAGTACACCTGCGGCACCGGCGCCAACCAGCGCTTTTCGATCATCAACATCGGCGGCGGATATGTCCAACTGGTCGCCCGGCACAGCGGCAAGTGCCTCGATGTCAGCGGCTGGTCCGCCGCCGACGGTGCGAGGTGCAGCAGTACACCTGCCATGCCGGAACCAACCAGCAGTACCAGCTGCAGGACGCAGGCAGCGGCTATGTGCGGATGGTCGCCCGGCACAGCGGTACCGTCGCGGCATAGTGTGGATTCTTCTGGAAGCCGGGCGCGGCGTGCGGTCACCGCTCCCGGCTTGTCTCTATGAGGGGTGTCACTGGCGTTCGAAGGTTTAGACCGTGCTGCTATCGGTGGACCCGGTGTTCCACTTCAGTTCGCCGCCCGGCATGGCGTACATGTAGGCCCTGCCGGGATGGTTGATGAGGCGGTGGCGTCGACGTGGAAGGTCGGCGTGGCGGCCGAGAGGAGGCATGTGACTCCCAGCCGTGTATATCGCTGGATGTCCGGTCCGGCTGCGGGTCGAACTCACGTTGTCATTGGTGAAAATAAGATCAGGGACGATCGATGGTAGGGCGGTGTGAGGCTCTCGCGCGACGTCCCGGAGAATCTGTCAACAATTGTCAACACATCTTCTCTGGCCAGCGTGCGGTGGACGCAGAGCGCGATGCGCGCCACCAGTTTAGACAAGTGTCGAAAAGATGAGCGTCCGTGCCGGTTCCCCGTTGACGGAAACGATCTGTATCACTATCCTCCCGGCAAGGGAAAACGCTTTCCAGGGCACTCCGGCTGGCGCCACCCGGGCAGCGCCTGTCAACCGAATCGATGCCGGAGTTGGTGGCGCGCCCGGATAACGTCGCCGGGGTGCCGTCTTCTCCGCCGCTCTACCACTCCGCCAACCATCTTGGAGAAGGCATGCGGTTAAAGTCTGCCATCGCGGGCGCAAGCCTGCTCATCGGCCGGCGCAAGCCTACAGGGAGTCTGATGAGACATTTGAAGTCCTTCATCGCGTGCGTCACTCTATTGACCGGGGCGGCAATGGCGCTGCCTGGGCCTGCCGCCCATGCCGCGCCGGTGCGGTACGAGGCGGAGAGCTCACCGGCCGTGTGCACCGGCACGATCGACTCGGATCACGCCGGTTACTCGGGGAGTGGGTTCTGTAACGGCAACAACGCTGTCGGCGCCTATGTGCAGTTCACTGTCAACGCGTCGGTGGCGGGGACGGCGACGCTGGCCGTGCGTTTCGCGAATGGGACCACCGCGTCGCGCCCGGCCGATCTGATCGTCAACGGCACGAGGGTGCAGCCGGCAGTCGCGTTCGAGGGGACGGGAGCGTGGAACGCGTGGTCGAACAAGACGTTCAGCGTGTCCGTAAGCGCGGGTGGCAACACGATCCGGCTGAGCCCGACCACTTCGAGCGGCCTGGCCAACATCGACTACCTTGACTTTGAGGTGGGTACGGCGGCGGCGCCGGCCGTCACGTGGCTGGGTGACACCCAGCTCGACCCGTCCGCGGTCTACTTCGTCTCGTATGACGGGCTGGTCAACAACGCGTCGTTCCAGCAGGACGGGATCGTCACCTACGCCGGATACCAGTACGCGGCCTGGTACACGTCCACACGCTATACCATGGTCGCCCGCCGCCAGCTCCCGAGCGGCGCCTGGCAGACGGTCCAGCTGCCCCATCGGCTGTCCACCAACGACTCACACAACGTCATCTCGCTCGGGATCTCGCGCACCGACGGGCGGCTGCACCTCGGGATGGACACCCACAACAACGCCATCTACTACGTGAAGTCAGAGGCGGGTCTGGTCTCCAACCCGGGGAGCGTGTCGTGGTCGGCCAGCCGGTTCGGGGCTGTGCAGCGCAGTCTCGACGGCGTGTCCCTGGGCAACATCACCTATCCGCGGTTTGTCGCCACGCCGGAAGGGCGGTTGCAGCTGAGCTATCGCACCGGTGGCTCGGGCAACGGCACCATGGAGCTGGCCGAGTACAACGGCAGCACTTGGACCCGGCTGGGGCGCTGGTCATCGGCCAGTGGCAGCTACACCCTCAACGGCGACACCAGCACCACGCGCAACATGTACCTGCACGGCATTTCCTACGGTCCCGGTGGCCGGTTGCACGCTGCGTTCACCTGGCGTGAAGGCAACTCGGCGGTGATGTGCAACCGGGGCGGACTGGCCAATCACGACACGGGTTACGTCTACAGCGACGACCGTGGGCGGACGTGGCGCAACAACGCCGGGCAGGTGCTGGCGACGACCGGATCGGGCACACTGGTGTCGGTGAGCTCCCCGGGCCACGTCGTTGACCCGCTCAGCGTCGACCATGCACTGATCAATCAGGAGAGCCAGGCGATCGACTCGGCGGGCAACCCGCACGTCATCATCAGCTACGTGCCCGGCCGGTACACCCAATGCGTGTCCGACTTCGTGCAGCAGCGCATCTCCTCCGGCCATGCCTTCCACGTCTGGCGCGATTCGGCGGGAAGCTGGCGTAAGATGGAGATCCCGGTCGCGCTCAACGCCTTTGGCCGCTCGCAACTCGTCCTGGACGGCGCGAACAACGCCTATGTGGTGATGCCCTACGGCCGTATCGTCACGGCGAGCGCCGCCAGCGGCTGGACAGATTGGACAGTCCGGTTCGACGGGTCTGGGCTCAACGCGTTCGGCGAAGTCGTCGTCGACCGCGGTCGGATCGCCAGTGGTGTCCTTTCCATCCTTTATCAGCGCCGCTCCAGCGGCACGACACCCTCCCCGATCCGCGTCGTCGACTTCCGTCTCGGCTGAACGTCCGGCGCAAACGAACTACGAGACTCGGTAACGCGACTGGAGCTCGGCGAGGATGCGGATGACGTGTGTCTTCACCGTCGTCCGCTTCGCCGAGCTGCAGCCGCGGAGCTCCCTTTTGGGCAGCCTGCGAATCAGCCGGGTCAACACCTCTCACACGCGCTCCGCTTTTGCTCGAACGCATCGGCATCATGGACCAGACCGGATATCGGGCATTGTGCCGCTGAACCGTCCTCGCGCTGACACATAACGCCGTATTTCGACAGTTGACTGAAAACTATTGTGAGCGCTCACAGTATCCTCGGTCATGTGGACTCGGGGATCGCGGCGAGGATGGGGATCAGCAGGCGCTGCAACGGCTACGCCTCGGCGACAAAAGATGCGTGTGTTCGCGTCGCCGTTACGGGATCAGGGGTTTAACGCTAACAGTTGACAGTTATTGAAACCGCGGGGCACTCTATCTGTTACATGCGGCTCGGCAACAACGACCGCTTAGCGTGCTGACCCGACCGACTTCCCTGGCTCCGGGCGCTTGGGATGCCGACCTAGTTTGCGGGATGAACCCGCCAGATCGGGCGCCGGGTAACGAGTCATGGAAGGTATTGGTTCATGCGAAGGCAAACTTTCGTGTCCTCGCCCGGCAGAGCGTGTGGGGCTCGTAAAGTCGGTTCGGCTACGCTGCCTGCGGAATACTCGTTGATCAGCCCGCCGAGGATCGGTCGCCGGTGGATCCGAGCGGCGTTGAGGTCAACGGCGTGCGGCGCAGGTTTCGGTGGCCGCTGATCCAGCGATTGGTGTGGTCGATGGCCGTTGTAGTGGTGGGTGTACCAAGCGAGCACGGTCGCGAGGTGGCGCTCGCCGACGATGAGGATTCGGTCGGTGCACTCCCGGCGTACGGTGCCCACCCACCTCTCGGCGAAGGCGTTTGCGCGGGGTGCCTGCGGCGGGGTCTTGATCACCTCGATGCCGTCCGCGGTGAACACCGCGTCGAAGACCGCCGTGAACTTCGTATCTCGATCGTGGAGCAGGAACCGCAGCTCAGCCGCGCGCTGGTCGAGCTCCATCAGTAGATTCCGTGCGCTGGGCCACCCAGGCACCAGTTGGATGGGCGGTCACCCCGGCGATGTGGACTTGGCGGGTGGCGATCTCGACGAAGAACAGCACGTAGATCCGCTTGAGCGTCACGGTGTCGACGGTGAAGAAGTCACATGCCAGGATCGTGTGGGCCTGGGCGGTCAGGAACTGCTTCCAGGTGGGTCCGGATCGCCGGGGTGCCGGGTTGACCCCGGCGTTGTGCAGGATCTTCCACACCGTGCTGGCCGCGACCCGGTAGCCCAGGCCGGTCAGTTCACCCTGGATCCGGCGGTGCCCCCAGGTCGGGTTCTCCGCCGCGAGTCGCAGAACTAGGTCACGGACCTGCTTGTCGACCGGCGGCCGGCCCGGCCGGGCATGCGGGTACGTCCACCGCCGGGTGACGAGTTCACGGTGCCACCGCAGCAGCGTGGCCGGGGTGACGAAGAAGGCCGACCAGCGCGGGCGGGGCAGCAGCCGCGACAGCGCCGCCAGCACCACCCGGTCGGCCGGTTGCAGATCGGAGCGGGTCACCTGTCGGCGCAGGACCGCCACCTGATGGCGGAGCACGAGGATCTCCAGTTCCTTCGCCCCACCGTCGGAGGCGATCTGGGACAACATCTGCAGGATCAGGCGAAGCAGCAGGTACAGCAACGACGCGCTCATGCCGACGAACATGCCGGCTGCGCCGGGCTCGAGCTCGCACAGAACCGCACTTCACGGCGGAACCGAATATTCGAGCCGAACAGGCCAGGACCAGCATCCATCGGGCACGCCTGCCCGCGCAGGATCACTGTGCCGACGGAGGCGATGAGCGCCGGGCATGGTCATGCCGCGTGCCGCCATCCGGTCACGCTACGCGCTGAATCAACACGTGGCGGGCCAGCGCTCATCGCGTTAGCGCCCAGCGGGCGGGCCGCCCAGGGCGCTCCGGCTGGCTGCGCTGCCGCTCAGTCAAGCCAGCAGATCACCGCGTCGCCATCCTTGGCGGCTGCCGCGAAGAAGCTTCGGACGCCTGGCAGATAGTGTGCCATCCACGCCAGCTCGCCGGGTCTTTCCCAGGTTCCGGGGTAGATCTCGGCCCGGTTCAACTCCTGCGGGTCGACGCCGCAGGTGAGGTCGTCTTCGGTGAGCGCAGCCAGTCGCGAGGCCGCAGCTGCTACCTGGACCGGTGTCAAATAGGAGGGCGGCCCGTAGCCCCAGTCGTCTTCGAGGTGCTCTAGGAAGTCGAACATCTCCTCGCTGTCAGGTTCGACGTCCGGCAGCTCCACAAACTCCTCCGCTCCCAGGACCAGCGGAATCTCGAAGCCAAGCCGGTCGAGGAGGAAATCGAGTCCGTTCCATGCCTTGTCGGTGGTGGTCCAGCGTTCGGAGTTGTCGTCCCGCTCCGTGATGGCAAGTCGGTGGGCCCAGGCGAGGTCGGTCCTGGCTTGCTCCAGTTCGTCCGGGGAAACGCGCAACCAGTTGCCGTTCATGCTCACGGCGCCAGCCTAAGTGCGGGCTACGACGGTTCTCCCAGCAGCGGGCGAAGGGCGCCGGCAACCCGGCGGCGCACGGATCTGCCGCCGAGCGTGCGCGCCGGACTGCGTGGAGCGGTCACGCGGCGTGACAACGACGCGAGCCGCTCTCTGTGCAAACTCGTGCCGATGAGGCGCGTGCTCAGTCATGGTCAGGCCCGGTGCTCGGCAAGAAGCCTGCTGAACATCGCGAGGTAGCTGTCATGAGCCAAGGACAGTTCTCCGAGTGTGTCTTCCGTGAACCACGCGATGGCATCGTGTTCGTCTGGCGCAACATTGACCGGAGACCCCGTCCACGCTTCGATCAGCCAGATCTGCATGTCGAACGTGTCGGCACGAACCTCTTGCAGGGGCGGACCCGACGGCGTCGCGATGTCGATGCCCAACTCCTCTCGAAGCTCTCTAGCAAGTGCCGCACCAGGCAGTTCCCCGGGCTCCACGTGGCCACCGGGCAGATCCCAGACGTCGGGATACCAACGGCGCCGGGGAGATCGGTGACATAGCAGTACCCGGTTGCCGTCCCGCAGCAACGCCGTAACGATGCGAGCCTTGGGAGAGTCTTCCGCGGAGATCGACACAGGCGCATTCTGCCACCCCTCGTGAGCTGGCATTGTGCCGTTCCGAACGGCGGCCGGCATACTGATCTGCCGCGAACAAGGCGCGGGTAGTGTGCCGGCGGTGGCGCTGACCCGGCCCAGCGTCTTCAGCACTGGGACGATGACTACTCTTCGCGCTGCTGTCACACACGCTGGTCGTCGTTTACGGGTCCCGCACCCATCGCCGTCGTGCAGGAGTTGGCTAGCGGCGATAAGGCGTTGGCGAACGTGCCGGGGGCACCTGATCTTTGTCTCTGATCAGCGCTGAGCCAGGGTGGGCACGGCGACTACAGCCCTCGCGGCCGGTCCGCGGGTGCTGTCCGGCCTACAAGAAGCGCTCAGGGTCGAAGCTTTCGAGGTCGATGATGCGAACCCGAGGAAGGACGTTGGTGAAGCAGCCTGCGTCCTCCTCGATGTCGAATACCTGCAGGCCCGGCAGGTCGGCGAAGCCGGCGTTGAGGAACTCCGTGAACCCGACGATCGCGACCTGATGATCACCTCGCAGGAGCTCGCCGACCTGCGGCAGGAAGTCGCCGTCGTGGCTGGCGAGCATCACATTGCCCGCGCGCCGGGCGATAGCCTCCAACGTCCGCTGGATGCCGATGTTTACCACCTTCTGATCCGACGAGCCAGCGAGCGGGATGGGCCGGTATTCCATGCTCAGGAGGGCCCGGACGAAGGGCATCGGCAGACCGCCACCCGAGGCGTTGAGGAAGAACAGTCCCTTTACCGGCCGCCGCCACGTGTCCCGCGCGAACTCCCGCAGACGCTCCCACCGGGGTCGCTCCGCAGGGGCCGGCCGGCGTTCCAGAACACTGTTGCCGAGAGTGGCATCGATGTTCTCCCCGTCCACGATGAGGTACGTGACGGGTTCCGGTGTACCGGGCATAGGTGTACCTCTCGAGTCGAGCAGCAAGCGCGGAGCCCGAGGGTTTGACGTGCCGGAGGAAGCCGTGCTCATGGTCAATGGTATTGCCTGCTAGCCCCGGACTTCGCGGGTCGCCGTTTCAGGTCTTGCTGAGCGCTTCAGTTGCCCAGTGAGCTTTGATTTGGCCAACTGAGCACCAATGTGCGGACGGTCGGTCACGACACTCGGTCACAGGTCCGGCAAGAGGAGCCAGACTTCGGAGAAGGCAAGGCCGTGCTTGTGGGTCACCGCCCCGCACGGGCAGCCCAGCGAGATCAGGCGCCAGTCGCAGGTCACCGTCCACGGGCCGGCCTTACCCCCGCATGCCGGGCAGCCGATGGTCTCGGCCGTCCACACCTCGAAAGCGGGTCTGCCGTAACGACGGAAGCGGCCCGCGTACTGGACCCGCCAGGGCTCGACCGGGGGCGTGAGCGGGACGGTCCCGGGTGGGCTCGCCGAGGCCAGCACAGCGAACAGTGCGATCAGATCGGGGAGCAGGGCCTCACCCGCCTCCGTCGGTGGCACAGCCGGGCCGTCCGCCGTGCCCACCGGGGTCCCGTATCTCGGGGCCGCCGTTGCGCGCGGTGGGTTCGGGGTGGTGTGCCACGGCAGGAAGGCGCGGGCGACGGCGGCCAGGAGGGCGGCTGCGGGCGGGCTGACTGCGCCTGCGTCGAGGTGGTGGAGGGTGGTCCGCAAGATGCGTTGGAGGCGCCGCTCCCGGTCCGTGGCCAGCGTCCGTGTGGCCGCTGCCCGCCGGGCCGGGAGCGGGGCCGTGAGGCGGGCCAGGACGCGCGCTGCTGCTTCGGAGTCCGCTGCGGCAGGGCGCCACTCCCCGGCGGCCAGGAGCTGCCGTGCCCGCCCGGCCTCACGGGTCAGGGCGCGCGTCTGCAACGGCCGCGGGCCGGAGGCTGCCCCGTGAGTCTGGTGCCCGCTCGTCATGGCCCCCTCTCCCCTTCCCTCGTTCGTTGCTGCGACGTATCCCCGCCCTCTGCGAGCGTTGGTGGACATCCCATCACACAGGCGGATTGGGTCCGGAGACGCTGAGGTTCGCGTCAGGCTGCGTGGCCCTCTGTAGTGGCCGGACTGGCCAGCTAAGACTTAGTCACAGGTCTGGGGCCAGCGGGTTTGTCCGATGTCGGTGTCGAGTAGGTCGAGGAGGTGGAGTTGGACGCCGCGGGTGATCTGGACGGTGGGCGGGTCGGTGACGTTGCCGATCCGTAGGGTGAGTTCGCCGAGGTGGTAGAAGATCATGCGGCCGGTGGGGCGGACGCGGCGGTTGTCGGGGTAGAGGCCGCTCATGGTCTGCTCGGGGCCGAGTGCCCGTCTGACCTGCCGTTCGATGAGGCAGAAGACGAGCAGGGCCAGGCAGATGACCTGGATGAGGGCGGCGACGCGCCGGTTGTGCTGCACGAAGACCGGCGCGACCGCGAGGGGCCCTTTGAAGTCGTGGTAGCGGCGCTCGACCGTGCCCTGGCCCTTGTAGTGGATCAGGGCCTCGGCCGGGCCTGCCTGGTCGGCGGGGACGGACGTCAGCAGTGCGTACCAGCCGTCGACGGCGGCTTCGGCGTTCAGCACGTCCTGGTCGAAGTGCCAGGTCAGGACCGGGGTGCCGTCGTCGTTGTCGGTGACGGTCCAGCGCAGACACGAGGTGACACGGCGCTTGGCGGCGATGACACCGATCCGGGCGACGATCTTCTCCCGGGTCTTGTAGTGGCGCCCGCCGGCCGCGGTGGTGAGCTTGTCCAGGTCCTCGGTGGCCTTGGCCAGGCGTTTGTCCCGGGCGGCCTGCTGGCCGGTGGCGTTCGCGGTGGAGTGGACCAGGATCCGTCGCACGGTGAGCGGAGGATCGCTCTTGCGGGGCCCGGTCAGGGTGTGGGTGTCCTCCAGCACATGGTAGGTCTCGCGCCGCTCGGTGGGCTTGTCCGCGTCCCGGTCCGGCGTCCAGTCCACGACGGTGGCCTGCGCGGGATCGAGAGCGGCGTAGACCTCGTCCTTGACCTGCGCGGCCGGGGGCCGGGGCGATGAACCGGACCCCGGCCGCCAGCAGGGCACGGACGTTGGAGTAGGAGACCAGCTTGGAGTCGGCGACCATCAGGAAGTCGCGCTCGCCGGCCATGGCCCGCAGGTCCTTCATCGCGCCGACGACCTGGCTGACCTCGGCCGCACCACCGCCGAAGACCCGGGCGTGGAGCGGGATGCCGCCGTCGGCCGACACCGCGAGTCCGGCCTGGACCTGCTTCAGGTCGAAGCGCCGGTCCTTGGGATGCCCGTAGCCGACGACGGGGAAGTCCTCGTCCTGACCCTGGGCCCGGAAGGCCCCGTGCACGGACATGCTGGTCATGTCCCAGTGCATCCGTGCCACATCGATCCCGAACTCACCGATCGCCCGTGCCCCGACCGTGCCCGCGATGTGCTCCAGATGCGGAGCGATCGCATCCAGTGCCCGGGCCAGACGGTCATCGTTGAGCAGACCGGCCTCGATCCCGAAGACCTCTTCCACCGCCCAGCACCTGGCCCAGTCCTCCACCCGCACCAGCGGCGCGGGCGAGGTCAGCCGGTTGGCCACCAGCGCCTCGATCACCTGCCCGTGCGTCACCAGCGCACTCGCGCCACCAGGACACACCTCGTCGACGATCCCGGCGACATCCAGCCGACGCAGAAACTCGGCAGCGACAGGCAGAGCGCCCAGACGCTTCTCCACCACGGACGTCACCGCCACTTCAAAGCGCTGACGCTGAGACCGTGACCGCGGGGACCGGGAAGTCATCGACACACCCCACCCAAC
>NZ_POUB01000370.1 GCF_003236335.1 Micromonospora deserti
GCCCACCCGCGTGGCTACACCCCGGCCAAGGGACGCGAGACCCCGAAGCGGCCGAGCACGGGTCGCCGCCCGGCTGGGGCCACCAAGCCGCTGACCAAGGAGGAGGCGCGCGAGCGCCGGCGGCAGGCGCGCGCCGAGGCGGCGGCGGAGTTCCGCCGGGAGGGCGGCCCCCGCGACCGCGGCCCGGAGCGGCTGCTGGCCCGCAACGTGGTCGACTCCCGGCGTACTGTCGGGACCTGGTTCTTCGGCGGCGCGCTGATCGTGCTGATCGGCTCGAACGCGGCGATGCCCCCGGTGGTCCGGCTGGTCTCCAACATCCTGTGGGGGGCGCTTGCCCTGGGCGTGGTCGTCGACTCGGTCCTGATCTCCCGCAAGATCAGGAAGCTGGTCCGGGAGCGCTTCCCGAACACCGGCCAGCGGATGGGTTCGCTCTACCTCTACGCGATCATGCGGTCCATCACGTTCCGTCGGATGCGCGCCCCCGCGCCCCGGGTCAACATCGGCGACTCGGTCTGACCGACCGACGCTCCCCGTAGAGCCGGGCCACGACGTCCTCGATCTCCGGCTCCACGACGGAGACGTCCCGCAGGCCGCCCAGCCCGGCCAACGCGGTCACCACCTCCGCCACCCCCGCCGACTCCAGGGCGAACACCAGGCGGTGCCCGTCGGCCTCCACCCGGCGCAGGGCGGCGCCGGGCACCACCGGCGGGACGGGCGGCGGGGCGTCCAGGTCGGCCACCACCAGCCGGCGCGAGCCGTACCGGCGGTGCAGGGCGGCGATCGATCCGTCGTGCACCACCCGCCCGTGGTCGATCACCACCAGCCGCCGGCAGAGCCGCTCGATGTCGGCCAGGTCGTGGGTGGTGAGGACGAGGGTGGTGTCCCCGCCCCGGCCGAGCTCGGCGAGGAAGCCACGTACGGCCTGCTTGCTGACCACGTCGAGGCCGATGGTGGGCTCGTCGAGGAAGAGGACCTGCGGCCCGTGCAGCAGGGCGGCGGTCAGCTCGCCGCGCATCCGCTGGCCGAGGGAGAGCTGCCGGACCGGGACGTCCAGGAAGGCGTCCAGGTCGAGCAGGTCCCGGCAGCGGCGCAGCCGGGAGGCGTGCGCGGCGGCCGGCACCCGGTAGACGTGCCGGAGCAGGTCGAAGGAGTCCCGCAGCGGCAGATCCCACCACAGCTGTGACCGCTGGCCGAACACCACTCCCACGCTCAACGCGAGCCGAGTGCGCTGGGCGACCGGGCGCAGCCCGCAGACCCGCACCTGGCCGGCGGAGGGCATCAGCACCCCGGTGAGGATCTTCAGGGTGGTCGACTTGCCGGCCCCGTTGGGCCCGATATAGCCGAGCATCTCGCCCCGGGCCACCCGCAGGTCGATCCCGTCGACGGCGGTGACCAGCCGCTTCTGCCGCCGCAGCCGGCCGGTTCGCACCCGGACGGTGAACTCCTTGCGCAACCCGTCGGCCACGATGACATCACTGCTCATGATCCCGTACTCCGGTAGTGACGGACCCCGGTGCGCCAGGCCGCACCGGCCACGGCGGCGGCGGGCAGCGCCACGGCCGGCGCCGCCCAGCCGACCCAATTCGGCAGGCCGAGCGGGTCGGCGCGGCCGAGCAGCGCCAGCGCCGGGTGGTAGCTGACGAAGGCGAACCCCAGGCCGTACGCGAAGACCGCGCGGAACCACCCGCCGAAGACGGTGACCGGGTACGAGGTGAAGTCCCGACCGCCGTAGGTGACCGAGTTGGCCAGCTCGCCCGAGTCGACCCACCAGAACGAGACGGTGGCGGTGGCCACGAAGAGCGACCCGAAGAAGACCACGCCGGCCAGCGGGGCGACGACCACCAGCACCGCCCGGGCGGCGGTCCACTCGATGCCGGCCGAACCGACCGCGGCGACCAGCACGGCGGTCCCGAAGACCGCGCGGGAGACCTTGCGCAGCGGGAGGTCCATCAGCAGCAGCTGGGGCAGGGTGCCGAGCGGGCGGACCAGCACGGCGTCGAAGAGGCCGGTCCGCACGTACCGGGGCAGCCGTTCGATGTTGCCGACCAGCAGGTCGGCGACGGCGAAGGCCGAGGTGGTGAGGCCAACGATCACCAGCGCCTCGCCGAGCGCGAACCCGCCCAGCTCGCGAGCCACACCGAAGATCACCACCACGGCGACGACGTCGAAGACCGTCGAGCCGACGTTGCCGACGAGATCCACCACGAACGACGTCCGGTACGCGGTCTGCGACCGTGCCTGCGCGCCGAGCAGCGCCCGGTAGGCGGCCAGCGCGCCCCCGGCGGGCGGGGCCGCGTCGCCGGTCAGGTGCGGCCCGGTCGGAGTGCCGCCCCGGTCGACCAGGCTGCGGTCAGCCACCCTGCACCACCAGCCGCCGCTCGGCGCGGCGCTGCACCAGCCGGCAGGCGCCCAGGATCGACGCCGCCCAGCACACCTGGAGAGCGACCAGTCCGATCTGGGTGGCGGTGGAGTCCCGCTCGACCAGCACGTCGAGCGGGGTCTGGAGCAGGCTCGGGAAGGGGGTGCCCAGCCAGAGCACGAGCTGGAGCCACTCGGGCAGGAAGCGCAGCGGGAAGTAGAGCCCGGCGAGCACGCCGGAGGCCACGGCCCAGAGCACCACCGGGCCCCGCACGTCGTGCAGCCAGTACGCGGTCGCGTTGACCAGGTACCGGCAGCCGAAGCAGAGCACCACGGCCACGACCACGGACAGCCCGAACAGCGGCACCGTGGACCAGCGGCGGGGCAGGTGGACCTCGAAGAACAGCGGCCCGACCAGCACCGGCGGCAGCAGGCGGACCAGTGCGGCGTGGCCGGCTCGACCCAGGTCGGCGGCGAGGTGGCTGGTCACCGGGTGCACCGGCCGGAGCAGGTCGGCGGCGATGTCGCCGGTGCGGATCCGGTCGGCGAGTTCGGTCCATCCCCACAGGAGGATGACGGCGAGCAGGCCCTGGCTGACCCAGACGAAGGTGGCCAGCTGGCCCCGGTCGTACCCGGCCACCGTGCCGGCGGCGCCGGCCGCGGCCAGCAGGACGTAGCAGCGCAGGAAGCCGAAGACGAGGTTGGTGACGACACCGGCCGCCGACGCCTGGCGGTAGGTGGAGTATCGTCGGAATCCCGATCCGGTTATAGCCCTAAATGTCCGGAACCATAGGATAACGTTTGAGGTCGTGGGCGGTGCCACAGTGGCGGTGACCGAGCCCACGCCGCTACCCTCCATCCGCAGCCACGCCGTGCCGGAGAGGCGACTTTACCGGCCCGTGCGGCGCCCAGCGCGACAATTTGCAACGAGGTGACATCGCCGTGAGCGAGCGGACGCGAGCCGGCCACCGGGACGCGGCCGTGAGCGAGCGGACGCCCACCGGCAACCCTGGCACGCCCGTTCCCGGCCGTCGCGGCGCCGGGCACGCCCGGCGCGGGCCCGCCCCGGCGCTGTCCCGTCTCCGCCTGCGCCCGGGGCTGCCCGGATGAGCCGCGGCTACGCAGACCGCTGGCACGACCCGGCCGAGCCGTCCTGGATGGTGGAGCCGACCACCGAATGGCATCCCCAGTTCCCGGGTCAGCGATACCCGGGCGACAACGGCGTCGACTACGCGCCGCCACCCGCGCCACCCGCGCCACGCGGCCGTGCGGCCGTCGTCGGTCGGGCCGAGGTGCCCCCGCTCGCGCCGACCCGGCCGGACGGGACGTACCTCGGCCGGTCCTGGGACGACGAGCCCGACGGCGGGGGCGGGCGGCACGACGGTCCGGACGGGCGGCGGCACGGTGACGAGCCGTACCGCCGGCCGACCGCCGAGCCGACCTGGCGGGACGACCGGCAGCGGTCACACCGCCCGGAGCCGGAGCACCGCAACGGCCGGGGCGACCGCTCCGGTCCTGGCGCCACAGGCCGGCCGGCGGCCGCCTCCCACCACCAGGAGCAGCCCGGCAGCGACCGGTACGACAGCCGCGCGTCCCGGCCCGAGCCGGTCGGGCGGGACGGACCCGTCTCGCCGGCCGGGCGGGCCGAGCCGGGCTGGCTGCCCGAGCCGGGCGAGGAGCCGCCGTCGCGCCGGCCCTCGGCGTCCGAGCGGCCCGACGGTGGCCGCGACCGCCGGCCGGGCGACCAGCCGCGCCGGCCCCGCTACCCGTGGGGCCGCCCGGCCGACGAGCCACGGGACGCGGCCGTGACCGCACCCCGGGACCGGCCCGCCGAGGTTCGACGCGACCGCCCGGTGGACGGTCGCCTCGACCGGCCGGTGGACGGGCAGTGGGACCGCGCGCCCGAGCGGCGGCGGGACCGGCCCGCCGACGGGCCTCGGGAGCGCCCGGCCGCGCCGTGGGACCGCAGCCAGGACGATCGGTGGGGGGGCCGCGCCCCGGACGGGCAGCGGGACCGGATGGCCGGTGACGGTGCGGGGTCCGCCGGCCGGTGGCAGCGCTCGGACGGGGGATCCGCCGGGCAGCCGTACCCCGACGGGGAGCGGCGACGACCGGAGCCGGACGAGCGGTGGCGGCCCCGCGAGACGGCGGCTCGCGCCGGGACGTACCCGGACCGGGCCCCGCGCGAGGCGGCCCGTCCGGAGGCGTACCGCGAACCCCGGACGTATCCCGCCCCGCCCCCGGACGGCGGGCTGCCCTGGCCGGAGCCCGGCGCGGTGCGGCCCGGGTACGACCACGACGCGGGCCAGCGCGCCGAACCGCGCCCCGACCACCGGCGGCCGGCCGCGCCGGTCGACCGCCGCCGCCACGAGAGCCCGCACGAGGCCCCGCCGCGGTACGACGACCGGCGCGCCGGAGGCGGGGGCAGGGC
>NZ_POUB01000371.1 GCF_003236335.1 Micromonospora deserti
CCCACCGTCGGCCGGGTCGGCCAGCGCCCGGATCCGGTCGACCGCGCCGGGCACGGCGAACTGCGCCGCGCCCAGCCCTTCCACGAAGTAGCCCCGCCGGGCCGCCCCGCGCTCCTCCAGCGCGGCGAGCACCGGGTAGACCGCGGCGAAGCCGCCGGCCACCTGCTCGGCCACCACCGCGCCCCGGGTCACCACGCCGTGCCGTTCCAGCAGCACGTCGGCGAGGGCGGCGGCGCGGCGGGTCGGGTCGGTGTCGCGCTCCGGCAACCGGGACCAGCGGCCGGCGACGGTCGGCGGGCCGCCGCGGGTCGGCAGCGCGACCCGGCCCGGGCGCCGGTAGCGGGTGCGGGGCGCGGCGGGACGGGACCGGTGCGCCCCGCCGCCGCCGAGCACCGCCCGCAGCGGGGCGAGGGTGTCGTTGGTGAGGTGACCGGCCCAGACCAGGTCCCAGATGACGGCGGTCAGCGCGGCGTCGTCGGTCGCGCCCGCCCGGTCGGCGAGGGACCGGAAGAACAGCGCCTGCCCGTCGCCGAGCGCCGCCAGCACCGCCTCGTGCAGCGGGGTGAGGCTGAGCGCCTCGTCGGGCGGGGGGAGCAGCAGCGGGGCGGTGTCCGCGTACGCCAGGACGACCCAGCCGTCGCCCCCGGAGATCGCCCCGGCGCCAGCCCAGAGCACCTCCCCGCTCGCGCAGAGCTCGTCGAGTTGGGCGGGGGAGTAGTCGGCGACCCGGCCGGGCAGCACCAGCCGCTCCAGGGCCGACGCCGGCACCACCGCGCCCTGCAACTGCTCCACCGTGGCGGCCACCGCCTCCACGCCGCGGGCGGAGGAGCCGACCTGCTGCCAGCGGGGCAGGAACGCGGCCAGCGCCCGGGGCGGCACCGGCTCGATCTCCCGGCGCAGCGCCGCGAGGGAGCGGCGGCGCAGCAGCCGCAGCACCTCCGCGTCGCACCACTGGGTGCCCGCGGTGTCCGCGGTGAACTCGCCGGAGACCACCCGCCCGGCGCCGGCGAGCCGGCGCAGCGCCTGCTCCACCACGAAGACACCGAGCCCGAAGCGCGCCGCGCAGGTCGCCGCCGCGAACGGGCCGTGCGTACGGGCGTACCGGGCGACCAGGTCACCGAGCGGATCGGCCACCGGTGCCAGGTACGCCTCGGCCACCCCGACCGGCAGGGCCACGCCGAGCGCGTCGCGCAGCCGGGCGGCGTCCTCGACGACCACCCAGCGCTCCTGACCGGCGATCCGCACCCGCAGCACCCGCCGGGCGGCCTCCAGCCCGGTCAGCCAGCCGACCGCCACGCCCCGCTCGGCGAGTTCGTTGGTGGCCAGGTCGCCGACCACCCGCAGCAGCTCGACCACGTCCTCGGCGTCGCGGGGGCGGCGCTGCTCGGTGCGCCAGCGCAGCTGGCGTTCGGTCTCGGCGAGCACCGCCGGGTCGAGCAGTTCCCGCAGGTCGACGCGGCCGAGCAGCTCACCGAGCAGGGCCGAGTCGAGCGCCAGCGCGGCGGCGCGGCGCTCGGCCAGCGGGGCGTCGCCCTCATAGAGGAACGCCCCGACGTAGCCGAAGAGCAGCGACCGGGCGAACGGCGAGGGCTGGGCGGTCTCCACCTCGACCAGGCGTACCTTGCGGGCGGCCAGGTCACGCATCAGTTGGGCCAGGGCAGGCTGGTCGAAGACGTCCTGGAGGCACTCCCGGGCGGCCTCCAGCGTGACCGGGAAGTCGGCGTACTCGCGGGCGACGTCGAGCAGCTGCGCGGCCCGCTGCCGCTGCTGCCACAGCGGCTGGCGGCGGCGCGGGTCGCGGCGGGGCAGCAGCAGCGACCGGGCGGCGCACTCCCGGAAGCGGGACGCGAACAGCGCCGAGGTGCCGACGGACTCCTCGACCAGCTGGGCGATCTCGTCCGGTTCGAACACCACCACGTCGGCGCCCGGAGGCTCCTCGGCGGTGTCCGGCAGGCGTACGACGATGCCGTCGTCGGCGGGCATCACCTGGGCGTCCACGCCGTAGCGCTCGGTGAGCCGGCGGCTGATCGCCAGCGCCCACGGCCCGTTGACCCGGGCACCGAGCACGCTGTGCACGGCCAGCCGCCAGTCGCCCAGCTCGTCGCGGAACCGTTCCACCACCACCGTGCGGTCGTCGGGCAGGGAGCGGGTGGCGGCCCGCTGCTCGCGCAGGTAGGCCATCAGGTTGCCGGCCGCCCAGTCGTCCAGCCCACCGGCGCGCAGCGCCGCCACCGCCGTCTCGTCGTCCTGCCGCAGCAGGGCCCGCACCCGGGCGCCGATGGCCCGGCCCAGCTCCACCGGCCGGCCCGGCTGGTCGCCCTTCCAGAAGGGCATCTTCGCCGCCTGACCGGGGGCGGGGGTGACCAGCACCCGGTCGGGGGTGATCTCCTCGATCCGCCAGGAGGAGGAGCCGAGCAGGAACACGTCGCCGACCCGGGACTCGTAGACCATCTCCTCGTCCAGCTCGCCGACCCGGGCGGCCCGCTCGGCGCCGGCGAGGAAGACGCCGAACAGGCCCCGGTCGGGGATCGTCCCGCCGCTGGTGACCGCGAGCCGCTGCGCGCCGGGACGGCCGGTCAGCGTGTCGGTGGCGCGGTCCCACACCAGCCGGGGCCGCAGCTCGGCGAAGGCGGTGGACGGGTAGCGGCCGGAGAGCATGTCGAGCACGGCGTGCAGCGCGGAGTCGGGCAGCTCGGCGAAGGGCGCCGCCCGGCGGACCACGACGGCCAGGTCACCGACCCGCCACGGCTCCAGCGCGACCATCGCGACGATCTGCTGGGCCAGCACGTCGAGCGGGTTGCGCGGGTAGTGCAGCTCCTCGATGGCGCCGGCACCCATCCGCTCGGCGACCACGGAGCAGGAGAGCAGGTCGCCGCGGTGCTTGGGGAAGACCACCCCGCGGGAGACCGCCCCGACCTGGTGGCCGGCCCGGCCGACGCGTTGCAGCCCGGCGGCCACACTGGGCGGCGCCTCGATCTGCACCACCAGGTCGACGGCGCCCATGTCGATGCCGAGTTCGAGGCTGGAGGTGGCCACCACGGCCGGCAGCTGGCCGGACTTGAGGGCCTCCTCGATGTGCTTGCGCTCCTCGCGGGAGACGCTGCCGTGGTGCGCGCGGGCGATCACCGGTGGCGCCCCGGCCGCCGCGCCGGCCTGCGCCATCAGCTCCGCCGGCGGGCGGCCGGACCGCGCCGGGCCGGTCCACCCGTCGCGGGCCGGACCGGCGCTGGCCGCCGGCGGGCCGCCGCCACCCGCTGGTTGGCCGGGCCCGGCTGCCGCGCCGGCGGGATCGTTCCACCCGTGGCGGGGACCGGCCGGTGGGCCGGCCAGCTCCTCCGCGGCCAGCTCGTTGAGGCGTGCGCAGAGCCGCTCGGCGGAGCGCCGCGAGTTGGTGAAGACGATGGTGGAGCGGTGCGCCCGGATCAGCGCGAAGACCCGCTCCTCCACGGCCGGCCAGATCGAGGCCCGGCGCGGGCCGAGCCCGCCGAGTTCGTCCTCCGGCTGCTCCTGCTCGTCGAGGCGGGTCATGTCCGCCACCGGGACCTGGACGCTGACCTCGATCGTCTTGGCGGTGGGGGGCGCGACCACGTCGACGGGGCGGGCGCCGCCGAGGAAGCGGGCGCAGGTGTCGACGGGCCGGACGGTCGCGGAGAGGCCGATCCGCTGCGCCGGTGTGGGCAGCAGCTCGTCGAGGCGCTCCAGGGAGAGCGCGAGGTGGGCGCCGCGCTTGGTGCCGGCCACCGCGTGCACCTCGTCGACGATCACCGTGCCGACCCCGCGCAGAGAGTCGCGGGCGGCGGAGGTGAGCAGCAGGAACAACGACTCGGGTGTGGTGATGAGGATGTCCGGCGGGGTACGGGCGAAGGCCCGCCGCTCGTCGGCCGGAGTGTCGCCGGTGCGCATCCCGACGGTGATCTCCGGCGGGGCGACGCCCAACCGGGTGGCGGCCTGCCGGATGCCGGCGAGGGGGGCGCGCAGGTTGCGCTCGACGTCGACCGCGAGCGCCTTGAGCGGGCTGACGTAGAGCACCCGGCAGCGGTGCCGGGGGTCGGCCGGGGCCGGCTCGCGGGCCAGCCGGTCGAGCGACCAGAGGAATGCGGCGAGCGTCTTGCCGGAGCCGGTGGGCGCCACGACGAGGGCGTTGCGGCCGGCGGCGACCGAACGCCAGGCGCCGACCTGGGCGGCGGTGGGCGCGGCGAACGCGGCGGTGAACCATTCCCGGGTGGCCGCACCGAATCCCGCCATCACATCCGTCACGCCATCCATCCTGCCCGGGCCGCGTGACATTTGGCCCCGGCCGGACGCTGATTCTGTCCGGGTCCGGCTCTTACGCGCCGGATGCGACGTTGAGCGCGTTAAGTCTTACTTAACTGCTTGCTTGTGCCGCGCAACATAAAGTAACTTCACTCGCAACGCGGACGGGGTGGAGGGATCGGATGGCCGTCGAGCAGCGGAGCTTCGAGCCCGGCACCGACGTGCTCATCCGCAAGGTCGACAGTCATCTCGCCGCCGTCCGCGCCGGCCTCAGTGGCCCCGAGTTGGAGCTCGCCGAGGAACTGGCCCGGGTCCTGCGGGAACTGGTCGTCTCCACCGCCCAGGCCAGCGCCGCCGACCGGGGTCAGGTCCGCGCCGCGGTGCACTTCTTCGTGCTGCGCCGGGAGAGCCGGGGCCGGTTGCTGTCGGTGCGCTCGCTCGCCGCCGCCCAGCGGGTGGTCAACCGGGTCGTACGCCAGCTCGGCCGCCCCGACCTGCTGGTCGAGGCCCCCTGGGGCCGCC
>NZ_POUB01000372.1 GCF_003236335.1 Micromonospora deserti
GCCTGGTACGGGGCGGCGGCCCGCAGCGTCGCCGGCAGGTGCAGCGCGCCGGGCCGGCCGGCCGGCACCCGCGCCCCGGTGGTGCGGCCCCGCCCGGTGCGGGCCCGGGACCGCCGGCCGGGCACCCCGTCACCGACGCCGGGCGCGGTGAGCAGCCGCGCCGTGAGCCCATCCTGGGGTACGGCCACCGGCTGTGGCCGGGTCGTCGTCGCGCCCGCCGGCACGGGGCCGTCGGGGCGGTCTGCCTCGGCGCCCGCCGGGGCCGGCGGGTCGGCGTGCGCTTGCTCGGTCCGGTCGTCGTGACCGGCCCCGGTCGGGTCGGCCGGGCCGTCGCCGGCCGGTTCCGGGCCGCGCTCTCCCGCCGCGGCGGGCCCACCGGCCGGGCTGTCGTGGGGGCCACGGCCGCCGTCCGGGCCGCCGTCGTCGGGGCTGCCCCCGGGTCCGGCCGGGCCGCCCGGCGGGTCGTCGTCGGGGTGCTCGTCCCGGGCCCGCTGCAACGCCTCGTCGAGGCGCTTCTCGTCCAGCCCCGGCGAGTCGAACGGGTCGCGCCGGCGGCGGTGCGGCAGCGCGAGGCGGGCGGCAGCGCGGACGTCCTCGGCGGTCACCCGCTGGCGGCCGTGCCAGGCGGCGTGCGCCAGCGCGGTGCGGGCGGTGACGATGTCGGCGCGCATGCCGTCCACGTCGAACGCCGCGCAGACCTCGGCGATCTGCCGGAGCGCCGCGTCGGGCAGCAGCACCGAGTCCAGCCGCCGCCGGGCGGCGGCGACCCGGCGGGCGATCTCCGCATCGGCGTCGGCCCAGCGGGCCGCGAACCGGGCGGGATCGGCGTCGGCGGCGAGCCGGCGGCGGACCACCTCGACGCGTACCGCCGGGTCGCGGCTGGCGCCCACCTCGACGGTGAGTCCGAACCGGTCGAGCAGTTGCGGACGCAGCTCCCCCTCCTCCGGGTTCATGGTGCCGACCAGCAGGAAGCGGGCGGCGTGGCTGACCGAGACGCCCTCCCGCTCGACGTGGCAGCGGCCCATCGCGGCGGCGTCCAGCAGCAGGTCGACCAGGTGGTCGTGGAGGAGGTTGACCTCGTCGACGTAGAGCACGCCCCGGTGGGCGGCGGCGAGCAGGCCGGGCTCGAAGGCGCGTACCCCCTCACCGAGGGCCTTCTCCAGGTCGAGGGAGCCGACCACCCGGTCCTCGGCGGCGCCGACCGGCAGCTCGACCAGCCGGGCCGGGCGGCGTTCGGTGACCGGCCCGTCCGGGTGCGGACCGTCCGGGCAGGCCGGGTCGGGGATGCCCGGGTCGCAGGCGAAGCGGCAGCCGGCGATCCGCTCGACCGGGGGCAGCAGCGCGGCGAGGGCCCGCACGGCGGTGGACTTGGCGGTGCCCTTCTCGCCCCGGACGAGAACCCCGCCGATGGCTGGGCTGACCGCGTTGAGCAGCAGGGCGAGGCGCATGTCGTCCATGCCGAGCACGGCGCTGAACGGGTACGTGGTCACGAGCGGTCCTCCAGGTCTCCCTCGCCGGCCAGGTAGGTCTCGCGGAGCCGGTCGAGCGTGGCCGGCTCGGGTTCGGCCCACAGGCCCCGGTCGGCGGCTTCGAGGAGCCGTTCGGTGATGCCGCGCAGCGCCCACGGGTTGGACCGCTCCAGGAACTCCCGGGTGGTGTCGTCGAAGACGTACGCGGCGGCCAGGTGCTCGTACATCCAGTCGTCGACCACCCCGGCCGTGGCGTCGTAGCCGAACAGGTAGTCCACGGTGGCGGCCAGCTCGAACGCGCCCTTGTAGCCGTGCCGGCGCATTGCGGCGATCCAGCGCGGGTTGACCACGCGGGCACGGAACACCCGGCGGGTCTCCTCGCCGAGGGTGCGGGTCCGTACGTCGTGCGGCATCGCCGAGTCCCCCACGTACGCGGCCGGGGCGGCGCCGGTGAGGTGGCGGACCATGGCCACCATTCCGCCGTGGTACTGGAAGTAGTCGTCGGAGTCGACGATGTCGTGCTCGCGGGTGTCCTGGTTTTTCACCGCCACGGCGATCCGGGCGAAGGAGCGTTCCATGTCGACACGCGCCTCCCGTCCGTCCAGGCCCCGGCCGTAGGCGTAGCCGCCCCAGACGGCGTACACCTCGGCGAGGTCGGCGTCGCTGCGCCAGTTGCGGGCGTCGATCAGCGGCAGCAGACCGGCCCCGTACGCCCCCGGCTTGGAGCCGAAGATGCGGGCGGTGGCCCGCCGCTCGTCGCCGTGCGTGGCGAGGTCCGCCTCGACGTGCGCCCGGACGTAGTTGTCGGCGGCCGGCTCGTCGAGCGCGGCGACCCGCCGGACGGCGTCGTCGACGAGGGCGACCACGTGCGGGAAGGCGTCCCGGAAGAACCCGGAGATGCGGACGGTGACGTCGATGCGGGGCCGGCCCAGCTCGGCGAGGGGCACCACCTCCACGCCGGTGACCCGGCGGGAGCGGTCGTCCCACACCGGGCGGCAGCCGAGCAGGGCGAGCACCTCGGCGATGTCGTCGCCCTGGGTGCGCATGGCGCTGGTGCCCCAGACGGTGAGCCCGACCGAGCGGGGGTAGGCCCCGGTGTCGGAGAGGTGGCGGGCGAGCAGCGAGTCCGCGAGGGCCACCCCGACGTCCCAGGCGTTGCGCGACGGGATCGCCTTCGGGTCGACGGAGTAGAAGTTCCGGCCGGTGGGGAGCACGTTGACCAGGCCGCGGGTGGGTGAGCCGGAGGGGCCGGGCGGCACGAACCGGCCGTCGAGCGCGCCGAGGACCCGGTCGATCTCGTCGGTGGTGCGGGCCAGCCGGGGCACGACTTCGGTGGCGGCGAAGCGGAGCACCGCGGCGGCGTCCGGGATGGCCCGCCCGGTCACTTCCTCAACCACCGCGTCGGCCTTGCCGGCGTCCCAGCAGAGGGTCTCCATGGCGAGGACGAGGCGCCGGGCCAGGGCCTCGATCAGGTCAACGGCGTCGGCGGCGGTGACCGCCGGACCGTCCACCGTCTCGGTCAGCGCCGCCGGCAGCGCCGGCCGCTGCCCCGGCGCGGCGAGCAGCGCCTGCTCGTCCAGCCCGTAGCTGGCGGCGATCACCTGGCGCAGGCCGGGCAGGGCGCGGGCGCCGCCCCAGACCTGCGGGGCGCGCAGCACGGCGAGGACCAGGTTGACCCGTGCCTCGCCGGTCGGCGCGGCGGCGAGAACGTGCAGCCCGTCACGGATCTGCACGTCCTTGATTTCGCAGAGGTAGCCGTCGAGGTGCAGCACGAAGTCGTCGAAGTCCTCGGCGTCGGGCATCTGCTCGGTGTGCAGGTCGTGGTGCAGCTCGGCGCTGCGGACGAGGTCCCAGATCTGGGCCTGCACGGTGGGCACCTTGGCCGGGTCGAGGGCCTGCACGGTGGCGTACTCGTCGAGCAGTTGCTCCAGCCGGGCGAGGTCGCCGTACGTCTCGGCGCGGGCCATCGGCGGGACGAGGTGGTCGACCACGACGGCGTGCGCGCGGCGCTTGGCCTGGGTGCCCTCGCCGGGGTCGTTGACGATGAACGGGTAGACCAGCGGCAGGTCGCCCAGGACGGCGTCCGGGGCGCAGTCGGCGGCCAGACCGAGGCCCTTGCCGGGCAGCCATTCCAGGGTGCCGTGCTTGCCCAGGTGCACCACGGCGTCGGCGCCGAACCCGCCGTCGGAAACCGGCGCGGCCAGCCAGCGGTACGCGGCCAGGTAGTGGTGGCTGGGTGGCAGGTCCGGGTCGTGGTAGATGGCGATCGGGTTCTCCCCGAAGCCGCGCGGCGGCTGGATCAGCAGCACCACGTTGCCGAAGCGCAGCCCGGCGAGCACGATGTCGCCGCCGTCGGTGTACAGCTCGCCGGGCGGCTGGCCCCAGTGTTCCCGCATCCGCTCCCGCAACTCGGCCGGCACCTGGTCGAACCAGCGCCGGTAGCGCTCGCCCGGCACCCGCGCCTCGGCGGCGGCGAGCTGTTCCGGGGTGAGCCACTCGACGTCGTGCCCGCCGGCGGCGATCAGGGCGTGGATCAGCGCGTCGCCGTCGTCGGGCGGCGGGGCGTCACCCAGGTCGTAGCCGGCCTCGGCGAGGGCGGCGAGCAGCCGGACCGCGGAGGCCGGGGTGTCCAGGCCGACGGCGTTGCCGACCCGGGAGTGCTTCGTCGGGTAGGAGCTGAGCACGACGGCGAGGCGCTTGTCGGCGTTTGGTACGTGCCGCAGCCGGGCCTGCCGGACGGCGATGCCGGCGACGCGGGCGGCCCGCTCGGGGTCGGCGGCGTAGACCGACAGCCCGTCGGCGTCGATCTGCTTGAATGAGAACGGCACTGTGACGATCCGGCCGTCGAATTCGGGGATGGCCACCTGCATCGCGGCGTCCAGCGGGGACAGTCCGGCGTCGCTGCCGGCCCACTGCTCGCGGGTGCTGGTGAGGCAGAGCGCCTGGATCACCGGCACGTCCAGGGCGGCGAGCGCGCCGACGTCCCAGGCGTCCTCGTCACCCCCGCCGGAGGCGTCGGCGGCGACGGTGCCGCCGGCGGCGAGCACGGTCACCACCAGGGCGTCGCAGCGGGCGAAGAGTCCCAGCGGCCCCGCGCCGGCGGTGAGTCCGCGCAGGGAGCCACAGTAGATGGGCAGCGGGTCGCCGCCGGCCGCCGCGACCGCGTCGGCGAGGGTGTCGACGAAGGCGGTGTTCCCGGCGAGGGCGTGCGCCCGGTAGAACACGATCCCCACCGTCGGCCGGTCCGGGCCGGCCGCCGCCGGCCGGCCGCCGTGGACGCCGTACGCCGGGGTGGGTG
>NZ_POUB01000373.1 GCF_003236335.1 Micromonospora deserti
GCCCCGGCTTCCCCCGCCCACGTTGAGCATGAAGGCGAAGAAGAGCGCGAGGGCGATCGTGATCAGCGGCATGGCGAGCAGCAGGACACCGTGGTGTCGTACCGCCTTCCAGAAGATGTCGTCGGACAGCAGCCGCTCGAAGTTCTCCAGGCCGATGAACTTCGGGTTGGCGCTCACCCCCCGCCAGTTGGTGGTGGCGAGATAGAACGCCTGGGCGTACGGCCCGATGACGAAGGTCACGTAGATCGCGACCGGCACCGTCAGGAAACCGACGATGAACGGGTATCTGCCATGCCGCATGGTTGTCGTCTCCGCTCGATTCCTACCGGCGACTCAGCGCTTGAACTTCTCGATGGACGAGTCCTTCTTCACCGCGTCCGCCGCCTTCTGCATCCGGTCGCAGAACTTCTGGGCGGTGCCGCCGGAGAACATCAGCTCGTTGGTGGCCGCCCGGGCCTCGTCGTCGAGCTTCTTGTACCAGGCGTCGAAGCGGTAGCTGAAGTAGTCCTTGCCGGCCGCGGCGAGCATCGCGTTGCCGCTGGTGAGACCGGGCGAGATCTCCACGCCGTCGACGGCGCCCTGGACCACGGTCAGCACCTTGGTCAGCTCGGTGAAGCCCTTGGCGCCGGCCTTGGAGAGCATGTGCCGCAGGTACTCCATGCCGCCGCGCGGGTTCTTGCCCTTCGACGCGACGAAGTACATCTCGCCGGCCGCGGCGTAGATGGCGGTGCTGGGCAGCGTGTCCGAGGTGGTCACACTCGGCACCGGCATCACCGCGTACTTGAAGCCCGGCGGGGTGTCCTTGGCCTGCTCGTTCTCCAGCCAGGAGCCGCTGGGGTAGAACGCCACCTTGCCCTGGTTCTGCTGCAGCTGGACCTCGGTGTGCTTCAGGCCCAGGTGCGCCTTGTTGCCGTACTTGGCGCCGATCTCGGCCCAGGCCGCCGCGGCCTGCTTGACCGGCTCGGCCTGCCAGGCGCCGTCCTCCAGGTTGTCGATGTTCTTCAGCACGTCCGGGCCACCGATCTTGGCCGCGCTGGTCAGCAGGACCAGGTACTGGTAGTACGCGGCGTTCGCCCCGGCGTACGAGTACGGGGTGATGCCGGCAGCCTTGATCTTGTCGCAGAGCGCGGTGAACTCGGCCCAGGTCTTCGGCGCCGCCCAGCCGTTCTTCTCGAACAGGGCGCTGTCGTACCAGAGGCCGAAGACGGTGAAGGCGTAGTTGAGCACGTACGGCTTGCCGTTGAAGGTGCCCTGCTCGACGGTGCCGGGGATGAGGATGTCCCGGACCTTCTTGCTCGGGTCGTCCAGCGACGGCGCGTCGAACAGCTCGGTGAGGTCCTGCACCTGGCCGGCCTGCACCAGCGCGCCCTGGTCCATCAGCTTCGAGCCGGCGTTGTTCACCATGTCCGGCGGGGTGTTGCTGGTGAACCGGGGCTGCAGGACGGTGCCGATCTCCTCGGTCTGGGAGAACTTCACCTCCGACTTGGGGAACTTGCTGTTGTACGACGGGATGTGCACGTCGGTGGCGTACTTGGTGCCGAGGCCACCATTGAAGATGACCACCTCCAGCGGGGCGTCCTCGGCGACGCCCAGCGGGTTCTCAGCGGACTTCTCGCCGGCGGCCTGGTTGGTCGGCTCGTCGTCGCCGCCGCTGACGCAGCCGGCGAGCAGGCCGGCGGCCGGGGTGGCGAGCAGGCCCGCCGCGGCGGCCCGGCGCAGCACGGTCCGGCGGCTCAGCTCGGCCAGGTTCTCGGGGATAATCGACATCGTCGTCTCTCCTTGTGGTGTCGGGTCAGGCGGTGCGCCGGAGGCGCCCGGCGTACCGCGACTCGAGGGCGAGGTTGTGCTCGTCCCCACCGGGGACGTTGGCGGAGAGGTAGATAGGGGGTACCTCCCCGGCCTGGTGGAACCGTCGTACGACCTCCGCGGTCAGCAGCTGCGCCAGCAGCGCGGCGGTGACCGAGGAGACCGCACAGACCGCGCCGCCGCCCTCGAGCGGCAGCAGTGCGTCGCCGTACGGCGCGCCGTTGTCCAGCACGACGTCGGCGAGGTCGGCGAGCCGCCGGCCGGACGGGTGCCGGGGGGCGACCCGCGCGGTGTGCTCGACCGAGGTGACCACGATCAGCGGGTGACCGCGCTCGGTGACCAGCGCCGCCAGCTCGACCACGGAGCCGTTGATGCCGGACTGGGACGCCACCACGAACACGTCCCGCGGGTGCGGCTCCGCGAGCGCGTAGATCTGGTGGGCGATGGTGGGGTCGCGCTCCAGCTTCGGGTCGGCGAGCACGTGACGCGGGGTGTCGCCGTGCAGCACCAGGTCGTGGATGGAGAGCCGGTTGGTGGGGACCAGGCCGCCGGCCCGGGCGACCAGTTCCGCGGCGAACGCCTCGGAGTGGCCCGCGCCGAACGCCTGGAGCACGCCGCCGGAGCGGAGGCTGTCCGCGATCAGGTCGGCCGCGGCGCCGATCGCGTCGGCGCTGGAGTCGACCACCCGGTCGAGCACCGGGCGGACCGCGTCGGCGTACCCCTGGGCGCTGATCATGACGGGGCCCCCTTCGCGGCCTTGTGCCCGTCGACGGCCTGGGCGGTACGCCGGAAGGCCGCGTGGGCGCGGTCGTGGGTGCGCTGGGCGACGGCGATGTACAGCAGGTCGAGCACGACCAGCTGCGGGTGCCGGGCCGACAGCGCGTCGGGACGGAAGGTGGTCGCCTGGCTGGCGGTGAGCAGCACGATGTCGGCCAGCTCGGCCAGCGGCGAGCGCGGGAAGCCGGTCAACGCCACCGTGGTCGCGCCCCGACTGCCGGCCTCGGCGAGCACCTCGATGGTCTCCCGGGTCTGCCCGGTGTGCGAGATGCCCAGCGCCACGTCGCCGACGCGCAGCAGGGCGGCGGAGGCCAGCCCGGAGTGCACGTCGTTCCAGGCCCAGGCGGCCACGCCGATGCGGTGCAGGCTGAACTGCATCTCCTCGCCGACCAGCGCGCTGCCGCTGGCGCCGAAGATGTTCACCCGGCTCGCCCCGGCGATGGCCACCGCGGCCCGCTCCACCTCGGCGAGGTCGAGCAGAGCGGCGGTGTCGTGCATGGCCTTGGTGTCGGCGGCCATGATCTGCCCCAGCACCCGCTCCAGGGGATCACCCGGCTGGATCTCCCGGCCGATGTCGACGGTCCAGCCCGCCGAGCGGGCCCGGCCGGTCTCGGCGGCGATGCCCAGCCGCAGGTCGGCGTAGCCCTCGAAGCCCATCGCCCGGCAGAACCGGGTGATGGTCGCCGGTGAGGTGCCGCTGCGTTCGGCCAGCTCGACGATGGTGGCCCGGGCGGCGGCCTCCGGGTCGCTGAGCACGTGCTCGGCGACCCGCCGCAGCGCCCCGGTCAGCTCGTCCGCACCGGCCCGGACCCGGGCCAGGACCCCCTCCGATGCAACGCCGAGCGCGCCCCGTCGGTCGAGCGCGTCGGCGTCGACCACCGCGGTCCCCGCGGAGGTGTCCACCTCGTGATCAACCATGGGACGCCTTTCCGAAAAGACTGTTAACTGATAGTGGTAAAAGTTCTTACTGAAGGCCCCTCCGTGTCAAGACCGTGGGCGAAGTTTTCAAACTGTTACCTGGAGCACAGCCTGGGCGGGCCCGCCGATCTTGCCTACCGACACCGGGCCGACCAGCATGAATGCGGCCACAAACCGCAGCAGATGGAGGCCGGGTGAAGATGTCCGACACCGTGGTGGTCGGTCTCGACGTCGGAGGTACGTCCACCCGGGCGGCCGCCCTGACCCTGGCCGGACGGCGGCTGGGAACCGGCTGCGCGGGCGGTGGCAACCCCACCAGTCACGGCGCCGAACGGGCCGCCGCCGAACTGCTCGCCGCGCTGCGCCAGGCGCTGGCCGACGTCGACCCCGCCCGGGTGCGGGCCGGCACCATCGGGCTGGCCGGGGCCGCCCGGCTGCTCGCCGACCCGGCCGGCCGGGACACCTTCGACCGGGCCTGGCGCGAGGCGGGCCTGCGCTGCCCGTACACGGTGCACGGCGACGCTCTCGTCGCGTACGCCTCGGGCACCGCGAGCCCCGACGGCACGGTGCTCATCGCGGGCACCGGAGCGATCGCCGCCCAGGTGCGTGACCTGCGACTGGACCGCGTCGCCGACGGGCACGGCTGGCTGCTCGGCGACGCCGGATCCGGCTTCTGGCTGGGGCGGGAGGCGGTCCGCCGGCTGCTGGCCGACCTCGACCGCGGCCGCACCCCCGGGCAGCTGACCGCGGCGGTGCTCGCCGAGCTGCTCGGTTCGGCCGAGGTGGCCGACCGTCCTCGGGACACCGTCGACACCGTGATCCAGGCGGTGACCCGCCGGCCGCCGGTCGAACTCGCCCGGCTCGCCCCGCTGGTGGTGGCCGCCGCTCAGGCCGGCGAACCAGTCGCCGCCGGCCTGATCGCCGAGGCCGCCGCCCACCTCGCCGAGAGCGTGACCCGGATCCGCCCGGTCGACGCCGACTCGCCGATCGTGCTCGGTGGCGGGCTGCTGACCGGCGACACCCCGCTGGCCGCCGGGGTGCGCGGGGAGATCGGCCGGCGGTGGCCGGCGGCGCCGCTCCGCTCGGCCGGCGACGGCGCCGCCGCGGCCGCCTGGCTCGCCGCCCGCGACCTGCCCGAGGTCACCGACCCCGGGCACCTGCACGCCCGCCTGGTCTCCCCGACCACCTGACC
>NZ_POUB01000374.1 GCF_003236335.1 Micromonospora deserti
TGTATAAGAGACAGGGTCAGCACCGCCCGCCCGGCCGCCACGGTCGCCCGGGACACTCCCGCCTCGACCTCCTACCTGCGGAACCGGTACCGGGTCAACCGGGACGAGGCGGCCCGGCGGCTCGCCCTCCAGGAGCTCTCCGCGCCGCTGGCCGCGCAACTCGCCGAGGAGTTCCCCGACGAGTACGCCGGGATGTGGCTGGACCAGGCCGGCGGCGGCGTGCTCACCATCGCCGCCACCACGGTGGAACCGCTGGCCGCGGCAGTGTCCGGCGTGCCGGACGCGGCGCACGTGAAGGTGGTGCCGGTGCGCCACCCGCTGCGGAAACTCACCGCGGCCGCGACCCGGCTGGCCGCTGCCCTGGACGCCACCGCCGGCACCGACGTGGTGGTCGACGAGCAGGCCAACACGGTCGTGGTGCTCACCGGCGACGTGGTCGACGCCGACGACCCGCGGCTGGCCGACGCGCTCGACGCGGCCGGAGTGCCGGCGACGGCGCGCCCCCGGCTGTCCGGGGAGACCGTGCCGAAGGCGTGCGACCCCCGCTACTGCGACCGGGCGCCGATGCGCGGCGGGATCCGGCTCGACGTGCCGCGCGATGACGGCACCGTCGGCGGGTGCACCTCCGGCTTCAACGTGCGCGCCCGCTCCGGGGAGGCGTACCTGCTGACCGCCGGGCACTGCGTGGTCGGCGGCCGGCACCAGTTGCAGGACCGGACGTGGCACCAGTTCCTCGGGCCGAAGGTGCCGGTCGGGGTCGAGTCGACCAGCCCGGTCCTGGCCGAGAACGCCTACCCGTACGACTACGCGGTGCTGCCGTACCAGCCGGGGGCGCTGGACCGGTGGGCGTGGCCGCGCCGCCCCGGCCCCGACCCGGTCAGCCTGGTCAACTACTGGTGCGTGCCGGACAACCCGAACTGCGCCGACCAGGGCAGCCGGGACGTGGCGATCACCGGGTACGTGCCGGCCAGCGCCATCCAGACCGGCTGGATCGTCTGCGCGACCGGGGCCGCGTACACCCCCAAGACCGGCGAGCAGTACGTCGACTCCGGCGCCGGCGCGGGCTACCTGCCGGGCACCCGGTGCGGGGAGATCACCGGCCGGGCCAGCGGCGGCATCGACGTGCGGATCTGCGCCCGGCCGGGCGACAGCGGCGGCCCCCTGTTCACCGAGTCGGACGGCAAGGCGCTGGGCATCCTCTCCCACGGCGACCCCGGGCAGGGCCCGTGCACCAACCCGAGCGAGCGCAACTCGTACGCACCGGTCTCCACGATCCTGGACCGAGTGAACGCCCGCACCGGGCTCGGCTTCCAGCTCTCCACCCGCGGCCCGCTGCTCGGCCCGATCGCCCCCTGACGACAGTCCTCGGCGGGTGCCGTCACCAGCGGTCGACGTGCAGCACCTCGTCAAGCGGACGGCGGGCCGCCGGGCGGAAGCCGTCGCCGGTGTACCAGGCGGTCGGGATCAGCGCCGCCTGCCGCACCTCGTCGGGGAGCCCGAGCAGCTCGGCGACCTCCGCCTCGTACGTCAGGTGCAGGGTGGTCCAGGCGGTGCCGAGGCCGCGTGCCCGCGCGGCGAGCATGTAGCTCCACGCCGCCGGCAGCACCGACCCCCAGAGCCCGGCCTGGTTGCCGGCCGGCAGCTCACCGCCGCCGCTCACCCGCAGGCACGGGATGAGCAGCACCGGCACCTGCCCCATCCGGTCGCCGAGCCAGGCCACGCTCTCCCCCACCCGGCGCTGCACCGCGGACCGCTCCGGGTCGTCGGCGTGCAGCCGCGCCGCCGAGGACGCCGAAGCCAGGTAGCCGTGCACCGCCCGCTGGTAGAGCAGGCCGATCTCGGCCCGCAGCATCGGGTCGGTGACCACGACCCAATCCCAGCCCTGCCGGTTCGAGCTGGACGGGGCCTGGAGCGCGACCGCCAGGCACTCGCGGACCAGCTCCATCGGCACCGGGCGGGTCAGGTCCAGCCGCCTGCGGACCGAGCGGGTGGTGGTGAGCAGCTCGTCGGGGCTGAGCGGGAGAGTCGGCACGAATTCCATCGTGGCACGCGGGATAAGCCGTGGTCCGGCCGTTGGCCACTGCCTACCATCGACGGATGACCGATACGGCGAGGACGGCCCGCGCCAACGTCCCCGAGCGTCCCACCCTGGACGGCATCGAGGAAACCTGGGCGCGCCGCTGGCAGGAGGACGGCACGTACGCGTTCGACCGCTCGAAGGAGCGCGCGGACGTATACGCGATCGACACCCCGCCGCCGACCGTATCCGGCGAGCTGCACATGGGGCACGTCTTCTCGTACACCCACACCGACATCGTGGCCCGGTTCCAGCGGATGCGCGGGCGGGCGGTGTTCTACCCGATGGGCTGGGACGACAACGGCCTGCCGACCGAGCGCCGGGTGCAGAACGTCTACGGCGTGCGCTGCGACCCGGCCCTGCCGTACGACCCCGCCTGGGTGCCGCCCACCGCGCCGGTGAGCGACGCGGCCCGCAAGGACCCGACGCCGATCTCCCGGCGTAACTTCATCGAGCTGTGCGAGCGGCTGACGGTCGCCGACGAGCAGGTTTTCGAGGCCCTCTGGCGCCGGCTCGGGCTGTCCGTGGACTGGTCGCTGACGTACACCACGATCGGGCGGGTGGCCCGGGCCACGTCGCAGCGGGCGTTCCTGCGCAACCTGGCCCGGGGCGAGGCGTACCAGGCGGAAGCGCCGACGCTGTGGGACGTCGGGTTCGGCACCGCGGTCGCCCAGGCCGAACTGGAGGACCGGGAGCGGCCCGGGGCCTACCACCGGCTGCGGTTCACCGGACCGGGCGGGCGCGAGGTGCTGATCGACACCACCCGGCCGGAGCTGTTGCCCGCCTGCGTGGCGCTGGTCTGCCACCCCGACGACGAGCGGTACGCCGACCTGGTGGGCGCCTCGGCGCGTACGCCCGTCTTCGGGGTGGACGTGCCGGTGCGCGCGCACCCGCTCGCGGACCCGGCCAAGGGCACCGGCATCGCGATGGTCTGCACATTCGGCGACCTCACCGACGTGACCTGGTGGCGGGACCTGCACCTGGACACCCGGGTGGTGATCAGCCGGGACGGCCGGCTGCTGCCCACGCCGCCGGCCGGTGTCCCGGCGCAGCCGTACGCGGCGCTGGCCGGGCAGACCGTCAACGGCGCCCGGCGGACGATCGTGGCGATGCTGGCCGACGCGGGCGACCTGGTCGGCGAGCCACGCCCGATCACCCATCCGGTGAAGTTCTACGAACGCGGCGACCGGCCGCTGGAGATCGTCTCGACCCGGCAGTGGTACCTGCGCAACGGCGGGCGCGACCCACAGCTGCGCGAGGCGCTGCTGGCCCGCGGTCGCGAGCTGCACTGGGTGCCCGAGCACATGCGGCACCGCTACGAGCACTGGGTGACCGGCCTGACCGGCGACTGGCTGGTCAGCCGGCAGCGCTTCTTCGGCGTGCCGGTGCCGGTGTGGTACCGGCTCGACGACGCTGGCGAGCCGGACTGGTCCCAGCCTCTCACGCCCGAGGAGTCCTCGCTGCCGGTCGACCCGTCCACCGACGTCCCGCCCGGCTTCCAGGAGTCCCAGCGCGGCCGGCCCGGCGGCTTCCTCGGCGACCCGGACGTGCTGGACACCTGGGCCACCTCCTCGCTGACCCCGCAGATCGTCGGCGGCTGGGAGACCGACCCGGACCTGTACCGCCGGGTCTTCCCGATGGACCTCCGCCCACAGGGGCACGACATCATCCGGACCTGGCTCTTCGCCACGGTGGTCCGCTCACACCTGGAGCACGGCGAGCTGCCCTGGCGGGACGTGGAGCTCTCCGGCTGGATCCTCGACCCGGACCGCAAGAAGATGTCGAAGTCCAAGGGGAACGTGGTCACCCCGATGGCCTTGCTGGGGCAGCACGGCTCCGACTCGGTGCGGTACTGGGCGGCGAACGGCAAGCCCGGCATGGACCTCGCCTTCGACCCGGCGCAGATCAAGGTCGGCCGGCGGCTGGCCACCAAGCTGCTCAACGCCTCGAAGTTCGCCCTCGGGCTGGGCGCCGCCGACGCCCTGCGCGCCCCGGCGACCGAGCCGCTGGACCGCGCCCTGCTCGCCGAACTCTCCACCGTGGTCGCCGCCGCGACGTCCGCCCTGGAGGCGTACGACCACACGGCGGCGTTGCAAATCGGCGAGGCGTTCTTCTGGCGGTTCTGCGACGACTACATCGAACTGGTGAAGGAGCGCGCCTACGGCAGCGGGCCGGGGGCCGACTCGGCCCGGGCGGCGCTGGCGACCGCGCTGTCGGTGCAGTTGCGGCTCTTCGCACCGGTGCTGCCGTACGTCACCGAGGAGGTCTGGTCCTGGTGGCGGTACGGCTCGGTGCACCGCGCCCCCTGGCCCACCACGTACGAGGTGGGCCGGGCGATCCAGGGCACCGGTGAGCCCGTGCTGCTGCGGTTGGCCGGCGACGCGCTCAGCCAGGTGCGCCGGGCCAAATCGGAGCGGAAGCTGTCGATGAAGGCGGAGGTGCCGCTGGCCGAGGCGCTCGGCCCGGCGGCGCTGCTGGAGCAGCTCACCGTGATCGCCGACGACCTGCGGGCCGCCGGCCGGATCGGCAAGCTCGACCTCCTCCCCGATCGCACTCCGGAACTCGTCATCGCCTGCGCCTTCTGACCCCACCCCCGGGC
>NZ_POUB01000375.1 GCF_003236335.1 Micromonospora deserti
CGCCGTGCTCGCGCCGCGGCCGCCCGCCCCACCACGGACCTGCTCCGCCGCCGAGCCCGCCACGCCGAGCGTCCGGTGCCCGACGTGCTCGGCCGTCCCGCCCGCCGCTGAGCCCCCGGTCAGCCGACCAGGAGCAGGGCGGCGACGGTGCCGAGGACGAGGTAGGGCCCGAAGGGGAGGTGGCTGGACCAGCGGACCCGGCGGGTGAGCAGCAGCCCGAGACCGACCAGCCCGGAGAGCACGAGGGCGAGCAGCAACCCGAGCACGGGCACCGCCCAGCCGGACCAGCCGAGCAGGGCACCGGCACCTAGGGCCAGCTTGGCGTCGCCCAGGCCGAAGCCACGGCGACCGAGCAGCAGCGTGGTGGTGGCGAAGAACAGCGCCAACCCGAGCCCGGCGACCGTGGCCCGCACCCAGGGTGTCACCCCCGCCCCGGTCAGCGCGGCCGTGCCGAGCAGCAGCCAGGTCCCGGCCGCGGCCGGGACGGTGAGCCGGTCCGGCAGCCGGTGCACCGACGCGTCCACGAAGACCAGCGGCACGGCCCAGCCCAGCCACCAGACCATCGCGGCCAGCTCACCGCCGGACGATCGCGGCAGCACCAGCACCGCGACCGCCGCGGCGGCGGCGGCGAGTTCGACGGTGCCGGGTGGCGGGCCGACCCGGGCGCCGCAGCCGCCGCACCGGGCCGCCGGGCCCAACGCCGGCCACGGCCGTCCCACGCTGATCGGCGCGCCGCAGGCGTCGCAGCCGCTCCGGCGGGCGCTTCCCGGCGGTACGGCGTGCCGGACCACCGCGAGCCGGAGCACCGGGACGACCGCGAGGGCGGCCAGCAGCCCACCGCGCCGTACGGCAGCCGCCGCCGGCGGGATCTGGCCGACCGGGGTGCCGGTCCGCCGTCGGCGGGGGGTGGAGCGGCGGTCCGTCGGGACGGACGGGAGCGTCGGGTCGGTCAGCGCCACGGCGCCCACTCCCCCCGCCCATCACAGCCCGACACGGACAGTAGTTCCGGCGTTCCGGCCCGGTAACGAGCGCGGCGACGTCCGCCCCTGCCAGCGGGCCGGCCGGCCGCGCTGCGGGTACGAGCCGGCGAGACCGACGGGAATCCCACGGGAATTGAATAGCGCGGCCTTCGACCGGGGGACGGATCGGACCAGATATCACGTCCGGGGCAGCTGCCCCCGGCTCCCGCCCGGATCAGTCGGCCAGACCACCCTCCCGTACGCCCTCCGCTCGGGTCGGCGTTCGGGATTCCGTCGCCCGGTCCCCTGCGGCTGCGCCTGGCCACCGCGATCACCACCTGTCATCACTGAGAGTGTTCGATTGAATTGCCTCTGTTGCATCGGCGGACGTGAGCCTATGCTCGCCCCTTGGGTGCCGTGCAACCCCTCGACGAAACCACCGGACGGCACCGCGCTTTGCATTCATAAAGATCCATAGCAGTAAATGCGGTGGCGCTTTCTCGCAGGTCCGGATGCGCGCATTCGGCCGCGCTCCCGCATGCCCGGAGACCCCGCGACCGCGGCCCCGGGTCACCACCGAGGAGGGCACGAGGGTGCGAGGACGCCAGCTCAACCGGGCGGCGATCGGCCTGCTCGCCGTCGCGGCGGTCGGCTCCGCCACGGCCTGCGGTGCCGCACCGGAGACGACCGCGGGCACGACGGCCGACCGGAAGCCGGCCGCCCCCGTGCCACGCGACGCCGACGAGCAGGCTGCCGGGCAGGCGGCGCTCGCCGCGTACTCCGGATACCTGGACGCGTCCCGGGCGGCGAGCCGGCGCAGCGACCCGCACCATCCGGACCTGACCAGATTCCTCGCCGATCCGCTGCTGACCCGGGTCCGGCTGGCCATCAGGGCGGCGCGGGAGCACGGCGCGATGCGCACCGGGACGCTGGTCTCCGACCCCACCGTGGTCTCGGTGAACCTGGACTCGGTTCCGGCCACCGTGGAGATCCAGGACTGCCTGGACGCCACCGGCTACCGGCTCGTCTACGCGCGGGACCAGCGGGTCGTCCCCGGCAGCGGCGGAGCCCGGCACCTGGCCACCGCCACCGCCACCCGCTACCCCGACGGCCGCTGGCTGATCAGTGCCGGCGCGGCCCACGAGGACCAGCCGTGCTGACCCGGGGAGGAAGGGTCGCCCCCGCCGGGCCGACCGGGGCCCGGGCGTCGGCGGGCACCGGCAGCGGCCGGGCGGCCCGCCGGGCGCTCACCGGGCTCGCCCTGGCCCTGCTGCTGGCAGCCGGGGCGGCCGTGCCGGCGCTGGCGGCCGGGCAGGCCGCCGACCCCGGTGCCGAGTGCCCGCCCGGGCAGCACGACTGCAGCGTCTGGGACGACGACCCGGGCACCCCCGGCGGGCCGGGCGGCGGCAACACCGGCGGCGGCGACTCCGGCGGCGGGGGCGTCGGGAAGTGCCAGTGGAACGGCCGCACCCTCCCCTGCTACGACGACGTGCTGGGCTGGTTCGACAACGGCAGCGGCTGCTACTACAAGCTGGCCGAGCCGCAGCCCGAGGCGCCCCCGGGCCAGCAGTGGTACGTACGGACCTGCAACGGCGGCGACCTCGGCGCCCAGGACACCGTGCTGCTGGACGCCCCACCGCCCGGCTACGGCGCGCCGCCGGACCCGGAGGAACTGGCCCGGCGGGCGCTCGCCTCGATCAGCCTGCTCCCGCCCCGGGTGGCGGTCGCGCCCCGCCGTAGCAAGGGCCCCGGCCTGGTCGGGCTGCCGGTGTGGATGTGGGCCAGCCCGGGCGCCGGCTACTTCGGCCCGCTGCACGCGTCCGCCTCCGACCGGGGCCTGACCGTCTCCATCGAGGCGAGGGCCGACCGGATCGTCTGGGACATGGGCAACGGGCGCAAGGTCACCTGCACCGGCCCGGGCACCCCCTACACGGCCACCGGCCCGTACGCCGGCAGGCCCTCCCCCGACTGCGGCTACGACAGCGGCTACCCGGAGGCCGGCACCTACCGGGTCAGCGCGACCACGTACTGGACGGTGACCTGGCACGGGGGCGGCGAGGACGGCGTCATCCCGGTCACCCGGACCAGCGGCACCGTCCCGATCCAGATCAACGAACTTCAGGTGGTGTCAGAGTGAGCCTGGCGACGCGCGACGGAACCGGACCGGTGGACGCGCCGGTCGCCCCACCCCGGGTGGTCCGGCAGCGCCGGATGCGGCCCGGGCTGCTCGGCCTGGCCGTGCTGCTGATCGCGCTCGGCGGGCTCGGCGCGGCGTTCGCGGTCACCTCGGTCCGGGCCACCGGCAGCTACCTGGCGGTGGCCCGCCCGGTCGAGGTCGGCCGGCAGATCGGCGCCGACGACCTGGTGCCGGTGCAGGTGGCCGGCGGCCAGGGGCTGGCGCCGGTGCCCGCCACGCGGCTCAACGAGGTGGTCGGCAAGCGGGCCGCCGTCTCGCTCACCCCCGGGACCCTGCTGACCATGGCCCAGCTCACCGACGACCCGCTGCTCGGCCCCGGCCAGCAGCAGCTCGCGCTGGGCCTCGGCCCCGCCGAGGTGCCCGCCCGCAAGCTCCACCCCGGCGACAAGGTCCTGCTGGTCAGCACGCCGGGCCGGGACGACGACCGCGCCCCGGCCGCCGCGACCCGGTTCGAGGCGATCGTGATCGACACCGCGAAGGCCGAGGACGACGACGAGGTGGTGGTCTACCTGGCGCTCGCCGTACGGGACGTGCCGGCCGTGGTGGCGCTGTCGGCACAGGAGCGGATCGCCGTCGTCCTGACCGGGGCGGCCTGAGCATGGCGATCATCGCGCTGGTGTCGGCCAAGGGCTCGCCGGGCGTCACCACCACCGGCCTGGCCTGCGCGCTGACCTGGCACCGGCGGCTGGTGCTCGCCGAGTGCGACCCGGCCGGCGGCTCGATCCTGGCCGGCTACCTGGGCGGCGCGCTCGACGGCCGCCGGGGCCTGGGCGAACTGGCCGTCGGCGAGCTGCGCGACGGCAACCTGGAGACGGCGTTCTGGTCGCAGCTGGTCGACCTGGACGCCCCGAAACGGGAACGGCTGCTGCTGCCCGGCGTGGTCGACGCCGCCCAGGCCGGCAGCGTCACCCCGCTCTGGCAGCGGTTCGCCGACTTCTTCACCGGCCTGGAGCGCGGCGACCCGCCGTACGATGTGCTCGTCGACTGTGGACGGCTGCACGTCGCCGGCCCGCCGTGGCCGATTCTGCGGGCCGCCTCGGTGGTGCTGGTGGTCAGCCGGGCCCACCTGCCCGACCTTTCCGGCACCCGGGCGATGGTCAGGGCGATCGAGCGGGACTTCACCGAGCACCGGGTGCCGCCGGGCACGCTGCGGCTGCTGCTGGTCGGCGACGGCCACGGGCGCGGCGAGATCAGCAAGGCACTGCGGCTGCCGGTGATCGCCCGGCTGCCGCACGACCCGCGTACCGCCGAGGTGCTCACCCTGGGTGGCACCGTGCGGGCCGGGCGGCCACTGACCCGCGCGGCCGGCGCGCTGGAGGTGCCGATCGGGGCGCTGCTGGAACGGCGGCGGGCCCGGCTGGCCTGGCCGGTGACGCAGGGGGTGCTGCCCGATGCGGTTTGAACCGGTCTCCACCGACCCGCGGCGGCAGCCGCCCGGCGCCACCTCCACGGCACCGCCGCTGGCCCCGCCGAACGGCGGGCACCACAGCCCCGCCCCGGCGC
>NZ_POUB01000376.1 GCF_003236335.1 Micromonospora deserti
GGGCGGGATCGGGGGCAGTTCCGCCTGGGCCGACCCGGTACGCGGCTACACGTTCGCCTACGCCACCGCCCGGCTCGCCGAGCACGACCGGGTCGAGGCCCTGGTCGACGCCCTGCACTCCTGCCTCTGAGCAGGCTGCGGTCAGCGCACCCCGATCGTAGGACGCGCGACGACGGGGCCCGGCGGGCCGGGGATCACGACCGGGGCGCCGGCCGGGGTGAGCAGGGAACGGGCGGCGACGACCAGCCGGCGCCGCTGCGGCACCACGGCCCGGCGCACGAAGACGTCGTAGTCCTGCCCGGCCACCTCGTCGAGGATGCCGCCGTAGAGCGCGTACGCGGTGCGCATGCAGCCCTGCGAGGCGGGTTCGAGCAGCGGGATGCCCGGGGCCGCGGCGGCGTAGTGCGCGCGCGCCCGGCCCACCTCGTACGCGATCAACTCCCGGATCCGTTCCGTGGCGCACCGGGCGGCGCGGGCCTCCACCAGCTCCTCGCGGGTCACGCCGAACCGGGCCAGGTCCTCGTCCGGGAGGTACGTCCGCCCGCGGTCTAGGTCCTCGGCCACGTCCCGGATGAAGTTGGTGAGCTGGAAGGCGAAACCGAGTTGGCGGGCCGGCTCCCGGGCCGCCGCCGGATCGGAGCTGCCCAGGATCGGCAGCATCATGGTGCCGATGACCGCCGCCGAGCCCTGCATGTAGTCGAGCAGGTGGTGGTAGCTGCGGTACGAGGTGACCGTCAGGTCCATCGCCATGCTCTTCAGGAACGACGCGAAGTCGTCCCGGTCGAGGTCGAACACGGCGATCGTGTGCAGCACCGCGGGGAGCAGCGGGTCGTCGACCGGTTCGCCGTGCAGGCCGGCGACGAAGCGGCCGGCCCAGTCGTCGAGTCGGGCGGCGCGCTCGGCCGGCGGCAGCTCCTCGGTGCGGTCCACGATCTCGTCGGCGTATCGGGTGAACCCGTACAGGGCGTGCACGTGCCGCCGTTTCCATGCGGGCAGCAGCCGGGTGGCGAGATAGTAGGTGCGGCCGTGACGCCGGTGCAGGTCACGGCATCGGTCATAGGCGGCGGTGAGATCCCGGTCCACCGACCCTCCTCAGCTATCGACGCACCGATCGACGCAACTCGTACCCTAGGGTACCCTCGCCGCATGGCCGGCGACGCGGTTGCGGGTGCCGTTCCTCCCGTGGCCGGCCCCGAGTCCGAACGGATCATCTCCCACCGGTCATTGGGGGCGCCGGGGGCGCCGACACCGGGCCGACGGACGGAACGGCGGGGACGCGCCCGGCAGTCCGCGCACCGCCGCCACGCCCCACGGCATGATGGGCAACCTGGTGAAGGAGGTGGTCAGGTGCGTACCGTGACGGGGCCCACCGACCGGGCGGTGGTGGTCGGCGCCGGTCTCGGCGGGCTGGCCTGCGCGCTGCACCTGGCCGGCAGCGGCCGGCAGGTCACCGTACTGGAGCGCGAGCCGCTGCCGGGCGGCCGGGCCGGCCGGCTCAGCGTCGACGTCTACGAGTTCGACACCGGCCCGACCGTGCTCACCATGCCCGACCTGATCGCCGAGGCGCTCGGTGCGGTCGGCGAGGAGCTGGCCGACTGGCTCGACCTCACCCCGCTCGACCCGGCCTACCGGGCGCACTACCCGGACGGCTCGACGCTGGACGTGATCACCGACACCACCCGGATGGCCGCCGAGATCTCCCGCGTCTGCGGGCCCCGGGAGGCCGACGGCTACCTGCGCTTCGTCGACTACGCCCAGAAGCTGTGGCGGCTGGAGCGGGCCGACTTCATCGAGCGCAACCTGGACTCGCCGGCCGACCTGATCACCGGCAACCTGCTGAGACTGCTCGCCGGCGGCGCGTTCCGCCGCCTCCAAACCAAGATCAACCAGTTCTTCCGGGACCCCCGCACCCAGCGGGTCTTCTCCTTTCAGGCCATGTACGCCGGCCTCGCGCCGCACGACGCGTTGGCCATCTACGCGGTCATCGCCTACCTCGACTCGGTGGCCGGGGTCTGGTTCCCGCGCGGCGGCATCCACGCGGTGTCCCGGGCCATGGCCGGCGCCGCCGAGAAGCACGGCGTCCAGATCCGGTACGGCACCACGGTGACCCGGGTGGAGACCGCCGGCGGCCGGGCCACCGGTGTGCTCACCGCGGACGGCGAACTGGTCCCGGCCGACGTGGTGGTGCTCAACCCCGACCTGCCGGTCGCCTACCGCGATCTGCTCCCGCCGTCCCGGCCACGCCGGCTGACCTACTCACCGTCCTGCGTCGTGCTGCACGTCGGCTCGACCCAGGGCTATGGCCGGATCGCCCACCACAACATCCACTTCGGCCGGTCGTGGAAGGGGACGTTCGACGAGGTCATCCGGCGCGGTGAGCTGATGACCGACCCGTCGCTGCTGGTGACCAACCCGAGCCGGACGGACCGGTCGGTGGCGCCGGCCGGCCGGCACACCTACTACGTACTCGCCCCGGTGCCGAACCTCGACCGGGCGCCGCTCAACTGGCGGGGGGACCTGAGCGGCCGCTACGCCGACCAGCTCGTCGAGACCCTGGAGCAGCGCGGATACCTCGGCTTCGGCGCGGGCGTCGAGGTGCTGCGGGCCGTCACCCCGGCCGACTGGGCCGCACAGGGCATGGCGGCGGGCACCCCGTTCGCTGCCGCGCACAGCTTCCTCCAGACCGGCCCCTTCCGCCCGTCCAACCTGCACCGGGAACTGCCCAACGTGGTCTTCGTCGGCTCCGGCACCCAGCCCGGCGTCGGGGTGCCGATGGTGCTCATCTCCGGCAAGCTCGCCGCCGGCCGCGTCACCGGCGGCGCCTGATGGCCGGCCCAGTCACGGACGGAGGGCGCAGCGGGTGACGTCTCGGGAAGGACACCTCGTCGAGCTGGTCGACGACGCCGGGCGGGCGCGCGGCGAGACGACCGTGTCGGCCGCGCACCAGCCCCCGGGTCAGTTGCACCGGGCCTTCTCGGTGCTGCTGGTCGACCCGGCGGGCCGGGTGCTGCTGCAACGACGGGCGGCGACCAAGACCCGCTTCCCGCTGCGCTGGGGCAACTCGTGCTGCGGCCACCCGGGGCCGGGGGAGTCGCTGGTCGAGGCGGCCAACCGCCGGCTGCGCGAGGAGCTCGGCGCCGGCCCGGTCGAGCTGACCGAGGTCGGGGTGTACGTCTACTACGCCGAGGACCCGGCGACCGGGCGGGTCGAGTTCGAGTACGACCACGTCCTGCGGGGCGAGTGGCGACCGGACGCGCCGCTGCGCCCCGACCCCGCCGAGGTGGCCGAGCTGCGCTGGGTCGACCCCGTCGAGCTGGCGGCCGACCTCGACGCCGACCCGCGTGCGTACGCACCGTGGCTGAGCGGCGTGGTGAACCGGCTACTGCGCCCTTCAGGTACGGCCGCCGGCCCGCCCGAGGAGGCCGTCAACCGGCCCGGGCTCCCCGTGGACGACGCGGCGGAGCGGCCGGGTGACCGATGAGGCACTGAGCGCGGGAGCGGTCTCCCGGCGACTGGGGGTCGCCGTCACCACCTTGCGCACCTGGCATCAGCGCTACGGTCTCGGGCCCAGCGAGCACGTACCGGGGCAACACCGGCGCTACACGCCGGCCGACCTCGCACGTCTGGAGATCATGCGGCGGCTCACCACCGAGGGGGTCGCCCCGGCCGAGGCCGCCCGCTGGGCGCGTCAGGCCCCGGACGCCGTACCGGCCGAGGCAGGCGCCCGAGGCCGGACGCGCCCGGCCGGCGGCCGGGCCGGCGGCGGGCCGACCATCCCGGTGGGCCGGGCCGGCCCGGCGGCCCGGGGCCTGGCCCGGGCCGCCATGTGCCTGGACTCGGTGGCGATCAGCGAGGCGATCGGGCACGCCCTGGCGACCGACGGCGTCGTCGCCACCTGGGACGGACTGCTACGCCCGGTCCTCGTCGGCATCGGCGAACGGCACGCGGCGACCGCCGGTCTGGTCGAGGTCGAGCACCTGCTGTCCCGGTGCGTCTCGGAGGCGCTCGCGGCGGTCGCCCGGGCCGCCGCCCCCACCGGCCCGCCGCGCATCCTGCTCTCCTGCGCCGACGAGGAGCAGCACAGCCTGCCGTTGGAGGCGCTCGCTGCCGCGCTCGCCGAGGCCGGCGTCGGGTACCGGATGCTGGGCGCCCGGGTGCCGGTGGACGCGCTGCTGGAGGCGGTCAACCGGACCGGGCCGGCCGCCGTCGCGGTGTGGTCGCACACCCCGGTCACCGCCGATCCCGGCCAGCTCAGGGCGCTGCTCGCCGCGCCCCGCCGGCCGCTGCTGGTGCTCGCCGCCGGGCCCGGCTGGTTGGCCGGCACACTGCCCGCCGGGGTGGTGCGGCCGGTCGACCTCGCCGAGGCGGTCTCGCTGACGACGGCGGTACGGGACTCCCTGCAGCAGCCGGCGCGCGACTAGACCCGGGCCGGCACCGGCCGCCCGGCAATGTGAAACAGGACCCACAACGGGGTCTCCCGGCTCAGCTCGGCGTCCACTAGCGTCGGGGGTCCGCTGACCCCGACCCCCCTTCGGGAGCGAACGATGCGCCCACGCGCCGTCCTGGCGTCCGGCCTGGCCCTGGTCCTCCTTGTCACCGGTTGTGGTGGCAACACCGGGTCCGGCGCCCGGGTCGCCGCGGCCCCCAGCCC
>NZ_POUB01000377.1 GCF_003236335.1 Micromonospora deserti
GCCGGCGGTGGACCATGCGCTGGAAACCGGCCCTGAACGCCTTCGACATCGCGTTCGAAGGACGCCTATCCGCAGGCCGCAAGTAGTCTTCAACCAACCCTGGACACACCGTTCGTTTGACAGTCCCTAGTACGCCGTCGCGACTCATCGTGTCCTGCGCACACCCTTCCGAACCGTCCTCTGAGGACGCGGCCCGCCGGGAGCTGCTGGAAGAGACGGGTTTGACAGTGGGTGAGCTGCACCCGCTGTGGAGCGGTCCGCGTCCGTATGAGGCCGGCTTCCCTCACGCTGTGACGGTCCACGTGTTCTGTGGCACCACCAAGGCACGGCAGGAGGATGTGGTACTCGGTGAGGGACGAGCCATGGTGTTCGTTCCTCGGGATGAGCTACTTGACCGTGAGCTGGCAGTCTCCTCTGCGTTGGTCCTGTCTCTGCACCTCAAGAGCACCTGACACGTGCCGGCCGGTCATCGAAGCCAGACTGCGGCGATCAGGACCAGGCTGGCCCGGTAGAGGGTCTTTCCGGCGGATCTTGGCTGACGGTCGCCAGCAGGTGTGTGACCAGGGGGTTATGGTCGTTCTTGCGCCAGGCGACGGCGACTCGTGTGCGGGCGGTGCTGGGCTCGATCCTGCGGAAGGCGACGCCTTTGAGGCGGATGCGTCGGATGCTTGCCGGGGCCAGGGAGACGCCCAGACCAGCTTCCACGAGCGCGCACACGGTCTGCCACTCCACTGCGTGCTGGGCCACCTGGGGCGTGAAGCCTGCTGCGGTGCACAGGCCGGTGATCTGGTCGTGCAGCTGTGGGCCGACCACGCGGGGCAGGAGCACGAAGGGCGAGTCCGCCAACTGCACCAGCTGCACGGTCCGTTGGGCCGCCAGAGGGTGGGTGGTCGGCAGCACGACCACGAAGGGCTCGCTGAGTACCGTTTTGAAGCCGAGCTCTGTCTCGTCAGTGGGAGGTTCGCGTAGCAGGCCGATGTCGATGGTGTTGTTGTGCAGAGCGGCGATCTGCGGCGCGGTGGTCATCTCGTGGATGTCCAGGTGCACACCGGGGAACCGCTGCCGGAAGGTGCGCAGCAGGCGGGGCAGGACGGTCAGGGCAAGGGAGGCGGCGAAGCCGATCTTCAGGCGGCCGACCCGGCCGCTGCCGACGGCCCGGGCTGCGGCCAGGCCGTCCGCGAGATCGGTGAGGGCCTGCCGGGCGGCGGGCAGCAGCTCGCGGCCTGCCGGGGTGAGCGTGACACGCCCCGGTTCGCGGCTGAACAGCGCGTGGCCGACCTTGTCCTCCAAGCGGCGGATCTGCTGGCTCAGCGGTGGCTGGGCGATGCCCAGGCGGGCTGCCGCGTGGCCGAAGTGGAGTTCCTCGGCGAGCACGACGAAGGCGTGTAGCTGTGGGAGGGGGATTTCGGGGCGCTCCATACGCCTAGAGATATCAGGTCATGCCTGTGGCTGTATTAGACGTATCCGTGCTGGTCGCTTAGCGTTCGGCGCATGACAGAGCGACGTGCGATCCTCAGCGGCTCGACGTTTGAGGAGCAAATCGGCTATGCCCGTGCCGTGGTCGACGGCGACTGGGTGCATGTGTCCGGGACGACCGGGTTCGACTACGCCACCATGACGATCTCCGACGACGTGGTGGAGCAGGCCGAGCAGTGCCTACGCAACATCGAGGCCGCGCTGGCCGAGGCGAAGTGCACCTTCGCCGACGTGGTGCGGGTGCGCTATCTGCTGCCCGACCGCGAGGACTTCGAGCCATGCTGGCCGGTCCTGCGCCGCTGTTTCGGCGACGTTCGGCCGGCCGCCACGATGCTCATGTGTGGCCTCGCCGACCCCCGGATGAAGATCGAGATCGAGGTGTACGCGCGGCGGGCCACGGCGTAACAGCCCGATCTGCTCTGGCGACGGGGGCGTCGTGCCCGACGGCGGGCGGGGCGATCTGACACATCACGAGTGGACTCGGCTGCAGCCGCTGCTGCCCGGCGGCGGCCGGCCGGGTGGGCGGTGAAGCAACCACCGCACGGTGATCAACAGGATCCTCTATCGTCTGCGGACCGGCATCCCCTGGCGCGACCTGCCCACACAGTACGGGCCGTGGAAGAACGGCGCCGACGCTGGTCAGCAGACGGCACCTGGCACAAGATCCTCCGCTCCCTTCTGGCCCATGCCGACGCCGAAGGCCGCATCGACTGGAGCGTGGTCAGCGTCGACTCCACTTCCTTCCACACCTTCTATTTCGTCGTACCAAACGCCGCGATCTCCCGCCGGGCCCTCGGTGAGCAGTGCCGCGCGCTGCGTACCGCCTTCGCCCGATCCGCCACCCCGCTCGCCACTGGTCCTCGGAGGGACCGCGGCGGGCCGTCCGAAGGGAACATGCCGTGACCATCCGTGAAATTCGCACCCACCGTCTCGTGGCGCCGCTCCGCATGCCGTTCGTGACCGCGCTCGCGCGGCTGACCACTGTCTCCACGGTGGTGGTGGAGATCGTTGACGACGACGGCCGGTCGGGTTTCGGCGAAGCCCCGGAAGTGTGGACGGTGACCGGGTCCTCGCTGGCGAGTGCCGAGGCATGCATCAGTGAGGTCGTCCGACCACTGCTCGTCGGGCGGCTCGCCGAGGATTTGATCGCGAACTGCCGGTCAGTGTCTGCGGCGGTGGTCGGCAACGAGTCGGCGAAGGCGGCGGTCGACGTCGCTCTGCACGACCTGGCGGCCCGCCGACTCGGGGTACCGCTGAGCCATCTACTCGGCGGCACCCGACTCACCGTGCCGACCGACGTGACCGTCTCCGCTGGCGACGCCGACGGGCTGGCGGACTCGGCGAAGCAACGGGTCGGTGAGGGCTACCGGGTGTTGAAAATCAAGGTGGGTACTGACGCCGCTGGCGACGTGGCCCGGGTCGCTGCGGTCCGGGCAACGGTCGGGCCCGACGTGGAGATCCGACTCGACGCGAACCAGGGATGGACCCCCCGCGAGGCGGTCCGGGTCATTCGCGCGCTGGAAGAGGCGGGCACGGGTGTCACGTTCGTCGAACAGCCCGTGCATCACCGGGACCTCGACGGCCTGGCCTGGGTCAGCGACCGGGTCGACACCCCGATCATGGCCGATGAGGCTGTCTTCGGAGTCGCCGATCTGGTCGAGGTGATCCGCCGGCGGGTAGCCGACATGGTGAACGTCAAGCTGGCCAAGTGCGGCGGGCTGGGGCCTGCCCGTACCCTGCTGGACCTGGCCAACGCCCAACGGATGGGCACCATGGTCGGTTCGATGCTGGAGACCGAGATCGGCATCGGAGCGGCGGCGAGCCTCGTCGCGGCGTACGGCACCAGCGTGGTGAGCGACCTGGACGCGGTCTGGTGGTTGGCGCGGGGCGCCGTCACCGGTGGCATGCGGTACGAAGGGGCCACGGTGGTGCTGCCCAACGCTCCGGGCCTCGGGGTGACCGATCTCGCTCCCGCAGTCGAGGAAATCGCGTGACGCTCGCCGTACCAACCGGTGACAGCACCCGCACCCTGGCCCTACTCGGCATCACCTGATGACTTTGCCGGGGCCCTGTCACTGCCGGTCGGCGCCGACCGAACCTAGGTTTGGCGGCCTGATCGAGAGGGCTAGACCGCAAGGGTCGGTACGGCGGAGGCGAAGATGTTGTCCGGGTCGTAGCGGCATTTGGCGCTGACCAGCCGTTCGTAGTTGGGGCCGTAACTCGGCGGGACCCGCCCGGGCTCATCCGCGCCGAGCAGGTTCGGGTAACCGCCGGGCAACGCCAGCGGCGCCAACCGTTGCGACGTTTGGTCGGCCCAGTCGCCGTACCCCGCTTCGGCGTCCTCCGGCGCCCACGCCCCGATAATCTCGACAAGCAGGTGGTCCGTGCGCAGCCCGAAGGCGGTCTCGGCCTGGCCCACTCGGGCGGCGGCGCCGTGGAAATGGTGCATGGAGATGGCCGAGTACGGTGAGGCGATCTGCGCGGCGGCGTCAGTAAGCTCCTCGGCGGCGGCCTCGGACAGGTGAGACAGCCAACGGGTACGCAGCCGGTAGTGGTTGCCCTCACGCATGGCGCCGTCGAACATGCTCAGCGCGTCGTGGTACGGCGTTGCGGCGACCTGGCTCATGACCGGGTTGCCCAGCCGCTCCAGCCCCGCGATGAGCCGCTCGCCCTCGGTGAGGTCGGCCCCGCTCCACATGGGACAGAGAAACACCAGGGGCGGCCCGTCCGGGTTGGGCAGGAAGCCCGCCATGATCGTCGCCTCGTCGGCGGTGGTCGCCACGATCTCGCGGTACCCCGTCAGCACGGTGGCCGCCTGGGCGAACGGGAACAGCATCATCCCGGCCAGCACGGTCGGCAGCTCGTGCAGCCGGTACGTCAGGCTGGTGACCACACCGAAGTTGCCGCCGCCGCCGCGCAAGGCCCAGAACAGTTCGGCGTCGCCGTCTGGGCTGGCGGTCACGAGGCGGCCGTCGGCCAGTACGACATCGGCGCGCAGCAGGTTGTCCACCGCTAGCCCGTACCGCCCGCAGAGTGGACCGTAACCGCCGGCGAGGGTCAGACCGGCCATCCCGACCGCCCGTACGGTCCCCGTGGGCGTGGCCAAGCCGTGCTGCTGCCCAGCGCCGGAAACATCGCCGATGTGCGCCCCGCCCCCGAC
>NZ_POUB01000378.1 GCF_003236335.1 Micromonospora deserti
CGCCCACCCCGCGCTGCCCGCGCGAACGCGCACAGCGGGACGGCGCGGAGCGGCACGGCAGGCGGCGCGGAGCGGCACGGCAGGCGGCGCGGAGCGGCACGGCAGGCGGCGCGGAGCGGCACGGCAGGCGGCGCGGCTGCGTCGCCCGGCGGGAGGGATCAGGAGGAGGCGAGGCGGGCGCGGAGGGCTTCGGCGGAACGGCGCTCGCTGCGCTGCTCCGTGGCGTACGCGAGGCGCACCGCCTCCTCGGCGCAGGCCAGCGCGGCCGTGGGCTGGCCGCAGGCGGCCAGCGCCTCGGCGAGCACGCTCGCCGCGATCACCTGGCTGCGGACGTCCTCCGCCGGTGCGGTGGCCGCCCGCCGGGCCCAGTCCAGCGCCTGCTCCCGCTGCCCGTGCGCGAGCAGCGCGGAAGCGTACCGGGCCATCGTCTGGCGGCGGGAGAAGAGCAGTGAGGGCCCGGTGGCGGCGGCGGTGGCCACCGGAGCGAGCAGCCCGACGGCGGTGGCCGAGTCACCGGCGGCCAGCCGGGCGGTGGCCAGCAGCACCCGCGGCGCCACCTGGGCGGGCGCCTGCGGGTTGTGCGGCTCGACGGCGGTCAGCACCGCGCGGGCGTACCGCTCGGCGGCTGCCCCGTCGCCCATGTCCAGCGCCACGAAGCCGCGCAGCGTGCCGGCCATCCCGGTGAGCAGCGGGTGCGAGGTGCGCCCGGCGTACGACAGCGCATCGGTGAGCAGGTCGGCGGCGTGCTCCGGTTCGCCCAGCCCGCGCGCCACCACCCCGCGTACGACCAGCGCGAAGCCCTGGCCCCACTCGTCGGAGGCGGCGGCGAACTCCCGGTACGCCCGGCGGGCCGCCCGGTCCGCCTCGGCCAGGTCGCCCAGCTCGGCGGTGGCGAACGCCTCGACCGCGCGCAGGGTGCCCACCGCCCACGCCTCACCGACCCGTTCGCCGAAGGGCAGGAAGACCCGCGCCAACCGGCACGCCTCGCGCAGCCGGCCGGCGAGCAGCCGGGCGAACGCGGTGGTGCCGCGCAGCCAGGCCCGCCCGTACGGGTCCTTCAGCTCGGCGAAGAGCCGCGCCGCCCGGCCGAGCACCGCGTCGGTGCCGGCGAAGTCGCCGCGGGTGGTGGTGATCCAGGCCAGGTTCTGCAACGACCACGCCTGCCCTCGGCGGTCCTGCACCGCCAGGCTCACCTGGTACGAGGCGGCGAGCCGGCTGCTCGCCTGGCCCAGCCGGCCGGCGATGAAGTCGGCCATGCCGAGCCGGCGCATCGCCGACGCGCGCAGCGTGGGCAGGTCGCCGGCCGTCGCCACCTGCAACGCCTCCCGCCAGCAGGCCGCCGCGCGGGCCTGGTCGCCCATCGTCTGGTGGGCCTGGCCGGCGAGCAGCAGCGCGCTGGTCCGCACGGCCGACTCGTCGCCGGCGTTCGCGGCGATCTTCTCGGCGTAGGCGAGCGCGTCGGCGGGGCGGCCGACCTGGAGCAGCGCCCGGGCGTGCACCACCCGGTCGGCGGCCGGCACCCCGTCGCGGGCGAGTTCGGCGGCGCGTTCGGCGTACTCCACGGCCAGCGCCGGCTCGCCGGCGTGCAGCGAGCGGCGGGCGGCCCGGCCGAGCGCGGCGACCCCGAGCGGCACCACGGCCCGGGCCGGCGCGTCTGGCCGCAGCCCGACCGCGTCGGCCAGCGCGGCGGCCCGCTCGACGTGCCCGGCCACGAAGTCGTCCCGGGTGGCGTCGGTGAAGCCACCTGGGGTGCCCGCCCCGCCGGCCGGATCGGCGACGGCCCACCGGACCAGGGCGGCGTGCCGCTCGGCCAGTTCGGCCTTGCTCACCCCGGTGTACGCGGCTTCCCGCATCAGCGGGGTGGCGAACGCGTAGCCCGTCCGGGTGCGGTGCAGCATGCGGCGTTGCAGCAACTCCTCGACGGCCCGCTCCCGCTCGACCGCCACCACCGCCGCCGGGCGGCCGTCCCGGCCGGTCCGCTGCTCGCGCAGCGCCTCCAGCGCGCCGGCCGGCACCGTGTCGCCGACCACCGCCGCGTCCCGCAGCACCGAGCGGGCGTCGGCGGGCAGCGCGTCGATGCGGGCGGCGAGCACGGCGGCGAGGTCACGGGAGAGCAGCCGGCTGCCGAGCGAGCCGGGCACCAGCCGCCACCCGCCGGACTGGGGTGCGCGGCGGTCCGCGACCGCGGTCAGCGCGCCGCGCTCCATCAGCAGGGTGACCAGCTCGGCCAGGTAGAACGGGTTGCCCTGGGCGGTGGCGAGCAGCCGGTCGGCGTCGGCCTGCGGCAGCCTGCCGCCGCCGAGGTAGCTGGTGAGCAGCCGGGCGGCGTCGGCGCCGCGCAGCGGCGCCAGCGCGTGCACCTCGGCGTCCGCGACCCGGGTCAGCGTCCCGGCGGTCCGCACCAGCTCGGGCCGGCCGAGCAGCAGCACCAGCACCGGTCCGGTGAGCCGGGACAGGGTCACCCCGAGCGCCTGGATCGTCTCGGCGGTGGCGTCGTGCAGGTCGTCGACGACGACCACCAGTGGGGCCTCCACGGCCAGTGCGCTGAGCAGGTCGGCGACCGCGTTCGGTACGGCGTCCGCGTCGGCGGGCGGCTGGGCGGTGCTCCACTCACCCTGGTCGGTCGGGCCGCCGCTGGGCAGTTCGGCGTACCCGAGCAGGGCCAGCAGCTGGTCGGTGGCGATCGGGGCCGGGTCGGTGCCGGCGCGGCCGAGCCGCTGCCCGAGCCGGCGCAGCCGCTCCTCGACGGCCGGGCGGGTGAGCGCGGTGGCCGGGTCGTTGGGCAGGCCGACCGCCGCGCGGACCAAATCAGCCAGCGGGGCGAGGCGGCGCCGCTCGCCGAAGGCGGCGCACCGCACGGAGAGCACCCGGGCGCCGGTGTGCGCGGCGTACCGGCCGGCGCCCACGTCGTAGCCGGCGGCGAGGCGTTCCACCTCGGCGGCGAACCGGGACTTGCCGATACCCGCCTCGGCGGTCATCAGCAGCACCCGGGGCTCGCCCCGGTCGATCACCTCGGCGAGCCGCCCGGCGACCCGCCCGATTTCGGTCTCCCGGCCCACGAAGGGCGCCTCGTCACCGAGGCCGGAGCGGGTGCCCGGGGCGTCCAGGAGTCCGAGCAGCTCGTACGCCTCGACCGGTTCGCGCTTGCCCTTGAGCCGCAGTGGCCGCAGCGCCCGCCAGGACGCCACGTGCCGCGTCGCGGCGGCGGTGCGCGCGCCGGCGTAGACGGCGCCGACGGCGGCGGCGTCGGCCAGCCGGGCGGCGGTGTTGACGGTGTCGCCGATGACGGTGTATTCGATGGCGGCCTGGATGCCGGCGATCACGTCCCCGGTGTTCAGCCCGACCCGCAGGCCGAGCGGCGCGCCGCCGCCCCGCTCGTCGTCGAGCACCCGGCGGACCGCCCGCTGCATCGACAGCGCGGCCCGGACCGCCCGCTCGGCGTCGTCCTCGTGCGCCACCGGGGCGCCGAAGACCGCCATGATCCCGTCGCCGGTCAGCTTGTCGACGTGCCCGCCGAAGGTCTTCACCGCGCCGGCCAGCGCGGCGAGCACCCGGTCGGTGACCGCGCCGACCCGCTCCGGGTCGAGGTCCTCGGACCAGGAGGTGAAGTCCGACAAATCGCCGAAGAGCACCGTCACCACGCGCCGCTCGGCGGCGGGCAGCATGGCGGCGGCCGGCAGCGCGGCCCCGCAGTTGTGGCAGAACCGGGCGCCGGGCACGGCGACGGTTCCACACACCGGGCAGGTCACGCTTGCTCCAACCCCGCAATGCCACCGCCGGATTCCCGGCCCAGGTACTCCAGCTGCGCGCGGACCGACCACTCGGCGGCCCACCACAGCGACGGGTCCACGTCCGCGTAGACCGTCGCGACCACCTCGCTGGCGGTGGTGGCGCCGCCGGCGACCGCCGCCCGGACCTGGTCGAGCCGGGCCCGGCGGTGGGCGAGGTAGAACTCCGCGGCGGCGCCGCAGTCGGCCAGCGCCGGGCCGTGCCCCGGCAGCGCCGGGACACCACGGTACGTGGCGAGCAGCTCCAGGCTGGTCAGATAGTCACCGAGGTGGCCGTCGGGGTGGGCGACCACGGTGGTGCCCCGGCCCAGGATGGTGTCGCCGGTGAGGACGGCCTGCTCCTCGCCGTGCCGGGCCAGGAAGCAGACCGAGTCGCCGGTGTGCCCCGGGGTCGGGACGAGTCGCAGGTCGAGCCCGGGTACGCCGGGCACGGGACCGGAGCCGAGCGGTTCGCCGGCGTGGGTGTGGGCGGGGTCTACGGCGAGCACCGGCACCCCGGCGAGCAGCTCGTGCAGCCGGCGGGCGCCGTCGGTGTGATCGGGGTGGCCGTGGGTGATCAGCACCAGCCCGATCGGCTCGTGCGTGGCGACCGCCGCCAGGTGCTCCTCGTCGGCGGGCCCGGGGTCGATCACGACGCCAGGCTGACCGGGCGCGCGCAGCAGCCAGGTGTTGGTGCCGTCGAGCGTCATCGGCCCGGGGTTCGGAGCGCGCAGCAGCGTCACCCAGCCCGGCAGCTCGTCGGCCAGCGCCGCCGCCGGCGCCGTCACATGCCCGCCCATGGCTGCGATCGT
>NZ_POUB01000379.1 GCF_003236335.1 Micromonospora deserti
GGTGGACACCATCCTGCACCGCGCCGGGCGGTTGCGGGAGCGGCGGTGCGACGGGCGGGTGCACCGGGCGTGGTCCACTGTCGGCTTTGTCCCTTAACGGGTGGTGACCCGGCCCGCTCCCGCCCCCGCCGAGGCCGTCGTGTTGTGTGCGACCGTTGTCTAATACAGGATCAGCAGGGCACTTGGAAGGAGCCCGACATCACCAGCGATCTTCCGCGTCTCGCGGCGGTGACCCGGCCGTATCGGGGGACCGGCCTGGCCGGTTCCTCCCTTGTGCCGTACCCGCACGGCGGTCTCGGGCGCCACCCCAACCTCCCTCCCGGCGAGCGGCTGCGGGTGCTGCTGGTCGAGGACGACGAGGGTGACGCGTTCCTCGTCGGCGAGTTGCTCGCGGAGACCAACTCGATGATCGACCTGGTGGTGGCGACCAGCCTGAGCGAGGCCCGGCAGCGGGTGGCCGGCGTGGACTGCGTCCTGCTCGACCTCGGCCTGCCCGACGCCCAGGGTCTGGACGGGCTGCGCACGGTGCTGGATATGGCCAGCGGCGCCGCGGTCTGCGTGCTGACCGGCCGCTCCGACGAGCACATGGGCATCGTCGCGGTCGCCGAGGGCGCGCAGGACTACCTGGTCAAGGGCCAGGTCGACGGGGTGCTGCTGACCCGCGCGCTGCGCTACGCCGTGGAGCGCAAGCGGGCCGACGAGAACGCCCGGCGGCTACGCGAGGTCGAGCTGCGGCAGGCCGAGTCCGCCCGCCTGGAGCGGGGCCTGCTGCCGCAGCCGCTGATGTCCACCGACCAGATCGCGGTGCACACCTTCTACCGGCCCGGCCGGCACGCCGCCCTCATCGGCGGCGACTTCTTCGACGTGGTGCAGACCCGGCCCGACCGGCTCGACCTGATCGTCGGCGACGTCTGCGGGCACGGCGTTGACGAGGCGGCGCTCGGCGTCGAACTGCGGGTGGCCTGGCGGGCGCTGATCCTCGCCGGCGTGGCCGACGACGAGGTGCTGCCGGCGCTGGAGCAGGTGCTGATGAGCGAGCGCCGGCTCCAGGAGATCTTCGCCACCGTCGCCACCACCCGGCTGGACCTCGACGCCAACCGGGCCACCGTCCGGCTGGCCGGGCACCCGCCGCCGTTGCTGCTCGCCGGGGGCAAGGTCGCGCCGGTCCCGGCGCCCGGCGGCCTGCTGCTGGGCGTACGCCCCCGCCGGCCGGTGGCGTACGACCTGGAGTTCGACACCGACGACTGGTCCCTGTTGATGTACACCGACGGTCTGATCGAGGGGCGCGTCGGCGAGGGGGACGAGCGGCTCGACGTGCCCGGCCTCAGCGGGTTGCTCGCCGACCCGGCCGGCCAGGCCGTGCCCCTGCCCGAGCTGCCGGGTTGGCTGGTCGGGCGGGCCGAACAGCTCAACGGCGGGCCGCTCGCCGACGACGTCGCGATGCTGCTGCTGACCCGGGGGGATGGCCGGTGAGCGTGAACATCCGGCACTGGACCCTGCGGCGGCGGGTCGTCGCGCTGCTCGCCGTCGTCTCCCTGATCCTGGTCGGCCTGGCCGGCACCGCGGCGGCGGTCGCCGCGCAGAACCGCAACCAGATCGACGCGATCCTCACCAAGACCGGCCCGCTGCCGGTGCAGGCGCAGGAGCTGCTGAACGCGCTGCTGGAGCAGGAGACCGCGATCCGCGGCTTCGCGGTCAGCGGCGACCGGGCGGAGCTGGGTCCGTACGACGCCGGCCGGCAGCTGGAGCGCGACCGGATCGCCTCGATGCGGCGGCTCCTGGACGACTACCCGGGGCTCCAGGAGGAGCTGCGGGTGGTCGAGACCCGGGCCGAGGAGTGGCGCCAGGCGGTGGCGGTGCCGGTGATCACCAGCACCGAGCTGAACGGCACCACCGCCGGGCAGGCCCTCATCACCGACCAGGCCCGGCAGCAGTTCAACCAGGTCCGGTCCGCCGCCGACGAGCTGCGGCAGGAGATTCTGGCGACGCGGGACGCGGCCGCCGCGGACGTCCAGCGGACCAGCAACCAGCTCGTCGTCCTGTTGGTCATCGCCGCGCTGGTGGTGGCGGTCGCCGGCGCCATGCTGGTGCTCTCCCTGGACCGGGTGGTGATCCGCCCGTTGACCGGGCTGGCCGACCAGATCCGGGAGGTGGCCGAGGGCGACTACCAGCACGGCATCACCGGGTCCGGCCCGCCCGAGCTGCTCCAGCTCGCCGATGACGTGGACGCGATGCGCCGCAAGATCGCCGCGGACCTTACCGAGGTGCGCGAGGCACGGGAACGCATCGAGTGGGTCAACAGCCAGCTGCAGAAGCAGGCCGAGGAGCTCACCCGCTCCAACCGGGACCTGGAGCAGTTCGCGTACGTGGCGTCGCACGACCTGCAGGAGCCGCTGCGCAAGGTGGCCAGCTTCTGCCAGCTGCTCCAGCGTCGCTACGCCGGTCAGCTCGACGAGCGGGCCGACCAGTACATCGCGTTCGCCGTGGACGGCGCGCAGCGGATGCAGCGACTGATCAACGACCTGCTCGCCTTCTCCCGGATCGGCCGGCTCACCAGCGGCTTCACCGAGGTCGACCTGAACGGGGTGATGGGTGACGTCGTCGGGCAGACCGAGGCGGCACGGCAGTACGCCGACGCCGAGCTGACCTGGGGCGAGCTGCCGGTGATCCGCGGCGAGGAGCCACTGCTGACCAACCTGCTGACCAACCTGGTCAGCAACTCGATCAAGTTCCGCCGCCCCGACGTGCCGCCCCGGGTGCACGTCTCGGCCCGGCTGGTCGGTGACGAGTGGGAGATCAGCTGCCAGGACAACGGCATCGGGATCGAGCCGGAGTTCGCCGACAAGATCTTCGTCATCTTCCAGCGGCTGCACGCCAAGGACGCGTACCCGGGCACCGGCATCGGGCTGGCGATCGTCAAGAAGATCGTGGAGTACCACGGCGGCCGAGTCTGGGTGGACACCGGCACCGAGGAGGGCACCGCGATCCGCTTCACCCTCCCCGCGCGCCCCGAGGACGTGCGCGCGGCCGCCACGAGCGCGGACGCCGACGGGTCCACCGGCGCGGACGCCGACCGGTCCACGGGCGCGGACGTCGGCGGGTCCACGGGCGCGGGCGTCGGCGGGGCGACGGCCGGGGACGCCGGCGGGGCCGTGGCGGGCGCCCCGGATCCGGCCGGTCGGCCGGCCGCGCCGGAGCAGGGCGGACCGCCGGCCGAGGAGACGGACGCCCCGGAGGGCGCCGACGGGCCGCCGGGAGGCGGTAGAACGGGTGGCATGAAGGAGACGGTGGGATGACCGCGCCGGCGGACGGCAAGAGCCCGATCCAGGTCCTGCTGGTGGAGGACGATCCGGGCGACGTGTTGATGACCCAGGAGGCGTTCGACGAGCACAAGGTGCGCAACCGGCTGACCGTCGTCTCCGACGGGGCGGAGGCCCTGGCCTACCTGCGGCGGGAGGGCCAGTACGCGGACGCGGTGCTGCCGGACCTGGTCCTGCTCGACCTCAACCTGCCGCGCCGGGACGGGCGGGAGGTGCTGGAGGAGATCAAGAAGGACGAGCAGCTCTGCCGCATTCCGGTCGTGGTGCTGACCACCTCCCAGGCCGACGAGGACATCCTGCGCAGCTACCAACTGCACGCCAACGCGTACGTGACCAAGCCGGTGGACTTCGAGCGGTTCATCTCGGTGGTCCGGCAGATCGACGAGTTCTTCGTCAGCGTGGTCAAGCTGCCGCCGCGTGGCTGACACTCTGCTCGACGACGTCGGCGGGCTGCTGCGCGAAACCGCCGACCAGGTCGTGCTGCCGCTGTTCCGCAAACTCGACGCCGACGACGTCGCGGAGAAGGCGCCCGGTGACATCGTCACGGTCGCCGATCGGCGGGCCGAGGAGGTGATCGCGGCGGCCCTGCGCCGGCTGCGCCCGGGCTCCGTGGTGGTCGGCGAGGAGGCGGTGGCCGAGGACCGGGCACTGCTGCGGCACCTGCGCGGGTCCGGGGATGTCTGGCTGGTCGACCCGGTCGACGGCACGTCCAACTTCGCTGCCGGGCGGCGGCCGTTCGCCCTGATGGTGGCGCTGCTGACCGACGGTGAACCGGCCGCCGCGTGGGTGCTCGACCCGCTGGCCGGCACGCTGGCCACCGCTCGGGTGGGGGAGGGAGCGTACCTCGACGGGCGGCCGGTGCGGACCACCGACGAGGTGCCGCCGGTCGGCGCGCTGCGCGGCGCGGCGATGACCCGGTTCCTGCCGAACGCGTCGCGTGCCGCCGTGGAGGCGGGCGGCGAGCGGATCGGCGAGCTGCTCCCCGGGCAGCACTGCGCCGGCCGCGAGTATCTCGACATCCTCCTCGGCGACCAGCAGTTCGTGCTCTTCTGGCGGACCCTGCCCTGGGACCACGGCCCGGGCACCCTGCTGGTCCGGGCGGCCGGCGGGGTGGCCCGGCGGTTCGACGGCTCCGACTACCACCCCGTCGACGAGGGCCACGGCCTGCTGGTCGCCGCGAACGAGCGGATCTGGGCCGAGGTCCACGACGCCCTCCTCGACGCCTGACCGCGAGGCAGCACTTCCCGGAA
>NZ_POUB01000037.1 GCF_003236335.1 Micromonospora deserti
GGGACGGGCGGGGTGCCGAGCGGCGACCCGCCCGGGTCGGTCAGTAGCCCTCGCGGAGCAGCTGGGCGGCCTCGACGGCCCAGTAGGTGAGGATGATCTGCGCGCCGGCGCGCCGGATCGAGGTGAGGGTCTCCAGCATGATCCGCTCCCGGTCGACCCAGCCGTTCGCGGCGGCCGCCTCGACCATCGCGTACTCACCGGAGACCTGGTAGGCGGCCACGGGAACGTCGACCGCGGCGCGGACCGCCGACACCACGTCGAGGTACGGCAGGGCCGGCTTGACCATCACCAGGTCGGCGCCCTCGGCCACGTCCAGCTCGACCTCCCGCAGCGACTCCCGCAGGTTCGCCGGGTCCTGCTGGTAGGTGCGCCGGTCCCCCTGCAGCGCCGACTCCACCGCGTCGCGGAACGGGCCGAAGAACGCCGAGGCGTACTTCACCGCGTACGCCAGCACGGCCACGTCCTGGTGGCCGGCGGCGTCGAGCGCCCCGCGCACCACCCCGACCTGGCCGTCCATCATCCCGGACGGCCCGACCACCCCTACCCCGGCGGCGGCCTGGGCCACCGCCATCTCGGCGTACGCGGCGAGCGTGGCGTCGTTGTCCACGCCACCGTCCGGGGCGAGCAGGCCGCAGTGCCCGTGCGAGGTGAACTCGTCCAGGCAGAGGTCGCTCATCACCACGGTGGCGTCACCCACCTCGGACACCACGTCGCGGATCGCCACGTTGAGGATGCCGTTCGGGTCGATCCCGCCGGAACCGGTCGCGTCCCGCTCGGCCGGCACCCCGAAGAGCATGATTCCGCCGACGCCGGCCTGGACCGCCTCGACCGCCGCCTTGCGCAACGAGTCCCGGGAGTGCTGGAGCACCCCCGGGAGCGAGGCGATGGCCCGCGGCTCGGTCAGCCCCTCCTTGACGAACATCGGCACGACCAGCTCGGCCGGGTCGACGCGAGTCTCGGAGACCAGCCGGCGGATGGCCGCCGTGCGGCGCAGCCGGCGGGGCCGGATCTCGGGGTACGGCATACGGGCCTCCTGCGACTACCGGAACCTCAGGGCGGTCGGCCCCTGCACCTTCGAGCCGCGGCGCTGCTTGGCCGGCATGGCGGCGAGCTTCTCCCGCAGTTCGACGGCGTAGGCGGCGAGCGCCTCCACCAGATCGGGGACCGAGGCGTGGGGCGGCTGGACGTCGACCCGCAGGCCGAACTCCGTCGCCGTCTCCGCCGTCTTGGGCCCGATCACAGCAACAACGGTACGGGCATGCGGCTTCCCCGCGATACCGACGAGATTGCGCACGGTCGAGGAAGACGTGAAGAGCACCGCGTCGAACCCACCCGACTTGATCGCGTCGCGGATCTCGGCCGGCGGCGGCGCGGCCCGGACCGTCCGGTACGCGGTCACGTCGTCGACCTCCCAGCCGCGCTCGGTGAGCCCGGCGGCGAGGGTCTCGGTGGCGATGTCGGCGCGCGGCAGCAGCACCCGGCCCACCGGGTCGAGGATCTCGTCGTGCGGCGAGAACTCGGCCAGCAGCCCTTCGGAGGACTGCTCCCCCGACGGCACCAGCTCGGTCTGGATGCCGAAGGCGCGGACCGCGTCGGCGGTCGCCTCGCCGATGCAGGCGATCTTGACGCCGCCGAAGTGGCGGGCGTCCAGGCCGTGCTCGGCGAACTTCTCCCAGACCGCGCGGACCGCGTTGACCGAGGTGAAGATCACCCAGGCGTACCGGCCGTCGACCAGGCCCTTGACCGCGCGCTCCATCTGCGCCGGGGTGCGCGGCGGCTCGACCGCGATGGTCGGCACCTCGCACGGGATGGCCCCGTACGCGCGCAGCCGCGCGCTCATCACGCCGGCCTGCTCCTTGGTCCGGGGTACGAGAACCTTCCAGCCGTACAGCGGCCGGTTCTCCCACCAGCTGAGCTTGTCCCGCTGGCCGACGCCCGCACCGATGGTGAGCACCACCCGGCCGGTGAAGCCGAGCGCCGCCGCGACGAACGAGTCCACCGTCGACGTGGTGGTGTACTGCGTCTCACCGGTGCCGTCGCCGGTCACCCCGACGGCGGTGCCACCGTCGACGCCGGCGGCGAGCAGCCCGTCGCGGATCGCGGCGAGGTCGCCGGCGTCCACCGCGAGGGCCAGCGAGCCCCGGCCGACGGCCGCCGCCAGCGCCTCGAAGTCCAGGGTGCTGACGTCCTCGACGTCGGCCGCGGTCCGTACCCCTGGCAGCGGCACCCCCGCGTAGGTCGCCACGCCCTCGGCCTGGCCCACCCCCGGCACCACCTCGAAGTGCGCGGCGGTGCGCGCCACCGCCTGCACCTCCTTGACCACCGAGTCGTGGCCGAACGGGTCCCCGGCGACCAGGTGCACCGCGTTCGACCCGGAGCGGGCCGCCGAGATCAGCACCTTCGCCACGTCACCCGGCGCACCCTCCGCCGGGGTGAACTGGGCGTCGGACTTGGCCTGGGCGCGCACGGCGTCGAGCAGCGACTCGGGGAGTCCCCGGTCGTACACCACCTGGTCGGCGTCGACCAGGGCGTCGTGCGCCCGGCGGGTCAGCAGGCCCGGGTCGCCGGGGCCGGCCCCGACGAACGCGATGCGGCCTACGGGCTTACGGGTGCGGGTCATTCTGTGCTCCCAAATTGCTGGGTCCCCGGGCCGGTGTGTCGTTCTTGGCCGAGGATCGAGTCGGCGCCGAGGTCGAGGAGTTCGGCGGCGAGTGCCTTGCCGATCTCCGCCGCGTCGGCGGGCGTACCGGTGCGGGACAGCCGGAGGTCTCGGGCACCGTCCGGACTGATCACCGCCCCGCGCAGGTAGATCTCCTCGCCGGCGTCGCCCTCGGCGAGTTCGGCGTAGGCGGCGACCGGTGCGGAGCATCCGGCCTCCAGGGTGGCCAGCAGCGCGCGCTCCGCGGTGACCGCGGCGCGCGACGGTGCGTGGTCGAGCACGGCGAGCAGCTCGACCAGGTCCCGGTCGTCGACCCGGCACTCCACGGCCAGCGCGCCCTGGGCGGGTGCGGGCAGCATCAGCATCGGGTCGAGCGTCTCGGTGATCACGTCCGTCCGGTTTAGGCGGGCCAGCCCGGCCCGGGCCAGCACGACGGCGTCCAGGTCGGCTTCGGGGCCGAGCACCCGCGCCAGGCGGGTGTCGACGTTGCCGCGGATCGGGGTGACCTGCAGCTGCATCCCGAGGGCGTGCAGCTGGGCGATGCGGCGCAGCGCGCCGGTGCCCACCAGCGCGCCGGCTGGCAGCTCGGCGAGCGTACGGCCGCCCGTGGCGACCAGCGCGTCGCGCGGGTCCTGCCGGGGTGGCACGGCCGCGACGTGCAGGCCGGCCGCCGCCGCGCTGGGCAGGTCCTTGTAGGAGTGCACCGCGAAGTCGATGGTGCGGGCGGCCAGCGCGTCGCGCAGCGCGGAGACGAACACGCCGACGCCGAGCCGGTGCACCGGCGCGGACGAGCGGTCGCCGGCGGTGACCACCTCGACCAGCTCGACCTCACGGCCGGTGGCGGCGGTCAGGGCCTCGGCGACCTGCCCGGACTGGGCCATCGCCAGCTTGCTGGCCCGGGTGCCGAGGCGCAGGGGGGCACTCATCGCTCACCTCCGGCGGGCGGGACGTCGGTGTCCACGACGTCGGGGACGGTGTCGACCGGGGAGGTCTGCGGCACCTGGAGGTCGAACAGTTCGCGCAGCAGGGCCGCGTACTGGTCGCCGCCGGGTTCGGCGGCGAGCTGGCGGACCCGCACGGTGGGCTGGTGCAGCAGTCGCTGGACCACCCGGTGCACCGTCCGGGCCACCTCCGCACGCTGTTCGTCGCTGAGGTCGGGGCGGCGCTGGGCCAGCCGGTGCAGCTCGGCGGTGACCACGTCGTCGGCGCGGCCGCGCAGCGCGGCCACGGTCGGCGCCACGTCGGCGCCACGCAGCCAGGTGAGGAACCCGTCGACCTCACCGGCCACGATCCGCTCCACGGCCGCGGCGTCGGCGGCGGCCGGACCGTTGGCGAGGAGCGCCGCCATCCGGTCGATGTCGATCACCTCGACCCCGGGCAGCTCGGCGACGCCCGCCTCGACGTCGCGCGGCACGGCCAGGTCGAGCAGGACCAGCGGGCCCCGGGCCGGGTCCCGGTCGGCGAGCGCCCGGGCGACCACGTCGCGGGTGAGGACCGGTTCGGTGGCCGCGGTGGCCGCCACTACGATGTCCACTGTGCGGAGTGTGGCGGTCAACTCGGCCAGCGGGGCGGCGGTGGCGCCGTACGACTCGGCCAGCCGGACGGCCCGGTCGGCGCCCCGGTTGGTCACGGTGAGCGGCCCGGTGCCGAGCCGGGACAGCGTCGCCACGCCCAGCGAGCCCATCGCCCCCGCCCCGACCACCAGCGCGGGACGGCCGGTCAGGCCGCCGTCGAGGTGACCGGCGGCCAAGTCCAGCGCGGCGGTCACCACGCTCTGCCCGGCCCGGTCGATGCCGGTCTCCGCGTGCGCCCGCTTGCCCACCCGCAGCGCCTGCTGCATCAGCTCGTGCAGCAGCCGGCCGGCGGTGTCGGCCCCGCTCGCCCAGTGGTACGCGTCGCGCAGCTGGCCGAGGATCTGCGCCTCGCCGACCACCATCGAGTCGAGCCCGGCGGCGACCCGGAAGACGTGGTCGACGGCGGCCGCGTCGAAGTGCACGTAGAGATGGTTGGCGAGCGCGGCCGGCTGGCACCCGGCCTGCTCGGCCAGGACGGCGCAGATGTCGCCGAGGCCGCCGTGGAAACCGGACACAACAGCGTAGACCTCCACCCGGTTGCAGGTGGAGACGAGCACGGCCTCGGTGACGTACGGCTGCGCGACCAGGCGGCCCAGGATGCGGGTGAGGTCGGCGGGGGCGACCGCGAGCTGCTCCAGCGTGGCGACCGGAGCGGTGCGGTAGGACGCGCCGACGACGAGCAGTTTCACGTGCCGATCGCCTCCTGGGTGTCGGTGGCCCCGAACCCGCCGGGCAGGGCGGTGAGGGCGGACCCGCCGGTGGCGGGGAGCGCGGTCAGAGACGCCTTGCGGTGCTCGTGGAAGGACAGGATCTGCAGCTCGATGGCGAGGTCGACCTTGCGCACGTCGACCCCTTCCGGAACCGAGAGTACGCACGGCGCGAAGTTCAGGATGCTCGTCACGCCGACCGCGACCAGTTGGTCAGCCACCCGTTGGGCGGCCTGGGCGGGCGTGGCGATCACCCCTATCGCGATCGACTCCTCGACGGCGATCCGCGGCAGCTCGTCGATGTGCCGGACGACCAGGCCGTTGATCTCCTCGCCGACGCGGGCCGGGTCGGCGTCGAGGAGCGCGGCGATCCGGAAGCCGCGGCTGGCGAAGCCGTCGTAGCCGGCCAGGGCGTGACCGAGGTTACCCACCCCGACCAGGGCGACCGCCCGGCGCTGGGTGAGCCCGAGCACATACTCGATCTGGTCGATCAGCAGCGCCACGTCGTAGCCGACACCACGCGTGCCGTACGAGCCGAGGTGAGACAGGTCCTTGCGGAGCTTGGCGGAGTTCACCCCGGCGGCGCTGGCCAGACCTTCGCTGGGCACCGTCTCGTGACCGGTTTCGGCGAGGTTGTGCAGGGCACGGAGGTACTCGGGAAGCCGCGCGACGGTCGCCTCGGGCAGGTCCGGGAGCGCCGGTACGGCACCGGCGCGACCGGGCGCGCCTGGGTGACGGTGCTGACTCATGAGACTCCGTGCGGTGCGATCCTCCGCCAGCTCCAGCGGCCGGCCGTTTCGGGACTCCCGCTGGCGGCCGAGGTTGCCGGCTGTGCTAGCAGGGCGCGTCGGAACTACAGAGTAGGCGCTTGTGAAGACGTGCACAAATCGCGATCTTGTCGGCTCGCGACGCGCCCCCACCAGGCCCTCCATTCCGCAAGATCGATCCGGCAGCCGCCACCGGCGCCGCGTGGCGATTATTGCTCAATTACGACTTCTCTGACCAATCACGCGACCGCGTGCCGCTGTGAGGATCACACCGGGTAGGCCCGGCGGTGCCCGCCCGGTAGGGCCAGCCCTACGCCGGGAAGGCCGGCCGGCGGGATGGGCCCGCGTCGCCGCGCTGCCTAGCCTCGTGGCATGACCGCCGTTCGCGCCGCCGTCGACCGCCCCGTACCGGCGCCGACCATCTCCCGACAGCTCTTCCTCGACTCCGGGTACGTCCTGCTCGGCCTCCCGCTCGCGCTGGCCAGCTTCGTGGTGCTCGTGGTCGGCCTCGCCGCCGGTCTCGGGCTGGTGGTGACGGTGATCGGCCTGCCCGTCCTCAGCGGCACCCTGTACGCCGCCCGCGGCCTCGCCGACATCGAGCGGCTGCGGCTGCCCGCCGTGCTGCGGCAGCCCCGGATCCGTCCGCAGTACCGGCTCCCGGAGCCGGGGGCCAGCGCCTGGCGGCGGATCTTCCTACCGATGGGCGACGCCCAGTCCTGGCTCGACCTGGCGCACGGCATCCTGAAGCTGGTCGTGGCCGCCGCCACCTTCGTGGTCACGCTGGTCTGGTGGGCCGGGGCGGTCGCCGGCACGCTCTACTGGCTGTACGACTCGGCCCTGCCACACGGCCCGGAGGAGGACGACCTGGCCCAGCTGCTCGGCCTCGGTGACTCGACCACCGCCCGGATCGGCCTGCACACCGCGATCGGGCTGTTCTTCCTGATCAGCCTGCCGATCGTGGTCCGCGGCTGCGCGCTGCTCCAGGCGAGCTTCGGCCGGGCGATGCTGACCGGCGTGGCCGAGATGCGCAACCGGATCACCGTGCTGGAGGAGCAGAAGCGGGCCGCCGTCTCGGCGGAGGCCAGCGCGCTGCGCCGGCTGGAGCGGGACATCCACGACGGCCCGCAGCAGCGGCTGGTCCGGCTGGCGATGGACCTCAGCCGGGCCCGCCAGCAGCTCGCCTCCGACCCGGAGGCCGCCGGGCGGACGCTGGACGAGGCGGTCACCCAGACCCGGGAGACCCTCGCGGAGCTGCGCACCCTGTCCCGAGGCATCGCGCCGCCGATCCTGGTCGACCGGGGGCTGCCCAGCGCGCTGGCGGCGCTCGCCGGGCGCGGCCTGATCCCGATCGAGCTGCGGGTGGACCCGGAGCTGGGCAGCCCGGGCGGGCGGCTCGACCCGGCGGTGGAGAACACCGGGTACTTCGTGGTCGCCGAGGCGCTGACCAACGTCGCCAAGCACGGCCGGGCGACCGAGTGCCAGGTCACCGTGACCCGGCACGACCAGCGGCTGGAGGTGACCGTGGGCGACGACGGCCAGGGCGGCGCGCACCTGGCCAAGGGACACGGGCTGGCCGGCATCGCCGACCGGGTCCGCGCCGCCGGCGGCCAGCTCTCCGTGGTCAGCCCGGTGGGCGGCCCCACCGAGATCCGTGCGGATCTGCCGCTGTGACGGCGTGGTAGACAACACCCCATGCGCATCGTGATCGCGGACGACGCCGTGCTGCTCCGGGAGGGGCTGATCCGGCTCCTCGACGAGCGAGGGCACCAGGTGGTCGCCGCGGTGGCCGACGGCGACGCGTTGGTCGAGGCGGTGGTGGCGCACCGCCCGGAGGTGTCGATCGTCGACGTGCGGATGCCCCCGACGCACACCGACGAGGGGCTGCGGGCGGCGGTGGAGGCGCGCCGCCTGGTGCCCCGCACCCCGATCCTGGTCCTCTCCCAGTACGTCGAGGTGTCGTACGCCGACGACCTGCTCGCCACCACCGGTGCCGGCGGGGGCGGGATCGGCTACCTGCTCAAGGACCGGGTGGCCGCGATCGACGAGTTCCTCGACGCGCTGGACCGGGTGGCCGCCGGCGGCACGGTGCTCGACCCGGAGGTGGTCGGCCAGCTCTTCGCCCGGCGCCGCCGCGACGACCCGCTGCGCGAACTCACCCCCCGGGAACGCGAGGTGCTCGCCCTGATGGCGGAGGGCCATTCGAACACCGCCATCGCCAGGACCCTGGTGGTCACCGACGGCGCCGTGGAGAAGCACGTCCGCAACATCTTCACGAAGCTCAACCTCCCCCCGGACACCGAACAACACCGCCGCGTCCGCGCCGTCCTCACCTACCTCCGGAACTGACCGCAGCGGGGCGCATCAGGGGAGGGTGCGGGCGAGGGTGACGGCTTCGGTGAGGGTGTCGGCGACGGGGTGGCCGGAGGAGCGCAGGCGGTCCGGGTCGGTGAAGCCGCCGGTGTAGAGGACGACCCGGCCGCCGACCGACAGGGCGGCGTCGGCGTCGTCGACGGAATCGCCGATCAGCACCACCTCCCGGCCGGCCACGCCCAGCTCGGCCAGGTGCCGCCGGAGCGACTCGGCCTTCCGGTCGCCGCCGACCGTGGCGCGCAGCCCGTCCACCCGGACAAAGCGCCCGGTCAGACCGTAGGTGTGCACGGCCGGCACCAGTTCGTCGTGGAACCACATGGACAGCAGCGACTGGCTGCCCGGCCACGCGGCCATCGCGACGGTGGCGTCGTGAGCCAGCTGGCAGGTGGTCAACCCGGCGCGGTACGCGTCGTGGAAGATCTTGTCGAGGCGGCCGAACTGCTCGTCGTCGACCGCCTGGCCGAGCACCTCGGCGTAGTAGTCGGCGATCGGCCGGCGGAACTTCACCCGGTGCTCGTCGGCGGTCACGGTGGGCCCGCCCACGCTGGCGAAGGCCGCGTTGGTGGCGGCCACCACCAGGCTGAGGTCGTTGAGCAGGGTGCCGTTCCAGTCCCACACGAGGTGGAGGCGCACAGGGGTCATCGCAGCACCATAGGCAACGCTCAGAGCTGCGGGGTGGTCAGGTCCCGCAGCAGCCGCTCCTCCTCCACCCGCCAGTAGCCGTGCTCCTTGCCGTCGAGCAGCACCACGGGCAGCCGGTCGCCGTATTCGCGCTCCAGCTCCACGTCGTCGGTGACGTCCCACTCGACCCACTGGTCGCCGGTGACCGCCGCCACCCGGTCCAGCGCCGCCTTGGCGTCCTCGCAGAGGTGGCAGCCGGGCCGGGTGATCAGGGTGAGCCGGGGTTCACGCATCGGTGTCCTCCGTGGTGCCGGTGCCGGCCGGGGCCGGCGGTCGGGTGTCCGGCGCCGCCTGGGACGGCGCCGGGGCCGAAGCCGCCGGGGACGGCGCCGGCCGGAGCAGGGTCTTGCGTACCTTGCCGATCGCCGAGTACGGCAGGGCGTCGACGAACTCGACGGCGGTCGGGCACTTGAACCGGGCCAGGTTCCGGGCGCAGTGGGCGAGCAGTTCCTCGCCGGTCACCGGACGCCCCGGCGCCGGCACCACGTACGCCCGGACAGTCTCGCCGGTCCGCGGGTGCGGCACGCCGAGTACCGCCGACTCGGCCACCCCCGGGTGCGCCGAGAGCACCAGCTCCACCTCGTGCGGGTACACGTTGAAGCCGTTGACCAGGATCAGCTCGCCGACCCGGTCGACCAGGAAGAGGTCCCCGTCGTCGTCGGCGTACGCCACGTCGCCGGTCGCCCACCAGCCGTCCGCGTCCGGCCCGTCCCGCCCGTCCGGCCAGTACCCGGAGAACAGGTTCGCCCCGCGCACCACGATCTGGCCCGGATCGGTGCCCGGGGCCGCGTCGGAGAGGTCCAGCTCGTCGGGGTCGTCATCCGGCGCGGCCGCGCCGTCGCCCCACAGGTCGGCGCCGTCCGGCCCGACCAGGCGCAGCTCGACGCCGGGCAGCGGCCGGCCGATCGAGCCGGGCTTCGGCTCCCCACCCACCAGGGTGGAGGTGAGCACCGGCGCGGTCTCCGTCAGGCCGTACCCGACGTGCACCGGGCGACCGGTGACCGCGGTGAAGCGCGCCGCGACGGCCGACTCCAGCGGCGCCGCGCCGCAGACCGCGACCCGCACCGAGTCCGTCGCCGCGGCGACCGCGTCGGCGTCCGCCGTGGACCAGGTCAGGAACATCGACGGTACGCCGACCAGCACGCTGACCCGGCGCCGGGTGATCTCGGCGAGCCCTCCATCGACGCCGAGGTCGTCGACGAGCACCCCGGTCGCGCCATGGTGGACGACCGCGCCGAGCCCCGAGTTCAACCCGTACGCGTGGAACAGCGGCAGCGCCAGCAACAGGGTGTCGTCCGGCCCGACCACGGGCGGGTCGATCCGGGCCACCTGCTCGTGGTTGGCGGCGAGGGCCCGGTGCGTGAGCATCGCGCCCTTCGGCCGCCCCTCGGTGCCGGAGGTGTAGAGGAGCACGGCCAGGTCGTCCCCGCCGCGGGCGGGGAACGTGCCGGGGCCGCCGGCCGCCGGAGGCGTGGTGTGCACGGCAGTGAGCGCCGGCAGGTGGTCCGCGACCCCGGCGACGAGGTCACGCACCCGGGCGGTGCAGATCAGCGCGGACGCGCCCGAGTCGGCCAGCACGTGGCGCAGCTCGGGGGCGGTGAAGCCGGGGTTGACCGGCACGGCGACCAGCCCGGCCCGCAGCGCGGCCAGGTAGCTGACCACGAAGTCCGGCGAGTTGCCCAGCGCGATCGCCACCCGGGGCGGGTGCCCGTCGGGCCGCCGGCCCGCCGCCCCGGACCCGGCGGACCCGGAGGTCGGCCCGCCGCCCAACTGGGCGGCGAGGGCATGGGCTGTGGCGGTCACCGAGGCGTCCAGTTCGGACCAGCTCAGGGTCCGCTCGCGCCAGTGCAGCGCGGGTCGGTCGCGGTGGGCGACGGCCGCCCGGTGGAGCTGGTCGGCGAGGTTAGCGGAGCTGTCGGCTGCGTCCTGCACGGTGGCTGAGTCTGGCACAACCGCGCCCTGCGGGCCATGCCCGCACCCGGGCTCCCGCCGCAGGCCGGACCGCGCCGGGCAGTCCCGTCAACGAGACACGCGGCGCGGCATCGCCGAGACACCTCGGTCCCGCCGATGGGACGTGCCAGGGTCGGCGGGACCGGCCGGACACTCCCCTGCGGACTGTCCCCGCCGAGCCCCACGCCGCGCCCGTTGCGGTGCCACTGACCAGGGCTTCCACTCCAGATCAGCGATCCGTCGCAAAGTCAACCGCACACGACGGACAACCGGTCCGCCATTGGTGCGACACGGCGGGAAATACTTCGGCCCTGTGTAACGGACTTGCCACGCGCGGGTGACGTTGGCCCTATCATCACTCGGGTCGGCTCACCCCATTTGCCGTGAGTCGACACCCCTCAGCCCGAGGAGGCCCCCGTGCCTGTGAGCGCATTGGACCAGCACCTCAAGGGGATTTGCCGCCCGCCGGCACGCCCCCGACCCGACCTGCCCGGCCGGCGTGCCTCCGGTGGGGAGGCGCCCGTGACGCGTCGACCGGCGCGCCCGGCAGCCGACGGGACGGAGGCGACCCGGTGACGACCTTCGGTTACGCGGAACGGCCCCTCGGCCGCACCGGCCCGGCGACCCGCGCCACGGTCAACGAACGCCACGCCGTCCGGGGTCCGGTGGACGATCCGGGCAGCCTCGCCGCCCGCGGGGAGGGCACGTCCAGCCGGATCCGCAGCCGGCCGCACCACAACGAGCCGCCGGCACGACCGGCGACCCCCGGAGGCAACACGAAGCCGGTCGGTGGCCGGATCACGGCCCCGGCCCGGCCGACGATGCCGGCGCAGGCCCGGCGGGCCGCGGAGCCGACCGCGACCGACCCGTCCACCACGGAGACCGCGGTGCTCCCGGCGGTGCCGGCGGCCGCCACGCCGACCGGCGCCACCGGCTACCCGAGCCGTCCGGACCCGTCCGACCCGGCCACCGAGGTGTGGGCGCTGGTCGAGCGGGCCCAGGCCGGCGAGTCCGAGGCGTTCGGCCTGATCTACGACCGGTACGTCGACACCGTCTTCCGGTTCGTCTACTTCCGGGTCGGCAACCGCCAACTGGCCGAGGACCTCACCTCCGACACGTTCCTGCGCGCCCTCAAGCGGATCGGCAGCTTCACCTGGCAGGGCCGCGACCTCGGCGCCTGGCTGGTCACCATCGCCCGCAATCTGGTGGCGGACCACTTCAAGTCCGGCCGGTACCGGCTGGAGGTCACCACCGGCGACGTGCTGGACGCCGACCGCGAGGACCGGGGGCCCGAGGGCAGCCCGGAGGCGGCGGTGGTCGAGCACATCACCAACGTCGCCCTGCTCGGGGCGGTCAAGCAGCTCAACCCGGAGCAGCAGGAGTGCATCGTGCTGCGGTTCCTGCAGGGCTTCTCGGTCGCCGAGACGGCGCGCGCGATGGGCAAGAACGAGGGTGCGATCAAGGCGTTGCAGTACCGCGCGGTGCGCGCACTGGCCCGCCTGCTGCCGGACGGCTTCCAACCGTAGAACCGCTGGCGGGAGTGGCGACCGTCGATGGGCGTTCGCACAGCTCACGGTCGAGGCGGTGGCGTGACGACGATCACTTTCCGTGATTTCGCCCCCGCCAGTCCCGTAACCCATGCACAGCGCCGACCGTTTGTCCGGGTGCGACCGGTGGTAGCCCCGGCATCCTCCCGGGTACCGAGGTCCGGCAGTGCGGCCGGCCACGACCTTCGTCCGTGCTGTCACGCCGTCACCGGTCGCTGGCGACGAGAGCGGCCGACCGGCCGTGACCAGCGAGAGGAGGTGCCTGCGGTGGACAGCGACCTCTTCTCCCGTCGGCGCGCCGAGCGCTTCGCGCAGCTTCTCGACGAGGCCAACGGCGGCCGACGGCACCACGTCCGGTCCCGAGCCGACGACCAGCTCGCCCCGCTCGTCGCGGTCGGTCAGCGGCTCAGCGCGGACCCGCCGGCCGTCGAGGTGGACCCCGAGTTCCGTACCGGCCTGCGCGCGATGCTGCTCGCCACCGCCGAACGGGAGGGCATCGGCGCCCCGGCCGCCACGCCCGAACCGGCCGCCCAGCGCTCGGTCGCCGGCATCCGCGGCTCCCTGCTGCCCGCGGTCACCGCCCGGCGGGCCCGCGCCCGGGGTGCCATCCTGGTCGGCATCGCAGCCGGCGCGGTCGCCGTCTCCGGCATCTCCGCCGCCAGCGAGAACGCGGTCCCCGGCGACGCGCTGTACGGGATGAAGCGCTCGACCGAACGGGCCCAGCTGGCGCTGACCAGCTCGGATGTCAGCCGTGGGCACCTCTTCCTGGGCTTCGCCCGCACCCGGCTCGGCGAGGCCGCCGCGCTGCGCGGGGACCGGGTCGGTTTCAGTGCGGTGCTCGACGACATGGACGCCGATACCCGCCAGGGCATCCGCCTGCTGACCACCGCCGCGGTGCAGCGCGCCGACCCGGCGGCGCTGGACGCGGTCAACTCCTTCGTCACCGGCCAGCGGCGGGCTGTCAACGGCCTCCTGCACGGCGCGACCCGGGCCGAGCGGGACCGGACCCGCCGCTCCCTCGCCCTGCTGGACGCGATCCGCGAGCGCTCCGAGGCGCTGCGCGCCGCCGTCGCCTGCGGACTGCCCGCCCCGATCGGCAGCGACGCCCTGGGCCCGGCGCCGGCCGCCTGCCCCGGCGACCGCTGACCCGTCCGCACTCGGGCGCGGGTGAGCCGACCGCGCCACACTTCGCCGGCGCGGCGCCGCCGGCGCCCGGGATCCGGCTACCCTCGCGGGAGGTCCAGGCGGTCGAGCGGAGGAGGTTGCGTGGCCCGCAACCGTAAGGTGACGGTCAGCACCGACGTCCATGGGCACACCGCCGGCTGGGCGGAGACCGACCTGGCGACGGCGGCTCCCCCGGAGCCCGACCCGACCGCTGCCGCCTTCTTCGACGTGGACAACACGATGATGCAGGGCGCGTCGATCTACTGGTTCGCCCGCGGGCTCGCCGCGCGCAACTACTTCACCACCGGCGACCTGGCCCGCTTCGCCTGGCAGCAGTTGCGGTTCCGGCTGCTCGCCACGGAGCACGCCGGGGACATGTCGCAGGCCAAGGAGGCCGCCCTCGCCTTCATCGAGGGGTGGCGGGTGGACGACGTGGAGCGGCTCACCGAGGAGATCTTCGACGAGCTGATGGCGCCCCGGATCTGGGGCGGCACCCGCCGGCTGGCCCAGCGCCACCTCGCCGCCGGCGAGCGGGTCTGGCTGGTCAGCGCCGCGCCGGTCGAGATCGGCCGGGTGATCGCCACGCGGCTGGGCCTGACCGGGGCGATCGGCACCGTCGCCGAGATCGTCGACGGGGCGTACACCGGCCGGCTGGTCGGTGACCTGATGCACGGGCCCGCGAAGGCCGAGGCGATCACCCAGCTCGCCGCCGTGGAAGGGCTGGACCTGAGCCGGTGCACGGCCTACAGCGACTCGGCCAACGACCTGCCGATGCTGTCGACCGTGGGCCGGGCGGTCGCGGTCAATCCCGACGGCACGCTGCTGCGGCAGGCCCGCCAGCTCGGCTGGGAGGTACGCGACTTCCGCACCGGCCGGCGGGCGGTCAAGATCGCCGTGCCGTCCACCGCGGCGGCCGGCCTGCTCGCCGGCGCGGTCACCGCCGGGCTGGCGCTGCACCGGCGCCGCCGCGGCGGCTGACCCGCCCCGGTCAGGGGCCGAACGGGTCCGGACGGCGTTCCAGCAGCTTGTGCAGGGTCTGCTGGATGGTCTCGCGCACCTGGTCGGCGAGGTTGAACACCACCAACGGGTCGTCGGCGGAGTCGGTCAGGTGGGCGGTGGGGATCGGCGGGCAGAACTCGATCAGCCACTTGCTCGGCAGCGGCACCATGCCCAGCGGCCCGAGCCACGGGAAGGTCGGCGTGACCGGGAAATAGGGCAGCTTGAGCAACCGCGCCAACGGCTTGATGTCCGCCAGCATCGGGTAGATCTCCTCGCCGCCGACGATGGCCACCGGCACGATCGGGGTGCCCGTACGCAGCGCCGCCGAGACGAAGCCGCCCCGGCCGAATCGTTGCAGCTTGTAGCGCTCGGAGTAGAGCTTGCCGACACCCTTGAAGCCCTCCGGGAAGACGCCGACCAGCTCACCGCCGCCGAGCAGCCGCTCGGCGTCCGGGTTGCAGGCGACGGTGCCGCCCGACTTACGGGCCAGCTCGGAGACCACCGGCATCCGGAAGACCAGATCGGCGCCGAGCAGCCGGAGGAAGCGGTGCGCGGGGTGCTGGTCGTGCAGGGCGGCGGAGAGGATCAGCGCGTCCAGCGCCACGGCGCCGGAGTGGTTGCCCACCACCAGGCCGGCACCCTCCGCCGGCACGTGTTCGATGCCGGTGACCTCGGTGCGGAACCAGTCCCGGTAGAGCAGCCGCAGCACGGGGTGGAAAACCGCCTCGGTCAGCTGCGGGTCGAAGCCGAACTCGTCGACCTCGTAGTCGCCGGAGAGCCGCCGGCGCAGGAACGCCAGGCCGGCCGCGACCTTGCGGTCCCAGTGGTCGCCGGGACGGTCCGGCACCGCCGGGCCGGGCGGCGCCGGCTCCCGCCCGGCATGCGCTCCGCCGGCCGGCTCCTCCGTCGCCGCGGGGTGCGCCGAGCCGGCCGCGACCGGCTCGTCGGTGACCGCCGGGTCCGGCTCGTCGGCGGCCGCGGCGGGCCGGTGCCCGTTGGCCCGCGCCGGGTCCGCGCCCGGCTCGGCCACGGTCAGCGGTACGTCGTACCGGCCCTCGGCGTCGCGCCGCCCCGCCGGCCCGGTCACGACCGCTCCCGTACGGTAGAGCGGACCTGCCGGATGCCGTCCAGCACGAGCCGCTCGGCGGCGGCCAGCTGCTCCCGGGTCACCACCGCCCCGCCGTGGTGGGCGCGGATGAAGTCGTCGAACGCGGTGGCCGTCGAGCGGGGCGTGAAAGCGTACTCCCGCTCCAGCCGGCTGGTGTCGACCACCCGGCCGTGCACGAAAAGGTCGACCTGGTCGAGCCCGATACGCCCGAAGCCGAGGGTGCGGGCGAGCGCGGCGGCGCCGGAGAGCCCGGGCTCCAGCACCGGCACGGCGACCCGGCCGGCCCGGCGGATCGCCTGGGACAGTGACAGCACACCGGGACCCGCGACGTTGTAGGTGCCCGGGTGGTCCTCGACGATCGACCGGTGCAGCACCTCCAGCGCGTCGTCGAAGTGCAGGAACTGCAGCCGGGGGTCGCGGCCGAACACGGTGGGCACCAGCGGCTGGGAGAAGTAGCGGGTGAGGGTGGTGTCGGCGGTCGAGCCGATGAACGGCGCGAAGCGCAGCACCGTGGCGGTGACGTCGGTGCGGCGGCGGCGGAACCCGCGGACGTACCCCTCGATGTCGAGGATGTCGCGGCCGAAGCCGCCCCGCGGCACCTCGCGCGGCTCGGTCTCCTCGGTGAAGACGGCCGGGTCGCGGAACGAGGCGCCGTACGCGGCGGTGGACGAGCGGATGACGAGCTTGCGCAGCCGGGACGCCCGTTGACAGGCGGCGAGCAGCTGCATGGTGCCGATGACGTTCTGCTCCTTCATCGCCGCGCGACCGCCGTGCTGCGGGTCGGGGGCGCTGACCAGGGCGAGGTGGACCACGGCGTCGACGTCCAGGTCGGCGAGGAGCCCGCCGAGCGAGCCGAGGTCGACCTGGATCCGCTCGACCCGGTCAAGCAATTCGGTCAACTCGGCGCCGGACCCCGGCGGGTCGATGCCGATGACCCGCTCGATCCGCGGGTCGGCGGCGAGCCGGGCGGCGACGTGCGCGCCCAGATAACGGCCGACCCCGGTGACGACGACGACCCCCGGAGCACCTGGGGTGCCACCGGGGGTCATGCCGCGCACCTTCCCTGGCAGGCGGGATCGAGCCGGGAGATCACGGCCTGATCACCTGAGCCTCCGGGGGTCGACAGGTGGCAAGTGACGGGGGAGCCGGGCCGTGGCCCGGCACCGGTCACTTGCCGAGACGGCGACGCTGGACGCGGGTCTTGCGCAGCAGCTTGCGGTGCTTCTTCTTAGCCATGCGCTTGCGGCGCTTCTTGACCACCGAGCCCATACGACAGCCTTTCGATGCAACGTGCGGGGCGACCGGGTGACACCACCCTCCGGTGGCGTCGGCGACCGCTTGCGGACAACGGACCGGACCAGCGGGGCAGGCGGCAGAGAACACCTGCGGTCACGGTCGGGGTCCAGGGTAGCCGGAGAGCGTCAACAGGACCAACGCGGCCCCTCGATGCCCGTCACGGCGCGCTCGACCGGTCGCCCGACGGTGGATCAGGCGGTCTCCTGAAAGGCACCCCGAAGGTATTCGTGCACCGCGTGCTCGGGAACCCGGAACGACCGGCCGACCCGGACCGCGGTGAGCTCACCGCTGTGCACCAGACGGTAGACCGTCATCTTCGACACCCGCATGACCGTCGCCACCTCGGCGACGGTCAGGAACTTGACCTCCGACAGCCGACCGTCGGACTGCGACCCGGCCATGGCTCACCCGACCCATCCCATGCCCGGCGCGTGCCACCGGACGGATCCTCCCGCCCGGACCGGCGAACGCGCGTGTTACCAGTACGGTAGCGGTGCGCCTGTGACCGGCGCGATCCCTTCGTACAACTGATCATAATTCGCACGGTTGTCCACCCGGCGGGCTACCTCGTTATCCGACGTCCCGCGCCGGCCGTCCCGTTCTCGGTCACTCCGCCCGCAGCGCCACCACCGGGTCGAGCCGGCCGGCCCGCTGGGCGGGCACCACCCCGAAGACGATCCCGACCGCCGCCGACACCCCGAACGCCAGCGCCAGCGACCACCAGGTGATCGCCGCCGGGATCGGCGATACGGCGGCCACCAGCAGCGCGGTGCCCACCCCCAGCGCCATCCCGGTCAGCCCGCCGATCGTGGTGAGCAGCACCGCCTCCAGCAGGAACTGCACGCCGATGTCGCGGGGTCGGGCGCCAACCGCCTTGCGCAGCCCGATCTCGCGGGTCCGCTCGCGGACCGAGACCAGCATGATGTTGGAGACCCCGACGCCGCCGACCAGCAGCGAGATGCCCGCGATGGCCGCCAGTACCCCGGTGAGGATGCCGAGGATGTCGCCGAGCACGCCGAGGATCTGCTCCTGGGTGACCGCGCTGAACTCGGTGCCGGGGTGCCGGCGGGTCAGCTCGGCGACGATCCGCTCGCCCAGCTCGTCGATCCGCTCCCGGTCCGGCGCCTTGACCGCGATCCCGTCGACCCGCTGGGTGCCGTACAGCCGCTGCGCGGCGGTCACCGGGATGTGCACCTCGTCGTCCCGGTCCACGCCGAGGCTCTGCCCGAGCGGGGCGAACACCCCGATCACCCGGAACCGCACCCCGGCGACGGTGATCTGCTGACCGACCGGCTCCCGGTCGGGGAAGAGGGCCCGCGCCACCGAGGCGCCGAGCACCGCCACCCGCCGGCTGGTGTCCACGTCGGAGCGGGTCAGGTAGCGCCCGCGAGCCAGCTCCCGGGCGAAGACCGAGGGGGTGGTCTCCAGCACCCCCTGCACGGTGCTGAAGTCGGCCCGCGCACCCGCCCGTACGGTGGCGCCGGAGGCGACCGTGACGGCCACCCGGTCCGGGTCGCCGACCACCCGGGAGACCGCGTCGACATCGTCCAGGGTGAGCGGGGAAAGCGCCGGGGCGGCGCCCACGTCCAGCCGCCCGGGGACGACCAGCAGCAGGTTGGACCCGAGCCCCTCGACCTGCTGCTCGACCTTGTGCTTGGTGCCGGTGCCGATCGACACCAGGATCACCACCGAGGCGACCCCGATGATCACCCCGAGCATGGTCAGCAGGCTGCGCAGCCGGTTGGCCCGCAACGCGCCCAGCGCCACCCGCCACGCCTCGGCCACCCTCACCAGTCGGCCCCACCCTCGTCAGCGGGCCTGCCCGCGTCGGTCGCGCCCCGGGGTGGGTCCGGGGCCGTCCACAGGTCGGCCCCGGGCCGGGGCGGATCGGTGCCCGCCAGCAGCCCGGAACCGGGCCGGTCGGACGACGGGTCGGGCCGGTCGGTGGCCGCGGGGTGCGGAAGGCACCCGGTGGCTCCGGCGGCGCCACCGGAGCCACCGGGCGGGTGCCCCGGGCCGCTTCCGGACGCGGACCGGGGCTCCGCGCTGGGAGCGGGCACCAGTGTGTCAGGTCGACCGGCGCCGCCGGACAGCGGTCGATCATGAAGCGCCGGACCACCGTGGACGGCGCTGTCCGACACCACCACGCCGTCGCGCATCGCGATCCGCCGGCGGGCCCGGGCGGCCACCTCCTGGTCGTGGGTGACCATCACCAGCGCCACCCCGGACTCGGCGTTGAGCCGTTCCAGCAGTTCCAGCACCGCCGCGCCGGTCACGCTGTCCAGGTTGCCGGTGGGCTCGTCGGCGAGCAGGACCGCCGGGTCGGTGACCAGGGCACGGGCGATCGCCACCCGCTGCTGCTCGCCACCGGAGAGCTGGTTGGGCCGGTGGTCCAGGCGGTGACCGAGGCCGACCCGGCCGAGCATCGCCGCCGCCCGCTCGCGCCGCTGGCGGGCACCGACCCCCCGGTACACCAGGGGCAGCGCCACGTTGTCCACCGCGGAGGTCCGCGGCAGCAGGTGGAACGCCTGGAAGACGAAGCCGATGGTCTCGTTGCGCAGCGCCGCCAGCTCGGTCGCGGAGAGCCTGGCCACCTCTTGGCCGCCGATCACCAGCCGGCCGCCGGTCGGCCGGTCCAACCCGCCGAGCAGATGCATCAGGGTCGACTTGCCGGAGCCGGACGGCCCGACCAGTGCCACATAGTCGCCGGGGGCGACGGTCAGCGACACGCCGCGCAGCGCGGGCACGGAGACCCCGTCGAGCTGGTACGTCCGGGACACCTCGATCGCCTCGATCGCCGCCGGCCGGACCGCCGCCGCCCGGGCGGTCACGCCGCGCCCAGCCGCGCCCGGCCGGCGGGCCCCGGCGGCCCGGCGGCGCCCGCGGTTCCGCTCCGCCGGACGGGCCGGGCACCCGGCGTGATCACCGCAGCTCCTGGCCGTCGCGGACCTGGTCGGCGCCGCGTACCACCACCTGGTCACCGGCCTGCACGCCGCTGACGATCTGCACCAGATCCTGGCCCTGCACGCCGAGCGTGACGGCGGCCCGGTCGGCCCGCCCGTCACGGACCACCCAGACCGCGTCCCGCCCGTCGGCCGAGAAGACCGCCGACGCGGGCACGGTCACCGCGTCGGCGGCCTCGCGCACCCGCAGCCGCACCACCGCGTTCATGCCGGGGCGCGGCACCGGAGCGGGCTCCGCCTCGACGAGCCGGCCGGCGCCGAGCGACAGCCGCACCCGGTAGCTCACCCCGCCCCGGGCGGACGTGGTGGGCAGGACGTCCACCGAGCGCACCGTCGCGTCGTAGCTGGCCCCGCTGACCGCGTCCAGCTCGACGGTGGCGGTGACGCCCGGCCGGACCAGCAGCACGTCGGTCTCGTCGACCTCGGCGAGCAGCCCCAGCTCACCGATGTCCACGACGGTCAGCACGGGTGTCCCGGCGGTGACCGGCCCGCCGACCGGGACTGCGACGTCGACCCCGGGCGGCGGGCCGGCCGGGGCGGCGGCCAGCGCCGACGGGTCGATCCCGGCCGGCGCGCCGCCGGCCAGCAGCCCGGCGAGCGCGTCGGCCGAGGCGCCGCCCGTCGCGGTGCCTCCCGGCTGCACGATCCCGGCGATCGGGGCGCGCAGGGTCAGCGCGTCCACCGTCGCCTTCGCCAGGTCGTACGCCTGCCGGGCCTGCAGCCGCTGGGCGGTGGCGAGTGCGCTGACCGCGGAGTTCAGGCTGCTCACCCCCCGCTGCACCGCGCGGACCGCCCGGTCGGCGGCGCGCGCCGCGTCGTCGTACCGCTGCTGGGCGGTCCTGATCTGGAGCAGCAGCGCGTCCCGCAGCTGCGGATCGCTGATCTTCCCAGCGGCGGCGCGGGCGGCGGCGTACGTCTCGTCGGCGGCCCGGTCGGTGCCGCGCAGGCTACCGGTCAGGTCCCCGCCGCCGGCCCCGCGACCGGCCCGTTTCGCCGCCTCGAGCGCCGCCTCGGCCTGCCGCAGCCGGGCCCGGGCGGTGGGTGAGTCGACCACCGCGAGCACCTGGCCGCGCCGGACCCGCTGCCCGGGCTGAACCCGCAGGCTGGCCAGGGTGCCGTCGGCGGGGGCGGTGAGCGTGGCGGCGGCCCGGGCGGTCACCGTGGCCGGGGCGTCGACCACCTCGGCGACCGCGGCCCGGGCCGCCACGGCGAGGGTGACGGGTGACTCCCCGTCACCGCAGGACGCGGCGGTCGTGCCGGTCAGGACGACGGCGGCGAGCAGGGCGGTGAGCAGGCGGGGCCGCGTGGCTGCGGGCAGCCGCGGCGGGTCGGGGCGGCGCACGCGGCCCATGCTACGAGCCGACGTCGACGCCGAACGATGCGACCGGCGGCGACGGCTCAGGCGACGACCGAGCGGACGTACCCGACGCACTGGTCGTGCAGGGTGGACCACGGCTCGCCGAAGACCTGCTCGGCGGCCACCGCCACCGGCACGCGCTCGTGCACGACCGCGGTGAAGAAGGCGAGCAGCCGCTCCGGCCCGTACCGGTCGACGAGGTTCCGGACGGCCAGGTAGGAGATGCCGTAGCTGCCGCCGACCCGGTCCGCCGGAGCGCCCTCGGCCGGGATGAGCGAGTCGAGCCGGCCGTTCCAGCCACCGCCGAGCAACCGCCGCACCTCGCCCAGGCCCTCGTACCGGTCGACCGGCTGGCCGTCCGCGCCCGCGTACTCGGCCAGCCCTTCCACCAGCCACCAGGTGGAGGTGCCCGGATAACCCCGTTCGGGCAGGGACGCGGCGTGGGTCAGCTCGTGCCGGAGCAGGTCGTCCACCCCGCTGGCGGCGAGCCCGTCGGCGTTGAGCACCACCTCGTGGTGGCCGCCGCCGACGGTGACCGCGTACCCGCCGGTCCACTTCGGCCGGCCGCCACCGTACCAGCGCTGCCACTCGGCGCGACCGGCGTAGAAGATCCGGTACCGGTCGGGTGGTCGGCCGCCGATCGCGTACCCGTCGGCCACCGTCGCCGCCGCCTCGGCCTCGGCGAGCAGCCCGGGCAGCTTCCCGCGCAGCGCCGGGGTGGTGGCGACGAGCGTCCGCGCGCCGACGGCGACGACCAGCTCGCTGACCTCCCAGGGTCGGGTGCCGGTCTCCGCCGACCGCGACGGCTCCACCGCGACGAGCCGGGGCTGCGCCCCGTCCCGCCACCGGGTGCCGGTCAGCACCGAGCTGGTACGGCAGTCCGGCACGACGAAGCAGTAGCGGAACTCGACCAGCAGCCGCCACTCGCCGGGCCGACCCTGCACCGGGGTGGGCAGGCCGGACGGGCTGGCCTGCCAGGTGGTGACGCGCAGCGCCCGCAGCGCGCCGTAGCGCCGCCGGAGGTCGGCATGCGCGGCCGGTTCGGCGACGGCCAGGAATCCGGCCCGGTCCCCGGCCAGCAGGGCGGCGGACTGCCGGTCCAGTTGGGCGGTCATCCGCTCGGCGAGCTGGCGGGCGGCGACCGTCGCCGGATCCTCGGCCGGGGCGCCGAGCCGCCCCACCACCGCGCCGCCCCGGCCGTCCCGCAACACCCCGACCACCAGCGCGGTGGGCAGGCCGCAGGTCAGCAGCACCACGACCGCCGCGAGCGCCGCCCACAGCGGCCAGAGCCGGCGCGGCCGCGGTCGGCCGTCGGCCTCGGGCTCCCCGTCAGTCACGCGGCGAGGGTACGGCCATCCGGCCCACCCGGCGACCACCACCCTGGCGGACCGGTGTGTCCGAACGGGCTCCGACCGTCTCGGCGGCGTGGCCGGCGGCTCGTCCTTCGGATGGATTCTTGGAGATTGTCCGCCGGATGGTTACTTCTTCGAGATCAGGGCCCGGCCGAAGAAGGCCAGGTTGGCCGGGCGCTCGGCGAGCCGGCGCATCAGGTAGCCGTACCAGTCCTCGCCGTAGGGCAGGTACGTCCGCACGGTGTAGCCCTCGCCGACCAGCCGGGCCTGCTCCTCCGGCCGGATGCCGTACAGCATCTGGAACTCGAACCGCTCCGGGCCGCGGTCGAACCAGCGGGCCCGGTCCTCGCCGATCGCGATCAGCCGGGGGTCGTGGGTGGCCAGCATCGGGTAGCCATCGCCGGACATCAGGATGTTCAGGCAGCGGACGTAGGACTTGTCGACCTCGCGGGCGGACTGGTAGGCCACCGACTCCGGCTCCTTGTACGCGCCCTTGCACAGTCGCACCCGGGAACCGGCCGAGGCCAGCTCCCGACAGTCCGACTCGGTGCGCCGCAGGTACGCCTGCAGGACCGCACCGGTCGACGGGTGGTCCTTGCGGAGCTTCGCCAGGATGTCCAGGGTCGAGTCCGTGGTGGTGTGGTCCTCCATGTCCAGAGTGACCGTGGTGCCCGCCTCGTCGGCCGCCGCGGAGATCGCCCGCGCGTTGTCGTACGCGAGCTGCTCGTCGAACGTCTGCCCGAGCGCGGAGAGCTTGACGCTCACCTCGGCGGCCGGGGTGAGCCCGGCCCCGGCGAGCAGCTTCAGCAGCCGCAGGTACTCGTCCCGGATGGCGTTGGCCTGGTCGGGGGTGACGGTGTCCTCGCCGAGGTTGTCGAGGGTGACCGCGAGACCGTCGTCGACGAGTTCGCGGGTCGCGCGCAACGCGTCGTCGGTCTTGGCGCCGGCGACGAACCGGCGGACGACATCCCGGGTGAACGGGGCCGTCGCGACGAGCCGCTCGACCCGGGATGACCGGGAGGCGGCGAGAATGACGGAACGGAGCATGGACCGAGCGTAACGCCCGCCGGTGACCGCGCGCCGGGCGGCGGCGGGGTGCGCGACGAGCCGGCCGCCCCGCCGGCGGCAGCGGCTCCGGCGACCCGGCCCGGGGCGGCGGGGGTGGCGGCGATCGGCTACAACGATGGCGTGGAACAACGCCCCCGCCGCCGGCTCCGCTCAGCCTCCGTGCAGCTCGGCGCGCTCACCGCGCTGGCGCTCGCCCTCTCCGGCTGCAACCTGACCTCCGACGACGACGATGACGACTGCGCCCTCGGCCCGGTGGGGGGCGGCGGCACCGTGGCCCTCGCGCTGCGCGCGCCCGAGCCGGCCGCGCCCACCGCCGGCGAGCCGGCCGCCGCGGCCGTGCCCGAACGCGGCGGCTTCGGCACCCACCTCGCCGCCTGCGGCGGCTGAGGTGCGCCGCGAGTCGGTCACCCCCCGCCCGGACTGGGACGCCACCATCCGCTCGCAGGGGCTGGTGTACGTCGACACCGAGCTGCCCGACGGCGGGATCATGTCGTACTGGGACGAGACCGCCGCCTACGCCTTCGACCTGGACGAGGTGCTCCGGCTGGAGGAGGCGACCGAGGAGCTGCACCGGATGTCGGTGGCCGCCGCCGAGCACGTCGTCGCCCGCCACCGGTACGCCGAGTTCGGCATCCCGGCCTGGGCGGCCGAGGCGGTCGCCCGATCGCTGCGCGAGATCCCGCCCACCCTCTACGGGCGCTTCGACCTCTGGTACGACGGCAGCTGGCCGCCGAAGCTGCTGGAGTACAACGCCGACACCCCGACCGCGCTGGTCGAGGCGAGCATCGTGCAGTGGTACTGGCTGGAGCACACCCGGCCGCAGCTGGACCAGTGGAACAGCCTGCACGAACGCCTGGTCGGCGCCTGGGCGAAGATCGGCGCAGGCCTGCACGACCGGCGGGTGCACGTGGTCTGGTCGAGCGAGGAGGAGTCGGGCGAGGACCACATGACCGCCGGCTACCTGGCCGAGACGGCCCGCCAGGCCGGGCTCGCGGTCGAGCTGCTGCCGATCCAGGAGATCGGTTGGGACGGCCGGCGCTTCGTCGACGCGGCGGACCGGCCGGTCACCACCTGCTTCAAGCTCTACCCCTGGGAGTGGATGGTCGCCGAGCCGTACGGCCGGCTGGCGCTGGACCCGGGCACCCCGACGACCTGGATCGAGCCGGCCTGGAAGCTGCTGCTGTCGAACAAGGCGCTGCTCGCCGTGCTCTGGGAGCTCTACCCTGGGCACGAGCTGCTGCTGCCGGCGTACCTGGACTCGCCGCGCGGGATGCCCGAGTACGTGGCCAAGCCGCTGCTCGGCCGGGAGGGGGGCTCGGTGCGGATCGTCACCGGCGCCGGCGAGATCGTCAACCCGGGCAGCTACGGCGATGAGGGCTGGTGCTACCAGGAGTTCCGGGCGCTGCCCGAGTTCGCCGGCAACCGGCTGGTGGTGGGCAGCTGGATCGTCGACGGCGAGTCCGCCGGGGCGGGCCTGCGGGAGAGCGCCAGTCTGATCACCGACGGCTACGCGCGGTTCCTGCCGCACTACATCGACGCGCCGCGCGCCCTGTGAGTCGTCTACCGTTGGGGGCGTGAACTTCGACGCGTACGCCCGGACCGGCGTTGACCTCGTCAACTCCCGCCTGGACGACCTCGACGACCTGCGGGCCCTCTTCCCCGACGACAACGCCTGGATGCGGGACGAGGTGTCGGAGCGGGACCTGGCGACCTTCCGGCGGGCGCAGAAGCGCCTGCGCGACGTCTTCGAGTACGGCACCTCAGGGCGGGACGCCCAGGCGGTGGCCGAGCTCAACGCCATGCTGGAGGCGTACCCGGTGCAGCCGCGCATCTCCGGGCACGACTCCAGCGACTGGCACATGCACGTGACCAGCCGGGGTGCCTCGGTGAGCGCCGAGTACCTGGCCGGCGCGGTCTGGGGCCTGTCGGTCTGGCTGTGCGAGTACGGCAGTGCCCGGTTCGGCGTCTGCGCCGACGACCGCTGCGGCAACGTCTACCTGGACACCTCGTCGAACTGCTGCCGGCGGTTCTGCTCGGAGCGCTGCGCCACCCGCTCGCACGTGGCCGCGCACCGGGCCCGCAAGCGCGCCGCCGTCGGCGAGCAGGTGACCCCCGCCACCCGGCCGGCCGCCCCGACCGACTCGCTGACCCCGGTCAGCTGACGCGACCGCCCGTCCGGTCGGCGTTCAGGCGTCGACGGGGGACGGAGCGCTGAGGTGCTGGCGGGCGAAGTCGAGCGCCTCGCGCAGGTCGGCCTCGCGGTCGGCGCGACTCTTCGCGCCGCGGGTGGTCACCTCCACCGCGACCGAGCCGGTGAAGCGGCGTCCGGCCAGCGACCGGAGCACCTCGGCGCAGGGCTGGTTGCCGCGCCCGGGCACCAGGTGCTCGTCGCGCCCCTCGCCGGTGCCGTCACCGAGATGCACGTGCGCCAGCCGGTCACCCATCCGGTCCGCCATCTCCAGCGAATCGGTGTGCGAGGCGGCGCAGTGTGACAGGTCGAGCGTGTAGGAGGCGTACCCGGTCTCGGTGGGATCCCAGCCGGGCACGTACGGGACGAACTGCCGGCCCGCCATCCGGACCGGGTACATGTTCTCCACCGGGAAGCGCAAGTCAGGATACTGGCCGGCGATCCGGTCCAGCCCTTCGGCGAAGGTGCGGGCGTAGTCCCGCTGCCAGGTGAACGGCGGGTGGACCACTACTGTGGGGGCGCCGAGGGCCGACGCCAGTTCGGCGGACCTGCGGAGCCGCTCCCACGGGTCCGGGCTCCAGACCCGCTGGGTCACCAGCAGGCAGGGGGCGTGGACGGAGAGCACCGGCACGCCGTAGTGCTCGGCCAGGCCCCGCAGCGCCCCGGCGTCCTGGCTGACGGCGTCGGTCCAGACCATAACCTCGACGCCGTCGTAGCCGAGCGCCGCGGCCAGCTGGAACGCCGCCGCGGTCCGCTCAGGGAAGACGGAGGAACTGGACAGCAGGACCGGGACGCGGGAAGTCACACCATCGAGGGTAGCGGGGCCGGCCGAGGCCATCAGGACGAGCAGCCGCAAACCGACCACAACCACCCGCGTACCGTGCCCGCCCTGCGCACACGGCGCCGCCCCCTGCCCACGACGCCCTGCGCCCGCGACGCCGCCCGGTGCCCGCGGCCCTGCCCGCCGACGCGGGTCAGACCGGACCGAGCTGGTCCAGCCGGCGCAGGATCACACCCTCGCGCAGCGCCCAGGGGCAGATGTCCAGCGAGTCCAGGTCGAGGCGGCGCATCACCGCTTCGGCGACGACCGCCCCGGCGAGCAACTGGTGCGCGCGGCCCGCGCTGACCCCCTCCAGCTCGACGAGCTGCGCCGGCGGGATGTGCCGGATGAAGCCGAGCACCTGCCGCAGCCCGGGGCGGGTCAGCGCGCGCCGGGCCCACAGCCCGGCGCCGGACGGGGCCGCACCGGCCAGCCGGGCCAGCGTGCGGAAGGTCTTCGACGTGCCCACCGGCCGCTCCCAGCCCACCTCGGCCATCTGCTTCACCACCGGATCGAGCAACCCGTCCACGTACGCCCGCAGGTCGTCGACCACCTCGGCCGACGGCGGTGTGGTGCTGTCCGGCCGGATCCGCAGCCGGTCCCGGGTGAGCCGCCCGGCGCCGACCGGCAGCGACACGGCGACGTCCGGGTCCTCGTCGATGCCGGCCGCGATCTCCAGCGAGCCGCCGCCGATGTCCAGCACCAGCAGCCGACCAGCCGACCAGCCGAACCACCGCCGCACGGCGAGGAAGGTCATCCGCGCCTCGTCCGCGCCGGAGAGCACCTCCAGGCGTACGCCGGTCTCGTCACGGACCCGGGCCAGCACCTCCTGGGCGTTGGTGGCGTCCCTCACCGCGGAGGTGGCGAAGGCGAGCAGGTCGTCGACCTCCAGGCCGGCGGCCGCCGCCTTGGCCATGCTGACCGCCTTGACCAGCCCGTCCGCGCCGGCCTCGGTCAGCGCGCCGTCCGGGCCGATCTGCTCGGCCAACCGGAGCACCACCTTCTCGGAGCGCGCGGGCCAGGGGTGCGCGCCGTGGTGCGCGTCGACCACCAGCAGGTGCACCGTGTTGGAACCGACGTCGAGGACACCCAGTCGCATGGTGACGACACTAGGGCCAACCGGTTTCCGCGGCTCGGCGGCCCGCCCGGCACACCGCGCGTACGCTGGGCCGAGTGACAGGGCAGATCGAACTCCGCGTGCTCGTGGACGACCCGGCCGACCCGCGCAGCCGCGAGGTGCCGCTGGACTTTCCCCGGGAGTGGATCGAGTTCGCCGACCCGGCGGATGAGAGTCACCTGATCCGGGCCGACCTGACCTGGCTGCTCTCCCGCTGGACGTGCGTCTTCGGCCGGGGCTGCCACGGCATCGTCGCGGGCCGGGCCGCGGACGGCTGCTGCTCGCACGGCGCGTTCTTCACCGACTCCGACGACGAGAAGCGGGTACGGGCCGCGGTGAAGCGGCTGGCCCCGTCCACCTGGCAGCACTTCCGCCGCGGCGTCAAGAACTGGACCGAGGCGGACACCATCGACGGCAAGAACCCGGCGCGCCGTACCGCCACCCAGGAGGCGGACGGCCCCTGCGTGTTCCTCAACGACCCGGACTTCGCCGGCGGGGGCGGGTGCGCGCTGCACGCCCAGGCGCTGCGCGACGGGGTGCACCCGCTGGAGTACAAGCCGGACGTCTGCTGGCAGCTGCCGATCCGCCGGGACCAGGAGTGGACCACGCGGCCGGACAACACCAAGGTGCTGGTCACCACGCTGTCGGAGTTCGACCGGCGCGGCTGGGGCGCTGGCGGGCACGACCTGGACTGGTGGTGCACCTCCTCGACCGACGCGCACGTCGGCGCCGAGCCGATGTACGTCTCCTACGGCCCGGAGCTGACCGCGCTGGTCGGCGCGCCCGCGTACGCCAAGCTCGCCGAACTCTGCGCGGCCCGCATCCGGCAGGGTCTGGTCGCCCCGCACCCCGCCGACCCCACCTGACGGGCGGAGTCGCGCGCCCAGCGCCGGCACCAACCGGTAGGCGGGACCCCGCCCCTGGTCACCGTGCGGGCGCTTCGAGGTAGTCAGGTCACGGCTCGAACTTGTAGCCCAGGCCCCGGACGGTGACGATGTAGCGCGGCGCGGACGGCTCCGGCTCGATCTTGGAGCGCAACCGCTTGACGTGCACGTCCAGGGTCTTGGTGTCACCGACGTAGTCGGCTCCCCAGACCCGGTCGATCAGCTGGCCCCGGGTGAGCACCCGGCCCGCGTTGCGCAGCAGCAGCTCCAGCAGCTCGAACTCCTTGAGCGGCAGCTGCACCGCGGCACCGTCGACGGTCACCACGTGCCGCTCGATGTCCATCCGCACCGGGCCGGCGGCCAGCGTCGGCGTACCCGACTCGGCGACCTCCGTGGTCTGCCGGCGCAGCACCGCCCGGATCCGGGCGACCAGCTCGCGCGGCGAGTACGGCTTGGTCACGTAGTCGTCGGCGCCGATCTCCAGGCCGACCACCTTGTCGATCTCACTGTCCCGCGCGGTGACCATGATGATCGGCACGTGCGAGCGCTGCCGGAGCTGCCGGCACACCTCGGTGCCGGACATCTCCGGCAGCATCAGGTCGAGCAGCACGATGTCGGCGCCGGTCCGGTCGAACTCGGTGAGGGCGGAGGGACCGGTCGCGGCCACCGAGACCTCGAAGCCCTCCTTGCGAAGCATGTACGACAGGGCGTCGGAGAACGACTCCTCGTCCTCGACCACCAGAACGCGGCTCAACGGGGGATTCCTTTCCATTGCTGTCAGACCTGCCGGAGCTCGGCCGGACCGGCCTCGATCCCAGCGGAGGGCAGTGTCGCCAGGAGGTCGTCCGGGGGACGGGCGGGCAGCCGGAGGGTGAACGTCGACCCACCACCAAGAGTGCTTGACACCTCGACCCGTCCGCCATGGTTGCTGGCGATGTGCTTGACGATGGCGAGCCCCAGGCCGGTACCGCCGGTGGAGCGGGACCGCGCCTGATCGGCCCGGTAGAACCGCTCGAAGATCCGGTCGACGTCTGTCGGGGCGATGCCGATGCCCTGGTCGGCGACGGCGATCTCGACGTGCTCGTCGACGGCCCGGGCGGTGATTCGTACCGTGGTGTCCTCGCCCGAGTAGTTGATGGCGTTCTCGACCAGGTTCGCCACGGCGGTGGCGAGCTGGGTGTCGCTGCCGTAGACGGTCAGCCCACGCTCACCCTCGACCACCACGTCGATCCGCCGGGCGCTGGCACCCGTCCTGGTCCTGTCGACCACCTCGGCGATCACCCAGTCTACCGAGACCGGCTCCGGCGGCGGCTGCGGCTCGGCGCCCTGGAGCCGGGTCAGCTCCAGCAACTCCTGCACCAGCCGTCCCAGCCGGGTCGACTCGTGCTGGATCCGCTCGGCGAAGCGCCGCGCCGCGACCAGGTCCTCCGGCAGGTCGGCCTGCGCGTCGGCCGGCTCGGTCGCGTCCAGCAGCGCCTCGGCGAGCAGTTGCAACGCGCCGATCGGGGTCTTGAGCTCGTGGCTGACGTTCGCCACGAAGTCCCGGCGCACCCGGGCCAGCCGGTGCGACTCGGTCACGTCGGCCGCCTCCACCGCGATGTAGCCGGCACCGATACCCATCGCCCGCAGATGCACGCCGAGCGGGTTGTCCCCGGCGTTGTTGTCGCGGCCCCGCGGCAGGTCCAGCTCGACCTCGCGCCGCACGCCGGTGCGGCGCACCTGACCGGCGAGGGTACGGATCAGCGGGTGGGCGGCGATGGACCCCGGCGTGGGGCCGGTGCGGAGCAGCCCCATCGCCCGCGCCGCCGGGTTGACCAGGACGGGCAGGTCGTCGGGGTCGAGCACCACCACGCCGGCCCGGAGCGAGTCGATCGTCCGGCGGCCGAGCCCGGACTGCGGTTCCTCGGCTATCGCGAGCCTCCCCCTGCGCCAGCGGAAGCCGGACCGGCTCCCCTTCCGGGCGGAGCGGTCAGCCAGCGCCGGGACGAACCGGGGCAGCAGCAGCCCGGCGATCAGCCCCGCCACCAGCCCCACGGCCACACCGACCGTCACCGCCCACTCCACCCGGTGATCGTAGGGTCATTGTTAACCTGGCTAACGCCCACAACGGGACGAACCCCTCTCGCTTCCGGGAAAGTTCACTTTTGTGCCCGGCGTCGTTCACCTGGGTTCATCTCCGGTCCGCCCGTCCGCCCTAGCGTGGGCGGCGCACCTTTTCACCCCGCCGGCCCGCGTCGGCGACCACCGACCACAGGACGTGACAATGCGCGACGAGTTCCGGGCTGACCTGCAGATCGTCAGCCAACTACTGGTGGACATGGCCGAGGGGGTCCGGGCCGCCATGCGGCAGGCCACCCGCGGCCTGCTCACCGCGGACCGCCGGGCGGCCGAGACGGTGATCGAGCGGGACGCCGAGATCGACGAGCTCTACCGCCACGTCGAGGAGCGGGTCTGCGACCTGCTCGCCCGCCAGGCGCCGGTCGCCTCCGACCTGCGGGCGATGATCACCGCCCTGCACGTCGCCGCCGACCTGGAGCGGATGGGCGACCTGGCCGACCACGTCGCCAAGACCGCACTTCGGCGCCACCCGTCGCCGGCGGTGCCGGCGGAGCTGCGGCTGATCTTCACCGACATGGCGGGGATCGCCGACCGGATGGCCGAGAAGATCGCCTCGGTGCTAGCCAGGCCCGACGCCGACCTCGCCGCCGAACTGGACCGTGACGACGACGCCATGGACGACCTGCACAAGAGCCTGTTCGGGGTGCTCCTCGGCGCCGACTGGCCGTACGGGGTGGAGACAGCAATCGACGCGACCCTGCTCGGCCGCTTCTACGAGCGCTTCGCCGACCACGCGGTCAACGCCGGCGAGCACGTCGTCTACCTGATCACCGGGGAGACGGCGGCCTCGCCGAACTGAGCGGTCGCGACGAGGCCCCGGCCCACCCGGCCAGGGCCTCGTCGCGTAGGTCAGCGGCCCTGGTTGGCCACCGCGGCGGCGGCCTCCTTCGCGGCGGTCGGGTCGAGGTAGGTGCCGCCCAGCGTGAGCGGGCGCAGCTGCGGGTCCAGGTCGTAGCGCAGCGGGATGCCAGTCGGAATGTTCAGCTTGGCGATCTCCTCGTCCGAGATCCGGTCCAGGTGCTTGACCAACGCTCGCAGCGAGTTGCCGTGCGCGGCCACCAGCACCGTACGGCCGGCCAGGATGTCCGGCACGATCGAGTCGTACCAGTACGGCAACATCCGCTCGACGACGTCCTTGAGGCACTCGGTACGCGGCATCAGTTCCGGCGGCAGCAGCGCGTAGCGCGGGTCGCCGGCCTGCGACCACTGGTCGTTGTCGTCGATCGGCGGCGGCGGGGTGTCGTACGAGCGGCGCCAGAGCATGAACTGCTCCTCGCCGTACTCGTCGAGGGTCTGCTTCTTGTTTTTGCCCTGCAGGGCACCGTAGTGCCGCTCGTTGAGCCGCCACGACCGGCGTACCGCGATCCAGTGCCGGTCGGCGGTGTTCAGCGCCAGCTCGGCGGTGCGGGTGGCCCGGCGCAGCACGCTGGTGTGCACCACGTCCGGCAGCAGGTTGTGCTCGCGCAGCAGCTCGCCGCCGCGGCGCGCCTCGTTCTCGCCCTTCTCGGTCAGGTCGACGTCGACCCAGCCGGTGAAGAGGTTCTTGGCGTTCCAGTCGCTCTCGCCGTGCCGCAGCAGGACCAGCGTCCCGACGGTGGGCCCTTCGCTCGCAGTCATGCGGATCATCCTGCCGCAACGACCGGCGGAACACACGGGAAGGGTCGTGAGGACCACCACGTGGAAAAGGCAATGACCGGTGATCGGGCCGACCACTAGGTTGTAAGGCGCGTCAAGTAGGGCAGTCATTACGGAAGTGGGGGCGCCGACGTGCGGACGATGCGGGGTTGGTTCCGGGACACCACCGGCGGGCTGCCCCCCACCTTCTGGTACCTCTGGACCGGCACGCTGATCAACCGGCTCGGCTCGTTCGTCCTGGTCTTCCTCGCCATCTACCTCACCCAGGAGCGCGGCTTCTCCGCCTCCCAGGCGGGCCTGGTGCTCGGCCTGTGGGGCGTCGGCGGCGCGGTCGGCACCACCGTGGGCGGTACGCTCACCGACCGCTGGGGCCGCCGCCCGACACTGCTCACCGCCCACCTCGGCGCGGCCGGCATGATGCTCGCCCTCGGCCTGGCCGAAGAACTGTGGGCGGTGGCGCTCGGCGCGCTGCTGCTCGGCATGTTCGCCGAGGCGGCCCGGCCCGCGTTCGGCGCGATGATGGTCGACGTGGTGCCGGAGAAGGACCGGCTGCGCGCGTTCTCGCTGAACTACTGGGCGATCAACCTCGGCTTCGCCTGCGCCGCCGTCCTCGCCGGGCTCGCCGCCGAGGCCGGCTACCTGCTGCTCTTCGTGGTCGACGCGGCCACCACCGTGGTCACCGCGCTGATCATCTTCGCCAAGGTCCGCGAGACCCGTACGGTCCCCGCCGGCCCGCGCCCGGACGACGCGCCCGTCGGGGCGCTGCGCGTCATCCTGACCGACCGGGTCTACCTGGGCTTCGTGGCGCTCAACCTGTTCGCCGCGCTGGTCTTCCTCCAGCACATCTCGATGCTGCCGATCGCGATGGGCGACTCCGGCCTCTCCCCCGCCACGTACGGCTCTGTGATCGCACTCAACGGCGTGCTGATCGTGGTGGGCCAACTCTTCGTCCCTCGGCTGATCCGCGGCCGGAGCCGGTCGCACGTGCTCGCCCTGGCCTCGGTGGTGATGGGGGTCGGCTTCGGGCTGACCGCGTTCGCCGAGGCCGCCTGGTTCTACGGCGTCACCGTGCTCATCTGGACCGTCGGCGAGATGCTCAACTCACCGTCCAACGCCACCCTGATCGCCGAGCTCTCCCCCGCCGCGCTGCGCGGCCGTTACCAGGGCGTCTTCTCGCTGTCCTGGCAGGTGGCCGGGGCGGTCGCCCCGATCCTCGGCGGCCTGGTCCGGGAGCAGGCCGGCAACACCACGCTCTGGCTGGGCTGCGCCGCGATCGGCGGGGTGATGGCGGTCGCCCACCTGGTCTCCGGGCCGGCCCGGGAGCGGCGGGCCGCCACGCTGCGGGCCACCACCAGGCCGGCCGTGCCGGTGGCCGCGATCCGGCCCCCGACGCCGGAGGCGGCCGAGACCGCGCCCGCCGAGCCGGTCGAGCCGGCGTCCGCCCCGGCACGGTGACCGGGGACACGCTGGCGCGGACCGTGGTGGCTTCCTACGGTCGAGGACGCATCTGTTAGTAAGGAAACTTTTCGGAGGACACGTGTGGGCCCTGCGGCGCTGGCTGGCCGACACCGTGGGCGGGTTACCCGCCACCTTCTGGTACCTCTGGGCCGGCCTGCTGATCAACCGGGCCGGCGCCTTCGCGATGCTCTTCCTGCCGCTCTACCTGACCGACGCGCGCGGGGCGAGCGAGGCGCTGGCCGGCGTGCTACTCGGCGGCGTGCTGGCTGACCGGTGGGGGCGGCGCGCCACGCTGCTCGCGGCCCACCTGGTCACCGCCGCGCTGATGGTAGGGCTGGCCTTCAGCCGGCACCTGGCCGTGATCGCGGCGCTCGCCGCCCTGGTCGGGGTGGCGCACTCGATGCCCAGTCCCGCCTTCGTCGCGGCGGTCGTCGACGTGGTGCCCGAGCACCGCCGCTCGCGCGCGTTCAATCTGCAGTTCTGGGCGTTCAACCTGGGCATGGCGGTGGCCTCACTGCTGGCCGGCGTACTCGCCGAGGCGAGCTTCCTGGCGCTCTTCCTGGTCGACGCCTTGGCCACCTTGGTCGCCGCCGCGGTGATCGGCTGGAAGGTGCCCGAGACCCTCCCCGGTCGGGCCGGCCGGTCGGCGCAGCCACGAAAGTCGGGTGCGTCGGGGCGGGCG
>NZ_POUB01000380.1 GCF_003236335.1 Micromonospora deserti
GGTCCACGGGCGGGCGCGTCGCGCGGGGCCGGGACGTCGCCGGTGGCGTCCTGCGAGGCGCGGGCGTCGTCGGTCGCGTCGGGCGGGCTCGCGGCGTCGTCGGTCGCGTCGGTCGGGCCGGGCGAGCCCGGGACGGTCGCCGGCTCGTCCACCGGCGGTACGGGGGAGGGAGTCGGCTCCTCGGTGACCGCCGGATCCCGGTCCCGGTGCGGGTCCGGCGTGCTCCCGTCGGCCGGCCGGTCGGCTTCCGGCTGCGGCTGCGGCATCGCGGCAATCTCCTCTCGGGCCGAACCGAGGTTAGTACCGGCCTGCCACCGCCTGCGATCCCGCCCGCCCTCCGGCCGGCTGTCCGCCCCCGTCGCGCCGGTGGCCCGCCGCCTAACTCCCGACGGGCGGCGCGGCGCGGCGGCGTCCGCGCGGCGGTCGCCGGCGGGACGCGTACCCTTGGGCATCATGAGCGTCCCGTCCACCACGCCGCGCCCCGTCGCGGCCAACTCCGTCTGGCCCCGCCTGGAGCCGTTGCTGCCCCAGGTGACCAAGCCCATCCAGTACGTCGGTGGCGAGTTGGGTGCGGTGGTCAAGGAGTGGGACGCGGCGACCGTGCGCTGGGCGTTGATGTACCCCGACGCCTACGAGGTCGGCCTGCCCAACCAGGGTGTGCAGATCCTCTACGAGGTCCTCAACGAGCTGCCCGAGGTGCTCGCCGAGCGCACCTACGCCGTCTGGCCGGACCTGGAAAAGCTGATGCGCGCCCACGGCGTGCCGCAGTTCACCGTTGACGCGCACCGCTCGGTGCGCGATTTCGACCTGTTCGGCGTGTCGTTCGCCACCGAGCTGGGCTACACCAACCTGCTCGCCGCGATCGACCTGGCCGGCATCCCGCTGCTCGCCGCCGATCGCACCGACGCCGACCCGGTGATCGTGGCCGGTGGGCACGCCGCGTTCAACCCGGAGCCGATCGCCGACTTCATCGACGCCGCCGTGCTCGGCGACGGCGAGGAGGCGGTCCTGGAGATCACCGCGATCGTCCGGGAGTGGGAGGCCGAGGGCTCCCCGGGTGGACGCGACGAGCTGCTGCTGCGGCTGGCCCGCACGGAGAGCGTCTACGTGCCGCGCTTCTACGACGTGGACTACCTGCCCGACGGGCGGATCCAGCGGGTGGTGCCGAACCGGGCGGACGTGCCGTTCCGGGTGCACAAGCGTACGACGATGGACCTGGACGCCTGGCCGTACCCGAAGAAGCCGCTGGTGCCGCTGGCCGAGACGGTGCACGAGCGGTACGCGGTGGAGATCTTCCGGGGTTGCACCCGGGGCTGCCGGTTCTGCCAGGCCGGCATGATCACCCGGCCCGTCCGCGAGCGCTCCATCACCACTGTGGGGCAGATGGTGCAGCAGGGGCTGGAGTTCTCCGGGTTCCACGAGGTGGGTCTGCTGTCGCTGTCGTCGGCCGACCACTCCGAGATCGGCGACATGTGCTCCGGCCTGGCCCAGCAGTACGAGGGCACCAACGTCTCGCTGTCGCTGCCGTCCACCCGGGTGGACGCGTTCAACATCGAGCTGGCCCGGGAACTGTCCCGCAACGGGCGGCGGACCGGCCTGACCTTCGCCCCGGAGGGCGGGTCGGAGCGGATCCGCAAGGTGATCAACAAGATGGTGTCGGAGGAGGACCTCATCCGCACCGTCGTCACCGCGTACACCAACGGCTGGCGGCAGGTGAAGCTCTACTTCATGTGCGGCCTGCCCACCGAGACCGACGACGACGTGCTCCAGATCGCCCGGATGGCGCACGAGGTCATCAAGGCCGGCCGGGCCGCCACCGGCTCGAAGGACATCCGCTGCACGGTCTCGATCGGCGGTTTCGTGCCGAAGCCGCACACCCCGTTCCAGTGGGCCGCGATGGAGCGGCCGGAGGTGATCGACAACCGGCTCAAGCTGCTGAAGCAGGCGATCAACTCGGACCGTTCGCTGGGCCGGGCGATCGGCTTCCGCTACCACGACGGCGAGCCGTCGCTGATCGAGGGCCTGCTCAGCCGGGGTGACCGGCGGGTCGGCGCGGTGATCCGCAAGGTGTGGGAGAACGGCGGCCGGTTCGACGGTTGGAGCGAGCACTTCTCCTACCGGCGCTGGGTGGACGCGGCGGCCGAGGTGCTGCCCGCGTTCGGCGTCGACCTGGACTGGTACACCACCCGGGAACGCGACGAGTTGGAGGTCCTGCCCTGGGACCACCTGGACTCCGGCCTGGACAAGGAGTGGCTCTGGCAGGACTGGCAGGACGCGCTGAGCGAGTACGAGCAGGACGACTGCCGGTGGACCCCGTGCTTCGACTGCGGCGTCTGCCCCGCCATGGATACCGAGATCCAGATCGGCCCGACCGGGAAGAAGCTGCTCCCGCTCACCCCGGTCGGCGGCCTGAAGCGGTCCACTCCCGCGCGGCAGTGACCGCCGTCTCTGGCTGACGGTCCGAGCGGGCCCACCTGGTTGATCATGAAGTTGTTGTCACCGCCACGGCGTGTCGCCGACAATGACTTCATGATCAACGAGTACTGACCGAACGAGGAGCACGACGATCAGTAAGAAACCACAGCCCGAGGGCGGGCAGGCGCCGGTCGTCCAGCGCGTCCGGATCCGCTACGCCAAGCGCGGGCCGCTGCGGTTCACCTCGCACCGGGACTTCGCCCGCGCGTTCGAGCGGGCGCTACGCCGGGCCGGCGTGCCGATCGCCTTCTCCCAGGGATTCACCCCACACCCCAAGATCTCGTACGCCAGCGCCGCCCCCACCGGAGTGGCGAGCGAGGCGGAGTACCTGGAGATCGGGCTCCGCGAGGCGGTCGACCCGCAGGAACTGTGCGCCGCGCTGGACGCCGCGCTCTCGCCCGGGCTCGACGTGCTGGACGCGGTGGTGGCCGACGGGGGGAGCCTGGCCGACCGGATCGAGGCGTCCCGATGGCGGATCGAGCTGCCCGAGGTCGAGCCGGCGGCGCTGGCGGCCGCCGTGAGCGCCTTCACCGCCGCCGACGAGGTGCTGGTCGAACGCATGACCAAGCAGGGCCGGCGCACCTTCGACGCCCGCGCCGCGGTCATCAGCATCGATCTGGTGCGGCCGACGGAGACGCCTTCCGGGGCCCCGGCCGTACCGTGTGCGATACTCGAAGTGGTCGTGCGGCAGGTCACCCCGTCCGTACGGCCCGATGACGTCCTTTCCGGCCTCCGCGTGGTGGCCGACCTGGAGCCGCCGGTGTCGCCGAGGGTGATCCGGCTGGCTCAGGGCATGCTGACCGCGCAGGGTGCGATCGCGGATCCGTTGGAGGCGGACCGCGACGGGGCAACCATCGGCGAGCGCTGACCCACGGTCAGCGCTCAGGCAGGCAGACTTCGGCGGGCGCGCGACTCGTGCGGCCGGCGGAAACACCTTTTGCGGCGACCCTGCGTGGCAGCGCTCACCCGCGCCCGGGGCAGCCAGAACTGGAGAACGTCCATGCTCGAGAACGAGCCAAAGGGCGGCGAACGGGCCGGTTCACAGCCGGCCGGCGAGACCGTCGACACCAGCACCGGCGGCGCGACCGCCGAGCACAGCCCCGCTGCGCAGGGCGCGACCGGCGCGCCGGAGGCGGGCAGCACCGCCGCCGAGGGACCCGCCGCCCCGGTCCGGCGGCGGGCCACTCGCCGCCGGGCCGCCCCGCTCAACCAGCCGGAGCAGACCGAGGCGCCGGTCGAGGCGTCCACCGCCCTGGCCCCGGGTAGCGGCGAGGCGCCCCAGGCGGAGGTGCTCGCCCCGGTCTCCGGCGACCTCGACGCCGCCCCGAAGACCCCGCGCCGCCGCCGCAAGGCGACCAGCGCCGAGAAGGCCACCGAGGAGCCGCTGGTCGCGGCCGGGGCCGAGGAGGCCGGTGCCGAGGTCGTGCCGCCGGTCAAGGTGACCCGTACCCGGCGGAAGAAGGCCGCGCCCGCGGCGGCCGAACCGGCCGCGGAGACGCCGGCCGACGTCGCCGAGCCCACCCCGGCCGCCAGCCGCGACGAGGCCGGCGCCGCCGGGCAGCCGGCGGCCGGCGCGGCGCCCGAGGCGGGCACCGCGTTCGGCGCCGCCGCCCAGCCCGCCGCCGGCAGCGCGGCGCAGAGCCGGTCCGGGGAGGTGCCGCCCGGTGCGGCGGTGACCCCGCCCGCCGACGAGACGGCCGAGACTGCCGCGCCGGAGCCGAGGGCCCGCCGCCGGCGGGCCGCGCTCTCCGCGCCCACCGTGCTGTTCATGGCCCCGCAGCCGGAGCAGATCCCGGTCACCCCGGCCGCCGCGCCCGCGCCGGCCGCGGAGGAGCCCGCCGCCGAGGAGCAGGCCGAGCCTGCGCGCCGCCGCCGGCGCGCCCGCCGCGAGGTGGAGCCGGTCGAGGTCGCGGAGGCCGAGGAGGAGCCGACCGAGGAGGCCGAGGAGGCCGCCGAGGACGAGGACGAGGAGACCGCGGCCGCCCGCCGGCGCCGTCGGCGGGGTCGCCGGGGCCGGGGCCGGGGCAAGGGCGGCGTGG
>NZ_POUB01000381.1 GCF_003236335.1 Micromonospora deserti
CATGGCGGAGGGGAAACGCCCGGTCACATTCCGAACCCGGAAGCTAAGCCCTCCAGCGCCGATGGTACTGCACCCGGGAGGGTGTGGGAGAGTAGGACACCGCCGGACAATCTTCCAGTCGAGGGCCGCCCCAGCAGGGTCGGCCCTCGACTGCGTAGCGCCGCCGATGGCGCAATCAGGAAGGATGTACCTGTGAGCTCAGGACCGCAGGGCGGCGATCGTCCGCATCGCTACGAAGACCGTTCGGATTGGCGCGCCGGCGCACCGCGCCGCGACCGCGACGACCGGGGTGGTCAGCGCGGCGGCGACGAACGCCGTGACCGCGGGGACGACCGTCGCGAGGGTGGCTTCCGTTCGGGACCGCGCGCCGGTGGATTCCGGCGTGCCGCCGACGACCGCGCGGGGGGCTTCCGCGGCGGTGACCGCGCTGACCGTCGTGAGGGCGGGTTCCGTGGCGGCGACCGTGACAGCTCCCGTGGCGGTGACCGTCGTGAGGGCGGCTTCCGTGGCGGCGACCGTCGTGAGGGCGGGTTCCGTGGCGGTGACCGTGAGGTCCCCCGCGGCGCTGAGCGTCGTGAGGGTGGCTTCCGTCGGGAAGGCGGGGACCGCCAGGGCGGGTTCCGCGACGACCGCCGTGAGGGCGGCTACCGCGGTGGTGACCGTCGTGAGGGCGGGTTCCGTGGCGGCGACCGTGAGGGCTTTCGCGGTGGTGACCGTCGTGAGGGTGGCTTCCGTGGTGGTGACCGTGAGGGCTCTCGCGGTGGTGACCGTCGTGAGGGTGGCTTCCGTGGTGGTGACCGTGAGGGCTCTCGCGGTGGTGACCGTCGTGAGGGTGGCTTCCGTGGTGGTGACCGCGAAGGTGGCTTCCGCGGCCGCGATCGGGAAGGCTTCGGCGGCGACCGCCGTGAGGGCGGCTACCGTGGCGGCGATCGGGAGGGTGGCTTCCGCCGGGAAGGCGGTGAGCGCCAGGGCGGGTTCCGCGGTGACCGCGAGGGCTCCCGCGGCGGCGAGCGCCGCGATGGCGGCTTCCGCCGGGAGACCGGCGAGCGTCCCTTCCGTGGCGGTGAGCGCCGTGAGGGCGGGTTCCGTGGCGGTGACCGTGAGGGCCCCCGCGGCGCTGAGCGCCGTGAGGGTGGCTTCCGTCGGGAAGGCGGGGACCGCCAGGGCGGGTTCCGCGACGACCGCCGTGAGGGCGGCTACCGCGGTGGTGACCGCCGGGAAGGCGGCTTCCGTGGCGGTGACCGTCGTGAGGGCGGCGAGCGCCGTGAAGGCGGCTTCCGCCACGACGGCGGGGAGCGCCCAGGCCGCGCCGACCGGGAAGGATTCCGGGGCGGTGAGCGCCGCGAGGGCGACCGGCAGGGCGTCCGGCGGGGCGACCGCGAAGGCGGGTTCGGCGGCCGTCGTGAGGGCGGCGAGCGTCGTGAGGGCGGGTTCCGTCGTGAGGGCGGCGAGCGTCGTGAGGGCGGGTTCCGTCGTGAGGGCGGCGAGCGTCGCGAGGGCGGATTCCGTGGTGAGCGCCGCCCGGAGCGGCGGGAACGTGCGGAGCAGGCGGCCGAGGGTGTCGTGGCCCCCGCGCTGCCCGAGGAGATCGTCGCCGGCGACCTGGACAAGGACGTCCGCGCCGAGTTGCTCTCGCTGGCCAAGCCGGTCGCCGAGACGGTGGCCCGGCACCTGGTCGCCACCGGTCGGCTGATCGACGAGGACCCGGCCGAGGCGCTGGCGCACGCGCTGGCCGCCCGCAGGCTCGCGTCCCGCATCGCGGCCGTTCGCGAGGCGGTCGGCCTGGCGGCGTACCACGCGGGGGAGTGGCAGACGGCGATCGCCGAGCTGCGCACGTACCACCGGATGACCGGGCTGCAGAGCCACCTGGCGGTGCTCGCGGACTGCGAGCGGGCGCTGGGCCGGCCGGAGCGGGCGATCGACCTGTTCCGCGGCGCGGACCGGGAGAAGCTGGACCCGTCGGTCGCGACCGAGCTGCTGATCGTGGCCGCCGGCGCGCGCGGCGACCTGGGCCAGAAGGACGCCGCGGTGGCCATGCTCCAGGTCCCCGAGCTGACCAGCGAGGCCGGCGAGCCGTGGACGGCCCGGCTGCGGTATGCGTACGGCGACGCGCTGCTCGCGGTGGGGCGCCGCGAGGAAGCCCGCGAATGGTTCTCCCGGGCGGCCGACGTGGACACCGAGGGTGAAACCGACGCCGCCGAGCGGCTGCTGGAACTCGACGGTGTGGTGATCGAGGGCGACGACGAGGACGAGGCGGAGGAGGCCACCTCCGGTCCGGGCGCCCCGGGCGGCGTGCCGGCCCGACCCGACGTCGACCTCGCCGGCGACGTGGCCGGCGGTGACGATGTCCACCACGGGGCGGCGGACGAGGCCGGGAACCCGGGCCGGCCGGCGGACGATCTGACCGAGGACGACCTGATCGACGACGAGCTGACCGACACCGAGGCGGGGGACCTGGCGGCCGGGACCCGCCGCTCCGGCACTACCGGCACCCACGCTCCGGACGGCATTGCGGGGACCGGCACCCACGAAGCCACCGGGACCGGCACCGACGAGGCCACCGGGACCGGCACCGAGGGGCACCGCGGGTCGGACACCGACCAGCGATGACGACTCACGCCGGGGAACGGCTGGTCGACAGGTACGCCCTGGTCGTGTTCGACCTGGACGGCGTGATCTACCTGATCGACCGACCGATCCCCGGCGCCGTCGAGGCGGTCGGCCGGTTGCACGCCGAGGGGCGGGCGGTGGCGTACGCCACGAACAACGCCTCCCGCCGCTCCAGCGAGATTGCCGACCTGCTCTCCGCGATGGGCGTGCCGGCCCGGCCGGAGGAGGTGTTCACCTCCGCGGCGGCAGCCGCCGAACTGCTCCGCGACCGGCTCCCGGCCGGCGCGGCGGTGCTGGTCGTCGGCGCCGAGGCGCTGCGAGCCGAGGTCCGGGCCGTCGGCCTGACCCCGGTCTCGCGCGCGGACGATGCCCCGGCCGCAGTGGTGCAGGGGTACGGGCCGCAGGTCGGCTGGGTCGACCTGGCCGAGGCGGCCGTGGCCGTGCGCGGCGGCGCGACCTGGATCGCCACCAACACCGACCGGACCCTGCCCAGCGGCCGGGGCCCGCTGCCCGGCAACGGGGCCCTGGTCGCCGCCCTGCGCACCGCGCTCGGCCGGGACCCGGACCTGGTCGTCGGCAAGCCCGAGCGGGCGCTCTTCGCCACCGCCGCGCGGCGCGCCGGCGCGGGCCGGACGCTGGTGGTCGGCGACCGGCTGGACACCGACATCGAGGGGGCCCGCCGGGCCGGGCTGGACAGCCTGCTGGTGCTCACCGGGGTCAGCGACGCCGCCGAACTGCTCGCCGCCGCGCCGGCGCGCCGCCCGACGTACGTCTCGGCGGACCTGGCGGGGCTCTTCGACCCGGCGGCCGTGGTGCGGGTGCCGAGCCCGGCGGACGCCGGTGGTTGGTCGGTGACCGGCCGCGACGGCGGGTGGGAGCTGTCCGGATCGGGTCGCCCGCTCGACGCGCTGGCCGCGCTCTGCGCGGTGGTCTGGACGGCGGCCGAGGAGGACGGCCGGGCGTCGGGGTCCACCAGGCCCGGCACGCCGGTGCGGCCGGCGTCCCCGGCGGCCGAACAGGCCCTGCGCCGGCTCGGCCTCGCCGCCTGACCGACGGCGGCCGGCCGGGCCGACCGGCGGCTCAGAGCAGTTTGCGCAGCTTCATCAGGTCGAACGGGTTCGCCTTGATGGACACGCGTCGGGAGGCGACCGCCCGGGTCACGTCCAGCTCGCCCCGGGCCAGCGCGAGCAGGTCGTCGCTGGTGGTGCTCATCGCGATCTTGGCCTTCGGGTCGTCACCGTCGGTCAGCTCGACCAGCCGGCCGTCGGCCAGCCGGCCATGAAACGCGGCGCCCAGGTCGGTGAGCCGGCAGGCGAGGGTTCGGTCCAGGTCGACCCGCTCCCGCACGCTCTTGGCGTTGCGGTCCAGCCGGTCGGCGAGATCCCGCAACGCCTGCCGGCACTCGTCCACGCTGGCCACCATCGACTCCTCACCGCTCGCCACGCCGTCCCCGGCACCGTACCGCACGGGGTGCTTCCCAGGGCCCGGTAGCGTGGCACCTGCACACCCCCGCGCCGTGGAAGGACTCTGGCATGCAGGACGCGTGGCGCGCCTACCTCGAGCTGGCCTTGGGCCTGACGGAGGCGCCCCGGAAGAAGGCCCAGGAGGCGGTTCGCCGCCTGGTCGGCTCGGGCGGGGCCACCGCCGCCCAGCTCCAGGCGCTCGCCGAGGAGCTCGTCTCCACCGGCGCGGCCAACCGGGAGGCGCTGACCAAGCTCATCCGCTTCGAGGTCGACCGGGCGCTTGGCGCGGTGGGGCTGGCCACCGCCGACGAGGTCGCCGAGCTGACCCACCGGGTGCACGAGCTGGAGCGCCGGCTCCGGGAGACGAAGGCCGCGCCCGGCGCCCAGCCGGTCCTCCCCGCCACCACCCCGACC
>NZ_POUB01000382.1 GCF_003236335.1 Micromonospora deserti
CCACCGCACCGCCCACCACGCCGCCGCCGACCACCCCGCCGCCGGACCCGGGCGGTAAGAAGGTGGTCGGCTACTTCGCCGAGTGGGGCGTATACGGCCGCAACTACCACGTCAAGAACATCCACACCAGCGGCTCCGCCGCCAAGCTGACCCACATCCTGTACGCGTTTGGCAACACCACCGGCGGGCGCTGCACCATCGGCGACAGCTACGCCGACTACGAGAAGGCGTACACCGCGGCGGACAGTGTGGACGGCGTCGCGGACACCTGGGACCAGCCCCTGCGCGGCAGCTTCAACCAGCTGCGCAAGCTCAAGAAGATGTACCCGCACCTGAAGGTGATCTGGTCCTTCGGTGGCTGGACCTGGTCCGGTGGCTTTACCCAGGCCGCGCAGAACCCGGCCGCGTTCGCCGACAGCTGCCACCGACTGGTCGAGGACCCGCGCTGGGCGGACGTCTTCGACGGCATCGACGTCGACTGGGAATACCCGAACGCCTGCGGCCTCACCTGTGACTCCAGCGGCCCGAACGCCTTCAAGAACGTGGTGAGCGCGCTGCGGACCAGGTTCGGCTCGTCGGCGCTGGTCACCGCCGCGATCACCGCGGACGGTAGCAACGGCGGCAAGATCGACGCCACCGACTACGCCGGCGCCGCGCCGCACCTCAACTGGATCATGCCGATGACGTACGACTACTTCGGCGCCTTCAACGCGCAGGGCCCCACCGCCCCGCACTCCCCGCTCTACTCCTACGCCGGCATCCCGCAGCAGGGCTTCTGGTCCGACGCGGCCATCCAGAAGCTCAAGAGCAAGGGCATCCCCGCCAGCAAGCTGCTGCTCGGCGTCGGCTTCTACGGCCGGGGCTGGACCGGGGTGACCCAGACCGCGCCGGGCGGCACCGCCACCGGGCCGGCCCCGGGCACCTACGAGCAGGGCATCGAGGACTACAAGGTGCTCAAGAACACCTGCCCGGCGACCAGCACCATCGCCGGCACGGCGTACGCCAAGTGCGGCAGCAACTGGTGGAGCTACGACACCCCGTCCACCATCAACGGCAAGATGACGTACGCGAAGAACCAGGGCCTCGGTGGCGCCTTCTTCTGGGAGCTCTCCGGTGATACCGGCAACGGTGAGCTGATCGGTGCCATCAAGGGCGGTCTCGGCTGACGCCGTAGGCTGACGCATCACCCACACGGCGGGGAGGGACCACGTACCGGTCCCTCCCCGCCCGGCGTGCGTCGCCGGTCAGCCGCCACCCGGCTGGTCCCGGGGCGCGACGGGTCGACATGCAGGCCGGTCGATGTGACAGACTCGCCGCTCAACGGGGCTCGATGTCCACGGCGACTGGTCCAGTGACGGAGGTGCCGATGCGCGCGACGCAGCGGAGGGTGGCGGGAACCGCCGTCCTGCTGGTGACCCTGCCGTCCGCCCTGCTCGGCTGCGGGATCGGCGAGCAGGACGAGGCGACGAAGCCGGGGCGGGCGCCCGCCGAGGAGGCGACCGCGAAGTCGCGGGAGCGGGTGCAGGCGTACCTCGACGCGATGGCCGCCAAGGACGTGGCGGCCGGCCGCAGCCAGCTCTGCGCACCCCTCCAGGAGAGCTTCGACGCCGCCGCGACCGGGCCGAACGGCGACTTCGCCGACCACTTCGAGGCGCCGCAGGCCCAGATCACCGACATCCGCCCGGGCGCGCGGGGCCAGGAGGTCAGCGCCTCCGTCTCGATCACGGTCGGTTCGCGCCGGACGACGCGGCCGTTGCTGTTCACCGTCACCCGCGACGGTGCCGACTGGTGCATCTCCGGCGAGGCACCCGGCGGGAACACCCCGGCCCCGGCCGCCACGCCCTGACCGGCTCCGGTGAGGGAACTCTCACCTGCCGGAACCGTCCCCCTCGCCGCTCGGCCGCCCCCTCGGTCGCCGTACGCTTTCTGTCATGCGCCAAGAGTGGCATCAACTGAGCCATCCCGCCGTGGGCAGCCCGGGTCTGCAGACCAGCCGTCCGACCGTCGACTCCGCCGAGGACGCCGCCCTCGGCCTGGACCGCTGGCGGGAGCTGCCCCGCGCGCAGACCCCGCCGTGGCCGGACCCGGCCAAGGTCGCCGAGGTCTGCAAGGTTCTCGACACGGCGCCGTCGGTGGTGGCGCCGTACGAGGTCGACCAGCTCCGGCAGCGGCTCGCGCTGGTCTGCGAGGGCAAGGCGTTCCTGCTCCAGGGCGGCGACTGCGCGGAGACCTTCGCCGACAACACCGAGAGCCACCTGCTGGCAAACGCCCGCACCCTGCTGCAGATGGCGATCGTGCTCACCTACGGCGCCTCGCTGCCGGTGGTCAAGGTCGCCCGGGTCGCCGGGCAGTACACCAAGCCCCGGTCACTGCCGACCGACGCGCGGGGCCTGCCGGCCTACCGCGGCGACATGATCAACTCGCTGGAGGCCACGCCGGAGGCCCGGGTCGCCGACCCGCAGCGGATGATCCGGGCGTACGCCAACTCCGCCGCCGCGATGAACATGCTCCGGGCGTACCTCGCCGGCGGGCTGGCCGACCTGCACGCCGTGCACGACTGGAACAAGGGCTTCGTCCGCAACTCCCCGGCCGGTGAGCGTTACGAGGCCATCGCCCGGGAGATCGACCGCGCGCTGGCCTTCATCCGGGCCTGCGGGATGACCGACGACGAGGCGCTGCGCACCGTCACCCTGTACTGCTCGCACGAGGCGCTGGCCCTGGAGTACGACCGGGCTCTCACCCGGGTCTCCGACAACCGGGCGTACGGGCTGTCCGGGCACTTCCTCTGGATCGGAGAGCGCACCCGGCACATCGACGGCGCGCACATCGACTTCATCTCCCGGATCGCCAACCCGATCGGGGTCAAGCTCGGCCCGACCACCACCCCCGACGAGGCGATCGAGCTCTGCGAGAAGCTCAACCCGGACAACATCCCCGGCCGGCTGACCCTGATCAGCCGGATGGGCAACCACCGGGTCCGCGACACCCTGCCGCCGATCGTGGCCAAGGTCACCGCGGCCGGCGCCAAGGTGGTTTGGCAGTGCGACCCGATGCACGGCAACACGCACGAGTCGTCCAACGGCTACAAGACCCGGCACTTCGACCGCATCGTCGACGAGGTGCTGGGCTACTTCGAGGTGCACCGGAGCCTGGACACCCACCCCGGTGGCCTGCACGTCGAACTCACCGGCGAGGACGTCACCGAGTGCCTCGGCGGCGCCCAGGGCATCGAGGACCTCGACCTGCCCGACCGGTACGAGACCGCCTGCGACCCGCGGCTGAACACCCAGCAGTCGCTGGAGCTGGCCTTCCTGGTGGCGGAGATGCTTCGTGGCTGATTCCCCTGCGAGCGCGAGGAGTGAGCTTGTGAGCCCCGCGGTCGCGCGCGAGGACATGATCGTCGACCTGCGCTCGGACACCGTGACCCGGCCCACCGCCGGGATGCGGGAGGCGATGGTCACCGCCCAGGTCGGCGACGACGTCTATGGCGAGGACCCAACCGTCAACGCGCTGGAGGCCGAGGTCGCGGCGCTGTTCGGGCACGAGGCGGCGCTGTTCGCCCCGTCCGGGTCGATGGCCAACCAGATCGCCCTGCAACTGCTGGTGCCGCCCGCGCACGAGCTGCTCTGCGACGCCGACGCGCACGTCGTGACGTACGAGATCGGGGCCGCCGCCGCGTACGGTGGCATCTCCTCGCGGACCTGGCCGGCGGTCGGCGCGGAGATCGACCCGGACGCGGTCGCCGCCATGATCCGTCCGGACGGCTACTGGGCGGTGCCCACCCGGGCGATCGCCGTGGAGCAGACCCACAACCGGGGCGGCGGCGGGGTGATCCCGCTGGCCACCCTGCGCGAGTTGCGTCGGGTCGCCGACGACGCGCAGGTGGCGCTGCACTGCGACGGCGCCCGGATCTGGCACGCACACGTCGCCGACGGGGTGCCGCTGGCCGAGTACGGCGCCCTCTTCGACACCCTGTCGGTCTGCCTCTCCAAAGGGCTCGGCGCGCCGGTCGGCTCGCTGGTCGTCGGCAGCGCCGACAAGATCGACCGGGCCCGGTTCATCCGCAAGCGGATGGGTGGCGGGATGCGGCAGGCCGGCATTCTCGCCGCGGCCGGCCGGTACGCCCTCGCGCACCACGTCGACCGGCTCGCCGCCGATCATGCCAGGGCGGCCCGGCTCGCCGAGGCGATCGCCCCGTTCGGGGTGCTGGCCACCCCGGTGCGCACCAACCTGGTGCCGCTGGACCTGACCAAGGCGCCGCTGGACGCGCACGCCCTGGCCGCCGCCGCCCGTGCGGAGGGGGTGCTGGTCTCGGTGCTCGGCCCGCGCACCGCCCGCCTGGTCACCCACATGGACGTCGACGACGCCGGTATCGACCGGGCGATCGCCGTCCTCACCCACATCCTCCGCGCCTGACTGACCCCCGGCCC
>NZ_POUB01000383.1 GCF_003236335.1 Micromonospora deserti
CCCCTCCCCCGGCAGCGGCGGGCGGAGAAGGTCACCACGCCGGCGAACCCCGGGCCGGTCAGGGCCGGGCCGGCACGAGTTCGGCGAACCACCGCCGGTCGGCGGCGAACAGGTCGCGGACCGCCAGGCCGGCCGCGGCGGCAACCCCATGCAGCGCCGCGGTGTCCAGCCGGGCCCACCGGAACACCGGCCCGCGGCGCAGGTGCCCGTCGGACGAGCGGAAGGCGACCCGGCTGTGCCCGCGCCACAGTCCAGGGCCGGGGGCTTCGACCTCGACGAGCACCGTGCCGTCGGGGCCGATCAGGCGCCGGCAGCGGGCGAGCAGAGCCACCGGGTCACCACCGATGCCGATGTTGCCGTCCATCAGCAGCACGTGCGCCCAGCGCCCCTCCCCGGGCAGGGGGGAGAACACGTCCCGTCGGAGGGCCACCGCGCCGCGGGCCCGGGTCAGCCGCACCGCGTACGCGGAGACGTCCACCCCGACCGCGGTCAGCCCGGCCTCGGCGAGCGCCCGGGTGAGCCGGCCCGGCCCGCAGCCCAGATCCAGCGTCGGCCCGGCGCACCGGCCGACCACCGCCGCCAGGGCCGGCTCGGCCGGGGCGTGCCAGCGGCGCACCGGGAGCCGGGTCCGCCGACCGTCGGCGTGCACCAGCCAGTGCGCGACGTGCTGTGTGGCGAGCGCGGCGGCGAAGCCGTCGACGGCGGCCGGTGCGGCAGGGCCCGTCGGGCCGTCGGTGACGGCCTCGACGGTCACCGGTGCCCGCCTGGCACCAGCACGGGGCGGGTCGTGGCGACCTGCCGGGCGAAGCGGCTGCCGGGCACCGCCGCGGCCACCGCCAGCGCGTCGGCCCACTCGTCGACGTCCCGCACCACCGGCAGCGGCGCCACCCGCAGCCCCCGCCGGTCCAGCGCCGCCCAGGTGCGGCGGCCGGTCTCGGCGGTGGACATCGGCACCGTCCGCAGGACCTCGGCGTGCCGGGGGTCGCGCAACCCCAGCGCCCACCAGCCGCCGTCGGCGGCCCCGCCGAGCAGCGCGTCGGCGGCCCGACCGGGCGGCACGCCACCGGCGGCGAGACGACGCGCGGCCGCGCCGAGCAGGGCCGAAGTCAGCTGCGGGGTGTCCATGCCGATCTGCAGGACCGGCCGGCCCGGCCAGGCCGCCGCGACGTCCGCGTGGGCGTTGGCGAGCCGGTCACCGAGGTCACCACCCCGCTGCGCCAGGACGGTCCACCCGGCCACGGCGGCGCGCAGGGCGGGGCCGTCCTCCGCGTCGGCGAACCGCCCGCGCAGGGCCAGCACCGGCACCACCCCGGGGGCCGCCCGGACGGCCTCGACGGTGTCCCGCAGGGCGGCGGCGGCGATCCGGGCCGCCTGCCGCGGCGAGGCCGGCGGGCAGAGCCGCGTCTTCACCTCCCCGGCCACGGGCGCCTTGGCCATGACCAGCAGCACGGTCACCGGGCACCGCCCAGACTGCGCAGCACGCCGGCGAAGTCGCGGGTCGCCCGCAGCGTGCCGCGGACCGAGCCGGACACCTTCGACCGGGTACCGGCGGCGCGCGGGGCGTACGTGACGTCGAGCTCGCGGATCCGCCACCCGTCGGCGGCCGCGCGGATCAGCAGCTCCAGCGGGTAGCCGAAGGCCCGGTCGGTGACGCCGAGGCCGAGTAGCGCCTCGCGGCGGGCCACCCGGATCGGACTGAGGTCACGCAGGGGCACCCCGCGCTGGCGCAGCAGCGCCGCGACCAGTGCGGTGCCGGCCCGGGCGTGCCAGGGCCAGGCGCCGGCGGTGACCGGCCGGCGGCGGCCGACCGCGAGGTCCGCGACGTCGTCGGCCACCAGGGCGACCAGGGCCGGCAGTTCCGCCGGGTCGAAGGAGCCGTCGGCGTCGAGCACGCAGACCAGCTCGGCCTCGGCGGCCACCAGCCCGGCGTGCACGGCGGCCCCGTAGCCACGGCGCGGCTCGCGAACCACCCGGGCGCCGTGCCGGGCGGCGACCTCCGGCGACCCGTCCCGGGAGCCGTTGTCCACCACGATCGCCCGGTATCCGGGCGGCAGAGCGGTGAGCACGCCGGGTAGGGCGGCGGCCTCGTCCAGGCACGGCAGCACCACGTCGATCGGTGTCGGCATACCGTCGACGCTAGGGTGGCCCGCCGCCGCCGAGGGCCGGAAGCACCTTACGGATCGCTTACCGGGCGAATCAGTTCTTACCGAACGGTGACATCCGGACGTTCGGCCACCCGGCGGCCGGCACAGGCCGTACCGTGCGGTGGTCATGACGTCGAGTCCCACCGTGGCCGCCACCCCCCGCCCGACGCCGGCCCGCCGCGGCCGCGCCGACCTGATGGTGCTCGCCGTCGAGGTGGCGCTGGTGGCAGCCGCGGTGGTGGTGGGCGCACTGCTCAACGCGCGCGGAGCCGGCCTGTACGCCGACGCGGCGCCGCTCTACGCGACGTGGCGGCCGCACCTGGACTGGGGCACCCCGGCCGCGGTGCTGGTCGCGGCGGGCGTGCTGGGCTGGGGAGTCCGGTGGGCGCGCACCGCCCGGTGGGGCGTCCTGCTGGCCGGGGGCTACCTCGCCGCCGTCGCGTGGACGCTCTCGCTGGCCCTGGTGGACGGCTGGTCGGCCGGTCTCGCCCGGCGGTTGACCCCGCAGGCGGAGTACCTGCACGAGGTGCCCCGGGTCGCCGACATCCCGGCGATGCTGGCCGGGTTCACTGGCCGGATCCTCGACTTCCAGCCGGACTCGTGGTCCACGCACACCGCCGGCCACCCGCCCGGCGCCCTGCTCGTCTTCGTCTGGCTGGACCGGTTGGGGCTCGGCGGGGGCGCCGCGGCAGCGCTGGCCTGCGTCCTGGTCGGCGCGACGGTGGCCGTGTCGGTGCCGGTGACGCTGCGGGCGCTCGGCGCGGCCGAGGCGGCCCGGGCCGTGCTGCCGTTCCTGGTGCTGCTGCCCGGCGCGGTGTGGGTAGGCGCGTCGGCCGACGGGCTGTTCACCGGCGTGGTCGCCGCCGGCCTGGCACTGCTCGCGGCGGGCGGCCGCGCGAGCGCGGCGGCCGGCGGGCTGCTGCTCGGCTTCGCGCTGCACCTGTCGTACGGCTTCGTGCTGGTCGGGTTGCTGGCGGCGGCCGTGCTGGTGCTGCGGACGACGCACCGGTGGCAGGCCCTGCTCGCCGCCCTCGCCGGGGTGGCCGCGGTGGTGGCCGGGTTCACCGCGGCCGGCTTCTGGTGGTGGGACGGCTACCGGCTGGTGGTCGAGCGCTACTACCAGGGTTGGGCGGCCGAGCGCCCGTACGCCTACTGGGTGTGGGCGAACGTGGCGGCGCTGCTGCTGTCGGCCGGCCCGGCACTCGGGCCGGCGCTGCGCCGGGCGGTGGTGGCGGCGGCCGGCGCGGTGCGCGCCGCGCCGGGGACGCGGCAGGCGGGGCCGGTGGCCCGGCTGACCGCCGCGCCGGCCGTGGCGCGGGCCGCCGGGCCGGCCGTCGTGCTGGCCCTGGCCGCCGCGCTGGCGGTCGCCGGCGCGGACCTGTCCGGGCTGAGCAAGGCCGAGGTGGAACGGATCTGGCTGCCGTTCGCGGTCTGGCTGCTGGCGGCGACCGCTCTCCTGCCCCCGCGCGCCCGGCGCTGGTGGCTGGCCGGCCAGGCGGTCACCGCGCTGGCGGTCAACCATCTGCTGTGGACGGTGTCCTGACCGGGGGCCGTGCGGCCCGGCGGTCTCGCGCCGGAAACCGCGGTGGCGGGTCAGGCCGGCACGGCCGCCGGTTCGCGCAGCGGGTCGGTGGCGAAGGCGGCGATCCCGTCGGCGAAGCGGACCCGGGCGGTGTAGCCGAGCAGTTCCCGGGCCCGTCGGGGGTCGGCGACGACGTGCCGCACATCGGCCGCCCGGGCACCCCCGACGACCACCGGCGCCGGGCCGCCCATCGCCTCGGCGAGGGCGGCGGCCAGGTCACCGACGGTGTGCGGCTCGCCGGAGCAGACGTTCACCGGCACCAGCCCGTCCGGCGGCGCCGCGGTCAGCGCCAGCAGGTTCGCCCGCGCCACGTCGGTGACGTGCACGAAGTCGCGCCGCTGCCGGCCGTCCTCCAGCACCCGGGGCGGTCGCCCGGCGGCCAGCGCCGACCGGAAGATCGAGGCCACCCCGGCGTAGGGGGTGTCGCGAGGCATCCGGGGGCCGTAGACGTTGTGGTAGCGCAACGCCCAGACCGCGCCACCGGTCTGCCGGGCCCAGGCCGCCGCCAGGTGCTCCTGGGCGAGCTTGCTGGCCGCGTACGTGCTGCGCGGCTCCAGTGGGGCGTCCTCCGGTACCAGGGTCGCGGCGAGCGGGCCACCGCAGCGCGGGCAGGTCGGGTCGTACCGGCCGGCGGTCAGGTCGGCGGGGCGGCGCGGGGC
>NZ_POUB01000384.1 GCF_003236335.1 Micromonospora deserti
CGCCCGCACCCCCGGCACGCGCCCCGGCGGCGCAGGTGGTACGCGTAGGTGGCGCGCCCCGGTGGCGGAGCACGCCGAACGCCCGCCGTCAGCGGTGCTCGTCGACGTAGCGCCGCGGGTCCTTGTCGACGAAGGGCAGGTTGCGGCCGTTCTTGTGCTCGCCATAGAAGGTCAGCCAGCGCCGGCCCAGTTCGGCCCGCAGCTCGACGCCGGCGTGCCGGCGGAAGTCGGGCAGCGCCTCGTCCTCCTCCTCGGCGAGGTGCTCGCTGTTCTCCCGGCGGGCCGTCCGGACCGCCGCCCACCACCGCTCCGAGCCGACCGGGTGCAGCTTGGCCTCCGCGATGGCGTCCCGGATCTTGTTGTGGTCGCCGACCGCGTCGACGGTCTCGGCCTCACCGTTCTCGCCGTGCCGCACCAGGTGCGGGTAGAGGATCGCCTCCTCCGCCTCCGCGTGGATGTCCAGGTGCAGGGCGAGCGCCTCCCAGATCGCCAGCAGTTCGTGCTCGTCCCGGGCGTCGTCCAGCCGGGCGAACCCGCGCCGGAAGGCGGCGTGGTCGTCGAGGATCAGCCCGGTGATGTCGTCCATGGTCACTCCCCCGCTCGGTGTCGGCCGTGCTGGTCAACTCCCCGACGCCCGCCGGGGTGACGCAGGTGTGGGAGACGTTGTGTCACCACTCCCGGCGGCGTCCGGCCCGGTGGTTGCGCACCTCGCAGGGCGGCCCGGCGGGGGCGGTGCCGGCCCGCCGCAACCGGCACCCGGCATCGTCCGGACATCCGACGTGAGCTGGAGGTACCGCCTCGCAGCCGTCACGCCTCCCGCTGCGGGTGCTGTCCCTCCTCGGCGTTCCGTTCCCGGGACCAGAAGATCGTCGCGCCCAGCAGGCCGGCGGCCAGCAGGGTCACCCCGGAGACCGTCACCACCTTCGTCTGCCCGCTCACGTCGGGCAGCAGGAAGGCCGCGATGTCCAGCAGGAACGCCGCGGACGCGACCACGGTCAGCGCGGCGGCGACCCGGTTGAGCCGCCCGTCCAGCCGTTCGCTGCGCAGCGACGATTCGGCGAGCAGCGAGGCGTTCACGTGGCTGAGCAGCTTCTCCGCGCGCTCGTGGGTCCCGTCGAGCCCGATGGTCTCGCGGGCCGCGAGGTATGTGGCGCGATGGTCCTGGCCCGACTCGACCCGGTACGCGTCGAGGTGGTGGTAGTCGGCCCAGACGCCGTCGAGGAAACGACGAAACTCCGGGCCCTCGAGCCGCCCGGGAGTCGCCCGGGCCAGTTCGGTCAGGATCCGGAGGCCGCCGACGCTGGCGCCGACCAGCACCGACTGCTGGGCGACGGCGATGTCGGCGGGCTCCAGCATTGCCAGGGTCTCGTCGATGGTGTCCGGGGACGGATCACCGTCCCAGGCATAGGTGTAGGGCAGCAGGATCTGGCAGCGGGGGCCCAGCACCAGACTCGGCACCCGACGGTCCGGCTCCCAGGCGGGGTCCCGCGCGATGACGTGGCAGTTGTACCGAACGGCGCGGGGGTCGACCTCCGTCCAGTCGGAGGCGGCGCCGCCGCCGGGGGGTACCACCACGTGCCCGACAAGCCCGGACTGCCGCGCGCCGGCCAGCACGTCCCCCAGCAAGGCTCGGTCGGCCTCGCGCAGCTTGCGGTTGATCGTCGCGTCGAGGCTGGCCAGGGCGTGCACGTCGAGCTTGCGAAGGTCGGTCGTGTGGCGCAGGGCGTACGCCACGAGGACGGCACCGGCGGCGAGGATCCGGATCCGACAGCTGACGATCGTGATCTCGGGCAGGCTGACCGCAGCCCGGACGATGTCCGTGAGATCGAGGTCGAGCGTCTCCTCGGAGTTGTACGCCACCGAACCGAGCGTTCCCGGGACGGGGTGTACCTCGCCCCGTCCCCCGGGCAGCACCACGGTCTTCACCGTGCGGTCGAGCGAGGTGTAGTGCAGGGGGTAGGCCCTGGTCTGGACGTGCAGTACGTCGGTCATTTCCCGGCCACCGCCACGTGCTCCGGGATCAGCTCGGTCTCGGGTACCACGACCTCACCGAGGTACCGGCGCTGGAGGTCCTCGGGGCTGTGGTTGTCCACCGGATTGCCGAGGATCGCCGAGAGATCGCCGGTCGTCAGGTAGGTGGCGTCCTCGGGCACCGACCGCTTCCGGAACCATCGGCGTTGCGCCGACAGCACGGGATGGTCCGCCGCGGCCAGCGGCCAGTAGCTGACCACCGTGAGGGTCTCCGGCCCTGCCGAGACCCCCAGCCCGGTGACCGCCCGGGCGTGCTCCGGGGGCAGGTAGAAGACCAGCCCTTCGGCCACGTACGCGATGGGCCGTCCGGCGGCGAACCGCCGGATGCGGTCCAGGAGATCGCGGCGTGCCGCCGGGTCGTTGAGATCCGCCGCGACGTGCTCGACCTCTCGTTGATCGAGCACCCCGGCAGCCCGCAGCTCGGCGGCTCGGCGCCGCTTGGTCGACACGATGTCGGGCAGGTCGACCTCCATCGCCGCGGCGAACGGCAGCAGCCACGGGTACGAGGAGAAACCGGCGCCGCACACCACCAGCACGGTGTCGTGGCGCTGCTCCAGGGCCCGGGTCAGGGTGTCCCGGATAATGCGGCCACGCAGTGACACGACCAGGTCGTCGTGGGGGTACACCGACGCGGCGAACTCGTCCCACAGGTCGCGGACCGCGCCCCGTTGCTCGGGCGAGATCCACTGCCTCGCCAGCGGATCGGCCGCCAGTTCCTCCCGTCGCGCTCGTGATTCGTTGACCAGGTAGGCGGTGAGACCGACATCGTTGTGCACGTCCACATAGAACCATGAATTGACAACGTGGCCCACAACCGCCTTGATCTTCACTGACCTGCTGCTTTCAGGTTGGAGCCGAGGGGACTCGAACCCCTGACCCCCGCACTGCCAGGGGGATCTCGCGCCCACATCGTGACCAGGCAGCCGCAAAGCGCGCACAGGAGCGCGGAAGTTTCCCTCAATCCCCGCCAGTCCCCGGCCCTGCCATGTCCTACTGGCACGGTTATGGCACGACCAGCACCCACCGGAACCCGCGCTTCGGGCCTAGGTGTCACCGAGGTGTCACCGCCCCCCTCCCCTGTTTCAGCAGCTCAGGCCCTAGTGGGTGACAGTAGTGACACCTCGCGTGCCGACGCCGGACACGGTTGCAGGCTTTCAAGACCACGGCCCGATAACGACGTTCGCGAGCGGCTTGCCCGCCGCGTACCGCCGGACCTGGTCGACCAGCAGCCGGCGGGCCCGGGGCGCCAACGCGGCGGTCAGGCCGCCGACGTGCGGGCTGATCAGGACGTTCGGTGCGGACCACAGCGGGTGGTCGGCGGGCAGCGGCTCGGGTTCGGTGACGTCCAGGGCAGCGTGCAGCCGGCCCGCGCTGAGCTCGGCGAGCAGCGCCTCGGTGTCCACCACCCGCCCCCGTGACACGTTCACCAGCAGGGCGCCGTCGGCCATCCTGGCGAGGAACTCCTTGTTCACCAGGCCCTCGGTCTCCGGGGTCAGCGGCGTGGCCAGGATAACAACATCCGCTCGTGGCAACATCTCCGGAATTTCGGAAACTGGCCGTACGCCGGGGCGGGCGCTCCGTGCCACCCGGCTGATTTCCACCTCGAACCCAGCGAGCCGGCGCTCGATCGCGGCGCCGATCGAGCCGTACCCGACGATCAGCACCCGGGCGTCAGCCAGCCCGGTCGACCAACCCGAGGCCCAGCGGCCCTCGCCCCCCGCCCGGACGAAGTCCGGCAGCCGGCGCCGGGCGGCAAGGGTGAGCGCCACGGCCAGTTCGGCGGCGGCTGCGTCGTGCACGCCCCGGCCGTTGGCCAGAGTCAGGCCGGGCCGCAGGTACGGCAGGACATGGTCGTAGCCGGCGGTCACGGTCTGCACCACTTTGAGCCGGGGCATCCGGGCGATCGGCTCGCAGAAACGCGGATCAATAATCCCGTACGGAACCGCATAAAACTCGACATTGTCGAGATTCTCGGGCATGGGTTGAGTGCCGTCGTACAGCGCGACGTCCAGATCGCCAAGCTCGGCCAACGCGTCGGGGTGGGAGATCAAGTAGCGCATGGCGACAATCATGCTAGATCGGGCCGAGCCGGCCATGCCCGCGCGCGCAGGTGGACGCAACGAAGTTTGAGACGACGTGTGCCGTGCCGTGCCGCCCTGGGGCACGTGGTTCCAGCGCTGGAAGCTTGATGAGGGCTTCTGATCGCTAAGGGACGTCTCGTAACTCGGTCGGGCGTCCATGGTGGATCATGTCAGGGTGCAGGTGATCTCGGCGGCTCGCCCGGAGTGGATCTTCCCGTTCACCGGGCTGCAGCCCGCCCAGTTCCGCAGGC
>NZ_POUB01000385.1 GCF_003236335.1 Micromonospora deserti
GGCCGGGCGGGTGAGGTGGCGGACGCCTTCAACGAGGTGGTCTCGCTCCAGGAGCGGCACCACGTGGACCTGCGGCGGATCAGCCGGATCGTCGGCCGGGACGGCCGGCTCACCGAGCGCCTGGACGACGAGGGGTTGGACGGCTCCTGGGCGGAGGGCCAGCGGGCGGTCAACTCGCTCATCGACGACCTGGGGCGGCCGACCACCGAGATCGCCCGGGTCATCGTCGCGGTCGCCGAGGGTGACCTGTCCCAGCACATGGCGTTGGAGATCGACGGCCGCCCGCTGCGGGGTGAGTACCTACGCATCGGGCGCACCGTGAACACGATGGTGGACCAGCTGTCGTCGTTCGCCGACGAGGTGACCCGGGTGGCCCGGGAGGTGGGCACCGAGGGCAAGCTCGGCGGCCAGGCCGACGTCCGGGGCGTCGCCGGCACCTGGAAGGACCTCACCGACTCGGTGAACACCATGGCATCGAACCTGACCGGCCAGGTGCGGTCGATCTCCCAGGTGGCGACGGCGGTGGCCAAGGGCGACCTGTCGCAGAAGATCACCGTCGGGGCGCGCGGCGAGGTCGCCGAGCTGGCCGACACGATGAACTCGCTCACCGACACGCTGCGCCTCTTCGCCGAGCAGGTGACCAGGGTGGCCCGCGAGGTGGGCACCGAGGGCAAGTTGGGCGGCCAGGCCGACGTGCCGAACGTGGCGGGCACCTGGAAGGACCTCACCGACAGCGTCAACTCGATGGCGTCGAACCTGACCGCCCAGGTCCGCAACATCGCCCAGGTCTCCACGGCGGTGGCCCGGGGTGACCTGTCGCAGAAGATCACCGTGGCGGCGCAGGGCGAGATCCTGGAGCTGAAGGACACCGTCAACACGATGGTGGATCAGCTGTCGTCGTTCGCCGACGAGGTGACCCGGGTGGCCCGCGAGGTGGGCATCGAGGGCAAGTTGGGCGGCCAGGCCCAGGTACGCGGGGTCTCCGGCACCTGGCGGGACCTGACCGAGAACGTCAACCAGCTGGCCGGCAACCTGACCTCGCAGGTGCGCAACATCTCCCAGGTCTCCACGGCGGTGGCGAAGGGTGACCTGTCGCAGAAGATCACGGTCGACGCGCAGGGTGAGATCCTGGAGCTGAAGTCGACGGTGAACACGATGGTGGATCAGCTGTCGTCGTTCGCCGACGAGGTGACCCGGGTGGCCCGCGAGGTGGGCACCGAGGGCAAGCTGGGCGGCCAGGCCCAGGTGAAGGGGGTCTCCGGCACCTGGCGGGACCTGACCGACAACGTGAACTCGATGGCGTCGAACCTGACCTCGCAGGTGCGCAACATCGCGTCGGTGACCACGGCGGTGGCGAAGGGTGATCTGTCGCAGAAGATCACCGTCGACGCTCGGGGTGAGATCCTGGAGCTGAAGTCGACGGTGAACACGATGGTGGATCAGCTGTCGTCGTTCGCCGACGAGGTGACCCGGGTCGCGCGCGAGGTGGGCACCGAGGGCAAGCTCGGCGGCCAGGCCCAGGTAAGGGGCGTCGCCGGCACCTGGCGGGACCTCACCGACAACGTCAACCAGCTCGCCTCGACGCTCACCACCCAGCTGCGCGCGATCGCCCGGGTCTCCACCTCGGTCACCCGGGGCGACCTGACCCAGCGGATCAACGTCAAGGCGCAGGGCGAGGTCGCCGAGCTGAAGGACAACATCAACCAGATGATCGTCACCCTGCGGGAGACGACCAAGAAGAACGCCGAGCAGGGCTGGCTGGACTCCAACCTGGCCCGGATCGGCGGCCTGCTCCAGGGCCAACGCGATCTCGGCGAGGTCTGCCGCATGATCATGATGGAGGTGACCCCGCTGGTCGACGCGCAGCTCGGCGCGTTCTTCCTCGCGGACAACTCCGAGGGTGTGATGCGGCTGCGGCTGACCGCCTCGTACGGCTACGTGGCCCGGGGGCACGACGTCACCTTCGGACCGGGTGAGGGGTTGGTCGGGCAGACCGCGCTCTCCCGCCGGACGATCCGGGTCAGCGCCGCGCCCGACGGCCGGCTCATGCTCCGCTCCGGGCTGGCCGACACGCCCCCGGCCGACCTGGTCGTGCTGCCGGTGCTCTTCGAGGGCGAGCTGCTCGGCGTGATCGAGTTCGCCAGCGTGACCACCTTCTCCGAGCTGCACCTGTCCTTCCTTGAGCGGCTGGTGCTCACCATCGGTATCGCGGTCAACACCATCCAGGCCAACCGCCGCACGGAGGAGCTGCTGGCCCAGTCCCAGCGGCTGGCGCACGAGATGCAGGAGCAGTCCGCCGAGCTGCAGCGCACCAACGCCGAGCTGGAGGACAAGGCCCAGCTGCTGTCCGAGCAGAAGGGCAACATCGAGACCAAGAACCGGGAGATCGAGCTGGCCCGGCGCGGCCTGGAGGAGAAGGCCCAGCAGCTCACCCGGGCGTCGGCGTACAAGTCGGAGTTCCTGGCGAACATGAGCCACGAGCTCCGTACGCCGCTGAACTCGCTGCTGCTGCTCGCCCGGCTGCTGGCCGAGAACTCGGACCAGAACCTCACCCCGAAGCAGATCGAGTTCGCCAAGACCATCCACAGCGCCGGCTCCGACCTGCTCTCGCTGATCGACGACATCCTGGACCTGTCCAAGATCGAGGCGGGTCGAATGGACGTCGAGCCGACGGAGGTCCGGTTCGACGAGATCCGCAGCTACGTCGAGCAGGCGTTCGCCCCGCAGGCCGAGGAGAAGAGCCTGGACTTCCAGGTGCGGATCAGCAAGGGCCTGCCGCCGGCGTTGGTCACCGACGCCCAGCGGTTGCAGCAGATTCTGCGCAACCTTCTCTCCAACGCGGTCAAGTTCACCGACAACGGCGCGGTGACGCTACGGATCGCCCCGGCGCCGGAGAACGCGGTCTTCGACGTGCCGGCGCTGACCAACGCCCGGCAGGTGATCGCCTTCACGGTGGTGGACACCGGCATCGGCATCTCCGACGACAAGCTGTCGATCATTTTCGAGGCGTTCCAGCAGGCCGACGGCACCACCAGCCGCCGCTACGGCGGCACCGGGCTGGGGCTGTCGATCAGCCGGGACCTGGCCCGGCTGCTGGGCGGCACGATCGGTGTGTCCTCGGCGCCCGGGCAGGGCTCGACGTTCACCCTCTTCGTGCCGGACGTGCTGGCCCCGGACGCGGTGGTCGCGCCGTTGCCCCCCTCGCCGTCCCGGGCCGGCCTGCCGTCGTCGCTGCTGATGCCGCCGCCGGAGCTGCCCGAGCCGTCCCCGACCCCGGCCACCCGGCAGCTGGAGGGGGTGACCGTGCTGATCGTGGACGACGACGTCCGCAACGTCTTCGCTTTGACCAGTGCGCTGGAACTGCACGGGATGACCGTGTTGTACTCGGACAACGGGGCGGACGGCGTCCGCCTGCTGGCCGAGCATCCGGAGGTGGACATCGTCCTGATGGATGCGATGATGCCTGATCAGGACGGCTATGAGACGACCCGGCAGATCCGTCGCAACCACCGGTTCGCGGAGCTGCCGATCGTCTTCCTGACCGCGAAGGCAATGCCGGGCGACCGGGAGTCGGCGCTCGCCGCCGGGGGCAGCGACTACATCACCAAGCCTGTCGACCTGGACGAGCTGATCGAGCTCATGGCGTCCTGGATCAGCGGCAGCCGCACCGAGGAGAGTTCGTGACCCAGATGGCGAAGGCGCTGCTGGTCGACGACCGGCGGGAGAACCTGATGGCCCTGGAGGCGATCCTCCAGGGGCTGCCGGTCCAGTCGGTCGCCGTGGAGAGCGGCGAGGCGGCGCTGAAGCAGCTGCTGGTCGACGACTTCGCGGTGATCCTGCTCGACGCGCAGATGCCGGACATGGACGGCTTCGAGACGGCGGGCCACATCAAGCGGCGGGAGCGGACCCGGCACGTGCCGATCATCTTCCTCACCGCCGCGGACCGGGACGCCCAGCTTGCGCTGCGCGGCTACGCGGTGGGCGCGGTCGACTACCTGACCAAGCCGTTCGACCCCTGGGTGCTGCGGGCCAAGGTGTCGGTCTTCGTGGAGCTGTGGGTCAAGACCCGGCAGTTGTCCGCGCAGTCCGACCTGGTGCGGGAGCGGGACGCGCAGTTGCGGCTGTTGAACGACGCGGTCGACGAGGCCAGCGCGTTGCTGCGCACCGACGATGCCGACGCCCGCCACCGCGCCGTCGACCTCCTGGAGCAGGCCCGCTGGGGCCACACCCCCTGACCCACCCAGCCCGATCCTGCCCGCTCGTCCTCCCACGCGCTTGATCATGAGGTTGGCGGGACGGAGTGCCCGGAATGTCACCGCCAACCTCATGATCAACAAGGC
>NZ_POUB01000386.1 GCF_003236335.1 Micromonospora deserti
ACGGGACGCCATCCGCTCCGCCACGGTGGTGGAGGCGCTGCGGCTGCTCGCCGACCGGATCCACGCCGTGGATCGGGGCGGGGCCGCCGGTCGGGAGGCCGGTGCGGGCCGCCGGTGAGCCCATCGTCCGGATCCGACGGGCGGGGCGGGATGTCGCCGGGCCCGGCAGCGGGTACGGTTGCGGGAAGGCTCCGGCGGTCGGGGCCGGTGCGGTCCGCCGCGTCGGGTACGACGGCGGGCGCGACAGTGGTGTCCCTCAGGGGAGGTGCGAATGGTCCTGCTACGCCGGGTAATCGGTGACGCACTGCGGGCGCGCCGGCAGGGGCAGCACCGCACCCTGCGCGAGGTGTCCTCCGCCGCCAACGTCAGCCTCGGCTACCTTTCCGAGATCGAGCGTGGCCAGAAGGAGCCCTCCAGCGAGCTGCTGGCCGCCATCTGCGACGCGCTGGGCGCGCGCCTGTCCGAGCTGCTGCGGGAGGTCAGCGACACGGTGGCGCTCGCCGAGCAGATGCCCGGCGTGCTCGTCCCGGTGCAGGACGAGCCGGTCGAGCAGCCCACCCCGGTGGCCGCCTCCGGCGTCCGCAAGGCCGCCAACCAGGGCGTACGCCAGGTCAGCTCCGCCGGCACGGTCGCCGTGCAGGTCCGCCAGGATTCGCCGCTCAAGGCCACCCTGCGCAGCACCCGGGTCCGCCCCGCCGACCGCGACGTGGTCTGCGCCGCCTGATCGGTTCCGACCACGCCGCATGGTCGGCGTGGACGCCGCCGCGTAGGGTTGATCGCAGACGGTGCCGGCGCACACGCCCCGCCTGCCCGGTGGCGTCCGGCTGGCACAGTGGAGCACTGCCGCCCTGCGGTCGGTCGGCCCGTCTGGCAACGGTGGAGGCGGCGCGAGGCTACTGAGGGGATACCGCGGACATGGCGAACCCGTTCGTCAAGGGGTGGAAGTACCTGATGGCGCTCTTCGGCGCCCGGATCGACGAACACGCCGATCCGAAGGTGCAGATCCAGCAGGCCGTCGAGGAGGCCCAGCGGCAGCACCAGGCGCTGGTCCAGCAGGCCGCCGCGGTGATCGGCAACCAGCGGCAGCTGGAGATGAAGCTCTCTCGCCAGATGTCCGAGGTCGAGCGGCTGCAGGCCAACGCCCGCCAGGCCCTGGTGCTGGCCGACCAGGCCCGCGGCAGGGGCGACGAGGCCGAGGCCGCACGCTACGAGCAGACCGCCCAGACCCTCGCCACCCAGCTGGTCTCCGCCGAGCAGGCCACGGAGGACCTGAAGACGCTGCACGACCAGGCGCTCGGCGCCGCCGCGCAGGCGCGCAAGGCGGTGGAGAACAACTCCATGATCCTCCAGCAGAAGCTGGCCGAGCGCACCCGGCTGCTCAGCCAGCTCGAGCAGGCGAAGATGCAGGAGAGCGTCGCCCGCTCGCTGGAGTCGATGTCCGCGCTGACCGCGCCCGGCACCACCCCGTCTCTGGACGAGGTGCGGGACCGGATCGAGCGGCGCTACGCCAACGCCATGGGTCGCGCCGAGCTGGCCGGCAACTCCGCCGAGGGCCGAATGCTGGAGATCCAGAAGGCCACCCTCGACTCGGCCGGCTCCGCACGGCTCGAGCAGATCCGGTCGAGCATGGCCGGTGAGCAGCTCGGCGGCACGCAGCAGGAACGACCGGCCGTGCCGCGCGCCGAGCCGGCCGCCCAGGCGGCCGACCCGGCGGCCGCCGCCCGGCTCGACGAGATCCGGGCGAACCTGGGCCGGGAGCGGGGCACCGGGGACACCACCGCCGCCGGCTGAGCGGCCGGTTCGAGGAGGCACAGGTGACAGACGAGCGCACCCGGTACTTCCGGCGGTTGGGCCGACTGCGGCGGTCCGCCCGCCGGTGGAGCGTCACGGCCGGTGGTCTCACCGGTGCCGCCGCCGTCCTGACCCCGTACGCCGGCCTTGGCCTGCCGGACGCGGCGTGGGCTGCCGGCGCGGGTGGCGCGGTCGTGCTCGCCGCCTGGCGTTGGCTCGACCTGCGCGCGCTGGCCGCCCGGCCGGCGCCGCCCCCGCTGGACCCGGCCGAGGCCGCCGCGCGGTCCCGTGCCCGGCTGGTCGCCGCGGTGGAGCGGCTGCCCGTCGGCCCCGGCGTGCTGGCCGAGCTACGCCGGGTGCGCGCCCGGGTGGCACTGCGCGGCACTAGTGCCGCCGAACCGTGGACCCGGCTGGACCGGGCCGCGCTCACCTTCGCCGGGATGACGAACCGGCTGACCGGGCTGGCCGAGCCGGCTGTGCTGGAGGCCACCGAGGCCGACCGGTCGCTGCGGGAGCTTGCCGCCCGGGTGGCCAGCGTCGAGCGGGCGTTGCGGCTCGCCCCGCCGGACTCCCGGGCACCGCTGGCCGAGGCGCACCGGGCGCTGACCGGGCAGCTGGAGAGCGGCGTCGCCGCGTACGAACGGCTCGTGGTGGCCGCCGCCGGCTATCTCGCCGAGCACGCCCGTCCCGACGGTGAGCACCCCGCCGCCGCCCGGCTGACCGAGGCGACCGACCTGCTGCACGGGGTCGCCGCCGCGCTGGCCGAGCTGCGCGGCATCGGCCGGCCCCTGCCCACCCCCTGATCACCGCGGCGTGGCCACCGGCACCGGGGCGGTGAACGGGGAGCTGCCCACCACGTTGAACGAGCGGATCCGGTAGTGGTAGGTCACCCCACGGGCCAGGCCGGTGTTGGTGAAGCCCCGACCGGCGACGGTGAAGCTGGCCACCTCCCGGGTGAACGCCGCGTCCAGGGCCCGCTGGACGATGAATCCCGCGCCCGCTCCGGCCGGGGTGCTGGCGGCCCAGCCGAGGATCACCGTCGCGGTGTCCGGCCCCGGCGCCGTGGCGACGGCGCTCACCGCGGTCGGCAGGCCGGGCGCCGGCGGGGTGGTCACCGTGGCCACCGTTGACCACGGTGAGGCGGCGCCGAGGTAGGTGGTGCGGACCCGGTAGTAGTACGTGGTGTCGGGCGCGACGGCCGGGTCGAGGTGGTTCTCCCCCACCCCGATGGCGGTGGTGCCCGGCCCGCTGGTGAAGGTCGGGTTGGTGGCCCGCTGCACGTCGACGCCGGTGGCGAAGGAGCGGTTGTTCCAGCGTACGGCGACCCGCAGCGGGGCGGCCGGCGGGATCGCCGCGGCCAGCCCGGCCGGCGCGGCCAGCTGCACCGAGGCCGGCACGCTGTTCGACCAGGCGGAGCAGCTGACCGCGTTCTCCGCCCGGATCCGGTAGTGGTAGGTGACGCCCGGGGTGACGGTGGCGTCGGTGTAGCGGGTGGCGGTGGCCGCCACGGTGATCGCGGTGAGGCCGGCGGAGAAGGTCGGGTCGGTGGCCCGCTGGAGCAGGTGACTGGTCGCCGCCGGCCGGCCACCGTTGCCGGTCCACGCCAGCGCGATCGCCGGCAGCGCGGTGGCCGAGCCCGGAGCCGGGGTGGCGGTGAGGCCGGTCGGCGCCTTGGGGGAGACCCGCAGCACCAGCGGCCGGCTCATGCCCTGGTCCCGGTGGCCCGCCAGCTGGCTGTGCCAGCGGTACTCCCACCCCAGGTTGACCAGCTGGTTCACCACTAGCGCGGGGCGCCCGTCGAGCGGGCTGACCGGGGTGGAGCCGGTCCGGGCGCCGGCCGGCCGGGTCGGGTCCAGCAGCCGTACGCTGTCGCCGAGCTTGAACGGCAGGGCCGGCGCGACCGGCCGTACCGCGACGATCACGTCCTCCCGCGGGTTGACCCGGACGACCTGCTTCCAGCCCAGCTCGTTCGGGTGCGGGGGGCGGATGGTGCCGTCCCAGCCGACCCGGTTGACCAGTTGCACGTCGCAGCCGTCGAGGCGGACCGGCTGGGTCTGCCGGCTGGTGCCGCGGATCCGCCAGAGCTGGGTGCCGTCGGCCGGGGCGCCCACCGGCACGGCCGGGTCGCTGACCTGGAGCACCTCGGTGGCCGGGTCGGTCGGGCCGAGCGGCAGCGTGGCGGGGGAGAGCGGCCCGGCGTGCGGGTGCGCCACGCCGAGCCGGCCGGTGAGCCGGCCGTGGCCGGGCTCGAAGACCTGCTGCACCGCCTTGACCGCGAGCGGCAGGGTGACCGGGGCGCTGGCGCCGGCCGGGGTGAAGGTGACCGAGGTGGCCTGTACGGGAACCGTTGTCTCCCGGGCGGTGCGGGTGCCGAAGGCGGAGTCGTACGCCGGTTGCGGCACGATCGGCGGGCGCTGGCTGGCCGCGTACGCGCGGGGCAGCCGGTCCCGCAGCCGGGCCAGGTCGTACGGCGGCGACGGGGTGCCGGCCACCCGGAACTGGAGCAGGGTCCGGGTGTTCGGGCCGTACCCGGGG
>NZ_POUB01000387.1 GCF_003236335.1 Micromonospora deserti
CCCGCGCACCCGCCGCCCGCGCCGCGCCCCGCCGTGGTCGCCCCGGCCGTGTCCGCGCCGCGCCCGCCGGCGGCCCAGGCTGGACTCCCCCGTGGCGCCGCGGCCGTGCCGTCGGCCCCGGTCCGGCAGGACCGCCCGCCGGTGTACGCCCGGCAGCCCGCGCCCGCGGTGCCCGGGCCGGGGCCGCACCGGTCCCGGCCCGGCATGGTGATCCTCGCCATCCTCCTGGCCGTACTGGTACTCGTCTGCTCCGGCGTGATTTCCTACAACCTGCGGGGGCGTGTGCAGGCCGGTGAACCCGGTGCGCTCGCCCCGGGGACGGTGACGGCCGGCGTGCTGCGGCCTGACGGACGCGACGATCCGGCCGGGACGTCGTACCGTCAACAGGAACGGCCCCGGCCGGGCAGCGACGAGACGACGACGAGCGAAGGACGACAGACGCGATGACAGCGCAGGCCCGCCTGCTCGGTGGCAGGTATCAGGTCGGCGAGCTGCTCGGCTACGGCGGCATGGCCGAGGTGCACCGCGGTCGTGACCTCCGGCTCGGTCGGGACGTCGCGATCAAAATGCTCCGGACGGACCTGGCCCGGGACGCCACCTTCCAGATGCGGTTCCGCCGCGAGGCGCAGAACGCGGCGTCCCTCAACCACCCCGCCATCGTCGCCGTCTACGACACCGGCGAGGAACAGGCACCGACCGGCGAGACGCTGCCGTTCATCGTGATGGAGTTCGTCAACGGCCGGACCCTCAAGGAGGTTCTCGGCGTCGAGGGGCGGCTCCAGCCGCGCCGGGCGCTGGAGATCTGTGCCGACATGTGCGCGGCGCTGGAGTTCAGCCACCGGCACGGCATCATCCACCGGGACATCAAGCCCGGCAACGTGATGCTCACCCAGACCGGCCAGGTCAAGGTGATGGACTTCGGCATCGCCCGGGCGCTGGCCAGCGGTGCCACCACGATGACGCAGACCAGCGCGGTGATCGGCACGGCCCAGTACCTCTCGCCCGAGCAGGCGCGGGGCGAGGCGGTCGACGCCCGCTCCGACGTCTACGCCGCCGGGTGCGTGCTCTTCGAGCTGCTCTGCGGGCACCCGCCGTTCGTCGGCGACAGCCCGGTCAGCGTCGCGTACCAGCACGTCCGGGAGGCGCCGCCGACGCCGAGCGACATCAACCCGGACGTGAACCCGGCGGTCGACGCGATCGTGCTCAAGGCGCTGTCGAAGAACCCGCTCAACCGCTACCAGAGCGCCGGCGAGATGCGGGCCGACCTGCTCCGGGCGGCGGCCGGCCGGCCGGTGCTGGCCACCCCCGTGCTGCGCGAGGACGAGACGACTCAGCTGACGCCGGGCGCCGGTGCGGCGGGCTATGCCGGCGCGCCGCAGACCCGGCAGATCCCGGCCCGGGTCGGTGACCCGCGCCGGCGCAAGGCGTCGTCGTGGCTGATCGCCACCTTCGTCGCGGTCGGCGTGCTCGCGGTGTTCGCCCTGGTCGCCGCCCTGCTCTGGAACCAGCAGGCGAATCGGCAGGTCGCGGTGCCCGCGGTGACCGGCCTGACGCAGGAGCAGGCGTTCGCCGAGATCCAGAAGGCCAACCTGCAACCCCAGGCCGGCGAACAGATCTTCAACAGTACCTGCCGGAAGGGGACGGTCGCCGACCAGAACCCGGGCCCGAACGTGCGACTGGCGCCGAGCCAGGTGGTTACCGTCCAGGTCTGCGGCGGTCCCGCCACCAAGGTCATCCCGCCAGGTATCGAGGGATCGACGTACGAGAGCGCGAAGCAGCGGCTGGAGGCCGAGGGCTTCGTGGTCGCGCGGGAAGTTGTGGACAGCGCGGAACGCAAGGACACCGTGACCGACGTGTCTCCCGAGGAGGGCTCGCAGGTCGCGGAGGGCACGAAGGTCACCCTCACCGTCTCCAACGGCAACGTGGTGCAGGTGCCGAACGTGCTCAACGCCACCGAGGACGACGCCCGGGACGAACTGAAGGACGCCGGCTACCTGGTGAAGGTGGAGGAGGGCGACGCGGTGCCGCCGGACCAGGCCGGCCGGGTCTCGGCGCAGAACCCGCGGGCGGGCACCAACCTCGCGAAGGGTAAGACGGTGACCATCGTGGTGACCGTGCCGGAGGAGGTCCCGGCGACGCCGAGCGCCACGGCGACCCCGACGCCCACGACCGAGCCGACCGACGGTGAAGGTGGCGGGTTCCGCCTGTTCCCGACCAGCCCGCCGGCCCGGCTCTCCGGCGAGTGATCCGGGCCTGATCGCTGGCCGCCCGGCCGACGGCCCGCCTGGCCGGCCGAGCCGGTTCGGGAGCATCAGGTGACCGCCGTGCGCGTGCTCGTCGGCAGGATGACGACGAGTCCTGACGATCCGACGTGCGACGCCTGTCAGGTGGTGGCGAAGGCGGCGCGGCGGCGGGCGTCCACCTCGGCGGCGAGTTCCGGGGCCCGCTCCAGCGCCTCCGGATGACCGCAGCCGGCCAGCCAGTTGGCCAGCATCAGATGGCCCCCCTCGGTGAGCACCGACTCCGGGTGGAACTGGACGCCCTCGATCGGCAGCGTCCGGTGGCGCATCGCCATCACCACCCCGGAACCGGTCCAGCCGGTGACCTCCAGCTCGTCCGGCAGCGTCTCGGGTAGCACGGCGAGCGAGTGGTAGCGGGTCGCGGTGAACGGGTCGGGCAGGCCGGCGAGCACCCCGACCGAGTGGTGCCGCACCTCGGAGGTCTTGCCGTGCAGCAGCTCGGGGGCGCGGGTGACGGTGGCGCCGAACGCCTCCCCGATCGCCTGGTGGCCCAGGCAGACGCCGAAGATCGGCAACTCGCCTGCGTAGTGGCGGATGACGTCGAGGCAGATGCCGGCCCGGTCCGGGCTGCCCGGGCCGGGGGAGAGCAACACGCCGGCCGCGCCCACCCGGCCGACCTCGGCCACGTCGATCTCGTCGTTGCGCCGGACCTCGCACTCGACGCCGAGCTGGCCCAGGTACTGCACCAGGTTGAAGACGAACGAGTCGTAGTTGTCGATCACCAGCACGCGCATGGGGCTCACCTGTCCGGGGAGGGGGGCGCGGTGTTGTTCCGCTCGGTGTCGTACGGCAAGTCGTGCTCGTCGCCGGCCGGGGCGTCGCCGCCGGGCACCGCGCCACCGTCACCCGGGTCGCCGGGCACGCCGGACTCCTGGGTGACCTGCACGTCGTCGAAGGGCAGCAGGGGTTCGGCCCACGGGAAGACCACGAACCAGAGTAGGGCCACCATCGCGGCCAGCAGCAGCACGCTGCCGGTGAGCTTGCCGGCCAGGCCGAACGGCAGCTTCCGCCAGATCCAGGCGTACATCGTGCCTCAGTTCCCCAGCTCCGCCGGGCGACCCGCCGACTTCGGCTGGGTACGCGCCAGCTCCGCGTGGATGATCAGGCGCTGGTAGTTGTCGAACTTCGGGTTGCAGGTGGTCAGGGTGAGCATCCGCTTGGTGGGCTTGACCCCGGGCTTGCCCGGCACCGGCGCCACCACCTCGACCTGGGTCGGCTTGACGATCAGGCTGTCGGACACCTGGTAGACGTACCAGTCGTTCCTGCCCTCGACCACGATCACGTCGCCGTCGCCGAGCTCGTCCAACCGCCAGAAGGTGGCCTTGTTGCGGTGTCCGGCGACGGAGAAGTTACCCACCTCGCCCGGCATCGCGCTGGTCGGGTAGTGGCCGGGCGCGTACCGGATGTCCTTCTGGCTGACGCCCTCGACCACCACCCAGTTCTTGTCCAGCTTCGGGATGTAGAGCCCGGCGATCGGCTTGCCCTGCACCGGCGGTGGGGGCTTGGTGGAAGCGCTCGCCGACGGGGCGGCCACCGTCGGGTCGCCGGTCGGTCCCCACGCCTGCGCCAACTGCTGGCTCAGGTCGTCCTGGTGGGCGTCGACGATGGCCGACTTGCCCCAGATCTCGTACCCGGCGAAGAGGAGCACCACCAGGCCGAAGGTGATCAACACCTCGCCGGTGACCCGGACACCGGTGCGCAACCGGGAGGCGAGCGACGGACGGGTCAGCTCCGAGTAGACGCTCTTGTAGCCCTCGCCGGTCTGCTCCGGGCGCAACTGCACCACCCGCTCGCCCCGGCGGGCTCGGGGAGGCTCGGCGGCGACGTCCTCGGGCTCACCGGTCGCCCCCTCCGGCTGCGGCGTGCGGGGAACCGCGCCCATCAGCGCGGTCGAGTCGAGCGGGGGTGGGCCGATCCGGGTACGCCCGGGTACGGCCGGGATCAGGGCGGTGGCCCCGGGGTCGGCGGGGCGGTCCGGGCCGGACGCGGGCATCGCCGGGCCGGCGGCCGGGCCGACC